>NZ_JBFUBW010000094.1:0-1042 GCF_056405555.1 Variovorax sp. P1_G12 | reverse complement strand
AAGATTCTGTCCCGTACGGGCGGCATTCGACCACCGGAGCGAAGCCGGTCCCCGATGGCTCTGACATTGGCCGAGCGCGAGGAGATCTCACGTGCAATGGCGGCTGGCTTCTCGATTCGCGCGATCGCCCTGATCCTCGAGCGAGCTCCGTCCACCGTAAGTCGCGAGATCAAGCGCAACGGTGGTCCAGGATGCTATCGAGCGACTCAGGCCGACCAGGCAGCGTGGGACCGGGCCCATCGCCCCAAGCTCTGCAAGCTGGCCGAGAACCCTGGCTTGGCACACATCGTGGCGGACAAGCTCAAGCTGCAGTGGTCGCCGGAGCAGATTGCGGGGTGGCTCAAGCATACTCACCCGTGCGACGAGACCTACCACGTGTCACACGAGACCATCTACCGCAGCCTGTTCATCCAAGCCCGCGGGGCCTTGAAGAAGGAGTTGCTGCAGCATCTGAGACGAACGCGAGGCATGCGGCGGTCGCGCCATTACTCGCAGAAGACCGACGCCCACGGAAGAATCGTCGACGCAGTGTCGATCAGCGAGCGCCCGGCCACGGTTGAAGATCGGGCGGTGCCTGGCCACTGGGAAGGCGACCTGCTGTTCGGGAGTTCCAACAGCCAGATCGCTACCCTGGTTGAGCGCCAGACACGCTACGTGATGCTGGTGAAGGTCACCGGCAAGGACACGGAGACGGTGGTGAGCGCGCTGGTCAAGAATGCTCGCAAGCTGCCGCAGGAGCTCTACAAATCGCTGACCTGGGATCGAGGCAAAGAGATGGCGGGCCACAAGCAGTTCACCTTGGCGACCGACATCAAGGTGTACTTCTGCGACCCTCAGAACCCGTGGCAGCGCGGAACCAACGAGAATACGAATGGCCTGCTGAGGCAGTACCTTCCCAAGGGCATCGATGTCTCGACCTACTCACAAGCCAAGCTCAACGCGTTGGCGCGCAGGTTGAACGAGCGACCCAGGAAGACTCTCGACTTCCAAACACCGGCTGAGATGTTCAGTCAGATCGTTGCATCGATCGGTTGAATCTGCA
>NZ_JBFUBW010000093.1:0-1201 GCF_056405555.1 Variovorax sp. P1_G12 | reverse complement strand
GTCGAGGATCTTCGCCACGACGCCCGAGCCCACGGTGCGGCCGCCTTCACGGATGGCGAAGCGCAGGCCTTCTTCCATCGCGATCGGGTTGATCAGCTTGACCGTGATCGACACGTTGTCGCCGGGCATGACCATTTCCTTGTCCTTCGGCAGCTCGATCGCGCCGGTGACGTCGGTCGTGCGGAAGTAGAACTGCGGACGGTAGTTGTTGAAGAACGGCGTGTGACGGCCGCCCTCGTCCTTCGACAGAACGTACACCTCGGCGGTGAAGTGCGTGTGCGGCTTGATCGAGCCCGGCTTGCACAGGACTTGACCACGCTCGACTTCTTCGCGCTTCGTGCCGCGCAGCAGCACACCGACGTTGTCGCCGGCCTGGCCCTGGTCCAGCAGCTTGCGGAACATTTCCACGCCGGTGCAGGTGGTCTTCACCGTCGGGCGGATGCCCACGATTTCGATTTCTTCACCGACCTTGATCACGCCGCGCTCGACCGCGCCCGTCACCACCGTGCCGCGACCCGAGATCGAGAACACGTCTTCCACAGGCATCAGGAAGGCACCGTCCACGGCGCGCTCGGGCGTCGGGATGTAGGTGTCCAGCGCATCGGCCAGCTTCATGATGGCTTGCTCGCCCAGRGGACCCTTGTCGCCTTCSAGCGCSAGCTTGGCCGAACCATGGATGATCGGSGTGTCGTCGCCCGGGAATTCGTACTTGTCCAGCAGCTCGCGCACTTCCATTTCGACCAGCTCGAGCAGCTCGGCGTCGTCGACCATGTCGCACTTGTTCAGGAACACGATGATGTAGCCCACGCCCACCTGGCGTGCCAGCAGGATGTGCTCGCGGGTCTGGGGCATCGGGCCGTCRGCGGCCGAGCACACCAGGATCGCGCCRTCCATCTGGGCGGCGCCGGTGATCATGTTCTTCACGTAGTCGGCGTGGCCGGGGCAGTCGACGTGCGCGTAGTGGCGGTTGGCCGTCTCGTACTCGACGTGGGCCGTGTTGATCGTGATGCCGCGCGCCTTTTCTTCAGGAGCCGCGTCGATCTGGTCGTAGGCCTTCGCTTCGCCGCCGAACTTGGCCGACAGCACAGTGGCGATCGCCGCCGTCAGCGTCGTCTTGCCATGGTCCACGTGACCGATCGTGCCCACGTTGACGTGCGGCTTCGTGCGGGTGAATTTTCCTTTTGCCATTTTCTCATTTTCT
>NZ_JBFUBW010000092.1:0-1281 GCF_056405555.1 Variovorax sp. P1_G12 | reverse complement strand
TGACCCTGCCCCGATTTCACGTACACCAAGAAGTTGGAAACTTGAGCTGTATGGAGAATCGAAATGCGAGATAGCAAGCTGCCGAAACGGCAGTACACGGATGAATTCAGGGTCGAGGCGACCAGACTGGCGGAATCGGTCGGCAGCCACGAGGCGGCACGCCGGCTGGGGGTGCCGGTGGCAACGGTGGGCAACTGGAAGCGGCGGCGAGCGACGACCGGCGTTCCGGCACCCGAGGCCATTGGAAGTGCTGCAGCCGTGCCGACGCGTCGCCCGGTGAGCGAACTGGAGGCGGAGAACAGCCGGCTGCGCCGGGAACTGGCTGATGCGAAGTTGGATGTGGAAATCCTTCGAAAAGCGACGGCGTACTTTGCCAAGGGGTCGCGATGAAGTACGCCTGGATCGACAATCATCGCGACGAGTACACGGTCAGCCGGCTGTGCCGGGTGCTGTCGGTGTCCCGCACGGGGTACTGCCAGTGGCGCGTGCGATCGCCCAGCGCTCGAGCCCTCGCAAACAAGGCGCTGGATGCCAAGGTACAACTCGCGCACCGCAACAGCCGAGGCAGCTATGGTCGACCGCGCATCACGCAGCAGCTTCGCCAGCAAGGCGAGCGCGTCAGCGCCGAGCGGGTGCGCCGAAGTCTCAAGCGCCAAGGGCTACGTCCGGTGTATCGGCGGGCCTGGGTAGTCACCACCGACTCGGGGCATCGCTTGCCGGTGGCACCCAACCTCCTGGATCGTCGCTTCGATGGCTGGCAGCCGAACCGGGCCTGGGTGGCCGACATCACGTATGTTGCAACCGACGAGGGCTGGCTGTACTTGGCCGTGGTGATGGACCTGGCGAGCCGCCGGATCGTGGGGTGGTCGATGTCCGAGACGATCGATGCGAAGCTGGTCTGTGCGGCACTGAGATCGGCATACTGGCAGAGAAAGCCCGGCGCCGGGCTGCTGGTACACACGGATCGTGGAAGCCAATACGCAAGCCACGAGTACCGACGACTGGCGGCGGACTTCGCCATCACGATGTCGATGAGCAGAAAGGCCGACTGCTGGGACAACGCAGCCATGGAGAGCTTCTTCAAGACGCTGAAAGTCGAGAGGGTCTACCAGGTACGCTACGACACTCGGGCGCAGGCTCGCCTGGACATCGTGGACTGGATCGAGGGCTTCTACAACCGCGTGCGTATGCACACGGCAATCGGATACCTTGCACCTGTCGAAAGGGAACTCAGCCTCTTGGCTGCGTGACTTGGTGTACGTGGAAACGAGGCAGGGTCAG
>NZ_JBFUBW010000091.1:0-1660 GCF_056405555.1 Variovorax sp. P1_G12 | reverse complement strand
GTATCGAACAGGCCGAGCATGCGCACATAGCTCGGCACGCCGAACAGATTGCCGCCGATCAGCAGGTGCTCGTGCAGCCAGTTGACGAACACGCGGGCCTGTGCCGCGCCGCGGCTGAAGCCGAACACGTCGATGTAGATCGCCCCGATCTGCGGGCGCGTCGCGCGCGCCGTGACCTGCTGGCTCAGTTCGTTGCGCACCTTGGAGAGAAATTCGTGCCGCTCGCGGGCATTCGCGACGAGCCCCCGCTCCAGGCCCAGGTCATCGAGAATCTTCTGCTCTGCGGTCAGGCGGTACTGGCGATTGGCGGGGTCCTGGTTGGCATCAGGGACTCGGGCTGATGAGCAGAGGACTGCGAGCGCCGGCAGGTTGAAGCGCGCGCGCCTATTCAGAAAGGTGTGTACGGAGTTGATGGTTTCCAACAGCCCATAGAGGATCCGCGCCTCCCCGCCCGCACCTGCAGGGCCGCCGAAAGCTTCGGCTTCGGTCTTGCCGATCTCGGTAAATGGAGTTCCGACACCAGAAACGTAGTAACGAAAAAATCCATCTTCGGGTCGCCTCTTATAGGCTTGCCAGAGCCGAACAACGTTGGTGTGGACAGGGCCTTCCTGAACGTTCTGATTGTTATCGGTGCCATCGAAGAAAATGCCGATGTTGAGATTGTTTTCGCATTTGCACGCCTGCGCATGGGCCAGGGGTTGCGTACTTTGAACGGTGGCAGATTGAAGAACAGTCTTGAACTGACTCATTGTGTGGTGCTCCCTTGTTTGCTCGACTACCGGCTCTTGATGGTTGACTGGGGCTCCTTGCTCGGCTGCGGCGCATAGACCGGCGCCGGGCCAAAGGGGTAGGGGGGGCCTGGATAGGAAGGACTGATCGGAGATTGGTCTGCATACCAAAGTTCGACCCTATTACCCGGCAGGAAATGGACATAAATCGCTGACCCTCCTTCTCCCGGTTGGACCTCGAAGTGAACGGGCACCGTGGCCTCGTGTTCTTCTTCTTTGCATTGTTGGCTCAGATCTTCGAGTCGGCCGTTCACGAACTTCATACCGCCTATGTCACAGGTCTGCCACTTCACATTCACCATCACGGGCTTGGTGATCTTGCGAGGCAGCAGCACGCAGCACACGCCGCCGCCTCCGCCGCCCCACCCGGAACTGTTGCCGCCCCAGCGCCCATTCAGAGAGAAGCTGGGCACACCGATGTTGGAACCGTAATGGCCGACCCCTGAGATCGGCGCTCCGATCATGTCTTTGTCCGGCACGAGGTCATCCGCGCTCGTGGCGCAGCCGGTAGCGAGTGCGACCACTGCGAAGGCAGCGATCAGGCGGCGGGCGATTTGGCCCACGGATTGGAAAGGGCGCATGGTCCGATTCCTCCTGGTTTCTGTGTTTGATGAAGTGCCGCGCTGTGTCAGCGCGTGGGGAGTTAGTGCGCGGCTATGGCCCACGTCGCTGTGCGCGCCGGGGCAGTGGTGCTCGTGGCAGCGCTCCGGCAGGATGGTGCCCTCGGCGATGGCCACACTGTCGGCCGGGAAGTTGGTACGAAGCTCGTGCAGCGCCACGTAGTGCAGGCAGTTCTTCACCTCGGGGTGGATGAGCAGGTCCTTCGCCTGCGCCCACCCGTTGTGCCCGGTGTTGCCGATGGCATTGGTCAG
>NZ_JBFUBW010000090.1:0-1692 GCF_056405555.1 Variovorax sp. P1_G12 | reverse complement strand
GTGTGAAAACACTTCGTTGATCTCCTCACTCCAAATAAAATCTGCCAACCCGTCAGAGCGAGGTGGCGCATGAAGCGATTCATCGAAGGCGAAGACCGACAGCAGGTCGCGTTGTTGCCGGAATGTCTTGATGACTATATCGGCGAAGACAACCCGGTGCGAGTCGTCGACGCTTTTGTCGAAGAGCTTGACCTTCAAGCCCTGGGCTTCAAGGGTGTTGATCCGGCGTCTACCGGTCGACCGTCGTATCACCCGGCGGTGCTGCTCAAGCTCTACATCTACGGGTACCTGAACCGCATCCAGTCCAGCCGGCGCCTGGAACGCGAAGCCCAACGCAACGTCGAGCTGATGTGGCTCACTGGCCGGCTTGCCCCGGACTTCAAGACCATTGCCGACTTCCGTCACGACAACGGAGCGGGCATCCGCAACGTCTGCAAGCGCTTCGTCGGCATGTGCCGGGAACTCAAGCTGTTCACGCAGGCCATCGTGGCCATCGATGGCAGCAAGTTCAAGGCGGTCAACAGCCGGGACCGCAACGTCACGCCAGCCAAGATCGACGCGCGCCAGCGGCAGATCGAACAGAGTATCCAGCGTTACCTCGACGCGCTGGAGACCGCCGACCGCACGCAGCCCGCGGAGGTCGAGGCCAAGACCGAGCGGCTGCAGGACAAGATCAAAAAGCTTCGCGAGCAGATGCGCCAGCTCGACGAGACCAAGGAGCAACTGAAGCACGAACCCGATGGCCAGCGCTCCACCACCGATCCAGACTCGCGCTCGATGAACTCGCAAGCCAAGGGCTCGGGCCTGGTGGGCTACAACGTGCAGGCGGCGGTCGATGCCAAACACCACCTGATCGTTGCGCATGAAGTGACGAACATTGGCAACGACCGCGCGCAGCTGAGCAAGATGGCGAAGGCGGCGCGCGAGGCGATCGGCAAGACCAAACTGCAAGCCCTGGCGGACCGCGGGTACTTCAACGGCACCGAGCTCAAGGCCTGCGAGGACACAGGCATCACGACCTTCGTACCCAAGCCGATGACCTCGAACGCCAAGGCCGAGGGACGCTTCGACAAGAGCGACTTCATCTACATCGCGAGGGATGACGAATACTTATGCCCCGCAGGAGAACATGCAATCTATCGGTTCAGCACGTTCGAGAGCAATCTGAAGCAGCACGTCTACTGGACCAGCGCCTGCCCGAGGTGCGCGATGAAAGTTGATTGCTCGACCAGCAAGTACCGGCGCATCCGTCGCTGGGAGCATGAGGAAGTCCTGGAGCGAGTTCAGCAGCGGCTTGATCGCAAGCCTGATGCCATGACGTTGCGAAGAAGTACCGTGGAGCACGTGTTCGGCACGCTCAAGCACTGGATGGGCTGGACACACTTCCTAACGAAGACGCTGGAGCACGTCAGCACCGAGATGAGCTTGCACGTGCTGGCTTACAACCTCAAGCGGGTGATCGCCATCCTGGGCATGACCAGAACGATGAAGGCGATGAAGCTGGCGGGGGCGTGAGCGCTTTTAACGACGGCTGAGGGTGGTCCAGAACATCACGAACAAGACGAATGCGCGTTCGCGCGGCGATGAGCACTGGATGGCATCAGCAGGCTCAATGACGGGACCTGTGGTCTCGTGTTCGGCATACTGTTGTGCCAATTGCGTTTCCACACGGCCTCGGCCAGGCCTCGGCCA
>NZ_JBFUBW010000089.1:0-1860 GCF_056405555.1 Variovorax sp. P1_G12 | reverse complement strand
GAGCTACTCGATCGCCTTGGCCATGTCCTCGACCACCTTCTTGGCGTCGCCGAAGACCATCATGGTCTTGTCCATGTAGAACAGCTCGTTGTCCAGCCCGGCGTAGCCCGCGGCCATGGAACGCTTGTTCACGATCACCGTCTTGGCCTTGTAGGCCTCCAGGATCGGCATGCCGTAGATCGGCGTGCCCTTTTGCAGCGCCGCCGGGTTCACCACGTCGTTGGCCCCCAGGATGATCGCCACGTCGGCCTGCGCGAACTCGCCGTTGATGTCCTCCATCTCGAACACCTGGTCGTAGGGCACCTCGGCYTCSGCCAGCAGCACGTTCATGTGCCCCGGCATGCGCCCGGCCACCGGATGGATCGCGTACTTCACCGTCACCCCCTTGTGGGTGAGCTTCTCGGCCAGCTCGTTCACCGCGTGCTGGGCCCGCGCYACCGCCAGGCCGTAGCCCGGCACGATGATCACCGTCTCGGCGTTGCTCAGCATGTAGGCCGCATCGTCGGCGCTGCCGCTCTTGACCGGGCGCTGCTCCTGGGCGCCGGTGGCCGCCGTGGCCGCCTCGCCGCCGAAGCCGCCCAGGATCACGTTGAAGAACGAGCGGTTCATCGCCTTGCACATGATGTAGCTCAGGATCGCGCCCGAGCTGCCCACCAGCGAGCCCGCCACGATCAGCATCGCGTTGTTCAGGCTGAAGCCGATGCCCGCGGCCGCCCAGCCCGAGTAGCTGTTGAGCATCGACACCACCACCGGCATGTCGGCCCCGCCGATCGGGATGATGATCARSACGCCCATCACGAAGGCCAGCACCAGCATCGCGAGGAAGGCGCTCCAGCTCTCGGTGGCCACRTACACCAGGCCCAGCGCGATGGTCAGGAGGCCCAGCACCAGGTTCAGCTTGTGCTGGCCGCGGAAGGCCACCGGCGCGCCCTGGAACAGGCGGAACTTGTACTTGCCCGACAGCTTGCCGAAGGCGATCACCGAGCCGCTGAAGGTGATCGCGCCGATGGCCGCSCCCAGGAACAGCTCCAGCCGGTTGCCCGCGGGGATCGCGTAGCGCAGGAAGCCGTCGATGATGGCGGCCCCGTCGGGGGTGTTGATGCCGACCGCGGCCGCCACCGGCGCCGGCGTGATGCCGAAGGCCCAGGGCTCGACCACCGCGGCCACCGCGATGAACACCGCCGCCAGGCCGATCATGCTGTGGAAGAAGGCCACCAGCTCGGGCATCTGGGTCATCTCGACCGTCTTGGCCCGGTAGGCGCCGTAGCCCCCGCCGACCACCAGGCCCAAGAGCACCCAGGCCATGCCCATCGCCTTGCCGCCCGACAGCTGCACGATCAGCGCCGCGGTGGTCAGGATGGCGATCGCCATGCCCACCATGCCGAAGACGTTGCCGCGGATCGAGGTGGTCGGGTGGGAGAGGCCCTTCAAGGCCTGGATGAAGCAGACACTGGCAACGAGGTACAGCAGCGTGACGAGGTTCATGCTCATGCTGCATTCCCCTTCTCTGCCTTGCCGGCCGCAGGCGCCTTCCTGTCCTTCTTCTTGAACATCTCGAGCATGCGCCGCGTCACCAGGAAGCCGCCGAAGACGTTGACCGCGGCCAGCGCCACCGCCAGCACGCCCATGGTCTTGCCCAGGCCGCTCTCGGTCAGCGCCGCGGCCAGCATCGCGCCCACGATCACGATCGCCGAGATCGCGTTGGTGACCGCCATCAGCGGCGTGTGCAGCGCCGGCGTGACGGTCCACACCACGTGGTAGCCGACGTAGATCGCCAGCACGAAGATGATCAGGTTGATGACGGTATGGGAAACGGGATCCATGTCTTCTCCTCCGGGGGTTCGCTTAGTTCTTGGTGAC
>NZ_JBFUBW010000088.1:0-1911 GCF_056405555.1 Variovorax sp. P1_G12 | reverse complement strand
GACCGGTAGACGCCGGATCAACACCCTTGAAGCCCAGGGCTTGAAGGTCAAGCTCTTCGACAAAAGCGTCGACGACTCGCACCGGGTTGTCTTCGCCGATATAGTCATCAAGACATTCCGGCAACAACGCGACCTGCTGTCGGTCTTCGCCTTCGATGAATCGCTTCATGCGCCACCTCGCTCTGACGGGTTGGCAGATTTTATTTGGAGTGAGGAGATCAACGAAGTGTTTTCACACAACCTCGGCCGATTTCAGATGTCGCAAAGTCGCCCAACCCAGGTTCTGGGCTTGGGGTCCGGCCATGGCGACATCAACGGCGACGATCACGATGACGATGCGCGAAGCAGATCGGCTCAAGACGATCCAAGCCGTGGTGGACCGGATGCTGCGAGTTGGCCAGGCCGCGCAGCGGCTGGGAATCAGCCGACGACAGGTTGAGCGGATTGTCCAACGGTACGCAGCTGAAGGTGCTTCCGGCTTGGTGTCGCGCAAGCGCGGTCGCCCCAGCAACCACCAGTTGGCGCCCGGAACTGCGGAGCGCGCGATCACGTTGATCCGGGAGCGCTACGCGGACTTCGGCCCCACCTTGGCGAGCGAGAAGCTTCTCGAGTGTCATGGGCTGGCCGTGGGCAAAGACACGGTTCGCCTGCTCATGACCGCTGCTGGCCTGTGGACGCCGCGCAAGCAGCGGGCCGCCAAGGTGCACCAGCCGCGCAACCGTCGCGCGTGCCTCGGCGAGTTGATCCAGATTGATGGCAGCGACCACGCTTGGTTC
The DNA here is from genome assembly GCF_056405555.1 of Variovorax sp. P1_G12. NCBI lineage: Bacteria > Pseudomonadati > Pseudomonadota > Betaproteobacteria > Burkholderiales > Comamonadaceae > Variovorax > Variovorax sp. P1_G12. The sequence goes on along the minus strand of NZ_JBFUBW010000088.1, from coordinate 1,135 downwards.
GAGGAGCGAGCGCCGGCCTGCACGCTGCTGGTGTTCATCGACGACGCCACCAGCCGGTTGATGCAGCTGCGATTTGTGCCCACCGAATCGAGCTTTGCCTACTTCGAGGCGACCCGTGGCTATCTGGAGGCCCACGGCAAACCCATCGCGTTCTACAGCGACAAGGCAAGCATTTTTCGACCAGTGACTAAGCCGGAGTTCGGCGAGCGTGGGGTCACCCAGTTCGGACGGACCTTGTACGAGTTGAACATCGACATCATGTGCGCCAACACCAGTCAGGCCAAGGGGCGGGTCGAACGCGCCAACCTGACGCTACAGGATCGGCTGGTGAAGGAACTGAGACTGCGCGGCATCAGCACGCTGAAGACGGCCAACGCGTTCGCACCGCACTTCATCGCCGACTTCAACGGCCGGTTTGCAAAGCCGCCGCGGCGCGACTTCGACGCTCATCGGCCGCTGCGCGCCGACGAAGACCTGGACCTGATCTTCACCTGGCGCGAACAGCGCAAGGTGTCCGTGTCACTGACGTTGAACTATGCGCGAGAAATCTATATGTTGGCGGACACGGCGGGCAACCGGCGGCTGATCCAACGATACATCGACGTCTATGAATATCCCGACGGCCGCATCGAGGTTCGTTCAGGTAAAGGCGCCCTGCCCTATGTGCGCTACGACAAGCTGCCACAGATCGACATTGCGGCCGTCGTGGAGAACAAGCGTTTGAGCCACGCCTTGCGTGCGGCACAAGCTGTTCAGGAGCGGCGAGACGACCGCCGCTGCGCGCCATCTCGAACGAATCAAGGCCAGCTTCCGCGACCCAGGAAGGCAGCACCGGGAGCCGCGCATTCCCGGCAGTTCAACGTCGAAGAGTTTGAGCAGGCATTGCGCAAGGCTTGCAAATCAATGAACCCTTCGCCGAACGCTGCGAACTCAGAGGCGCGTCAACGTGCTCCGAAAGCAACAGCTCGTTCAACGCGGCAAAACTAACCGATCGCTCCGGCCTTCGGCTGACAAGGACCTGTAGTGCAGAGGCAAGGCAGTCACGGCATTCGTCGGATCCCATCAGAAGAGGCCAGAAATGCGACATTTCAACTTCGCTGGCGCTGCGACATTTGAAAGCAGCGTTGACATCCCC
>NZ_JBFUBW010000087.1:0-2233 GCF_056405555.1 Variovorax sp. P1_G12 | reverse complement strand
GCGGCACCGATGCCCTGGCCTTGATGCGCGGGGGCCACGTAGAGATGGTCAAGAAGAAAATGCCCAGCTTCGGGGCGAACAACAACGAAGCCCACCCTCCGCGCCCCGACTACCAGGTGCCGGGTATACGCTGGCGTGAAGCTGGCCAAAAATCGGTCCCTCGCGCGTTGCGGGTCAAAGCGGCCGAGCCGCTCAAGGCTTGGGCGCATGGCGACGATTCGGAGGGCGACAAGGTCCTCTGCGTCTTCCGACGAGGCAGGTTCAAAGTTGACGGATTTGCCGTTCACTGGGTCGATGGGTCGAATGTCGGGTTCTGGCCGGCTACGGCCAGTCGCGACCACCAAAGCATGCTTAAATCTTCATTGCTCTGACTGCCCGTTCTAAATTCGCCCGCACAATCACACGATGAAACGGTGCAATCGTCGCAAGATAGACACGCCCCAGTCGGTTATGGCAATGCACAACCGTACCCGTAACCAGCTCGCGCTCATTTTCCGCATCGGCGCGAAGTTGGATGGTGGCGCGGAAGTCGAGGTGCCGGTCGTCCGCGCCCACCACCAACTCTGTCGCGCTCTTTGACAGCACCGGCAAGTAGCCGATGACCGGCCCCCGCGCCGCTGCTGCAAGACCGACGGCGCGCGACGATGTGACGCCGACTGTCACCATCACCACGTCGCGTACACACGTGAGCGCACGAATCCACCACGCCTGTCGCTCGAACGCGGCGCGTGCCAGCACCTCTACATCATTGCTGGCCTCCGCCGGCAGTCGAATTGCAAAGGCGTCCAAAAGGTCTGCGCCCGCGTAAAGCGGCGCAAGCACGCTGTTGCTAGGCATGGGCACGGCGCGCGCTTTGGTCAAGGTAGTGTTCCGGGGTTGGTTCTTGGTGTCCAGCAGTCTAGGCGAAACGCGTCAGGCCTTTCGCCTTGCGAGTGGCGAAGTCTTGCTCGGAGACGGCATCGGCGCCACACCAAACCGCGGTGCCCGAACTTGCCGCCTCGCGAAGCGCATCTTTCAGACTGCGGATTCAACCGGTCGATGCAACACACTAGAAACTGCGTAGGCAGAAGGAGTGTTGTAGATGAAGTATCGAACGCGGACCTACTACACGGACAGCCAGAAGGCCCTGATGTGGGAGCGCTGGAAAGCAGGTGACAGCCTTCAACAGATAGCCCAGTTGTTCGATCGATCGCATTCGTCGGTCGAAGGGATTCTGTCCCGAGCAGGCGGAATACCGCCGCCAGAGCGGTGCCGGTCCTCCTTGGCACTGACCTTGGCCGAGCGCGAGGAGATCTCACGTGCTGTAGTGGCCGGCTTCTCAGTTCGAGCGATCGCCAGCATCCTCGGGCGAGCGCCATCGACTGTCAGCCGGGAGATCAAGCGCAACGGTGGTCGAGAGGGCTACCGGGCTGCTCAGGCCGACCAGGCGGCGTGGGATCGAGGGCACCGTCCCAAGAGATGCAAACTGGCGAAGAACAGAGCCTTGGCGCGCATCGTAGCTGCCAAGCTCCAATCGCTGTGGGCACCTGAGCAGATCGCGGGATGGCTCAAGCATAGTTATCCTGGTGACGAGGAGTTCCAGGTGTCACACGAGACCATCTACCGCAGCCTGTTCATTCAAGCCCGCGGCGCCTTGAAGAAGGAGCTGCTGCAGCATCTGCGGCGCACGCGGGTCATGCGCCGTTCGCGCCATCACACGCAGAAGACCGACAACCACGGGAGGATCGTCGACACCGTGTCGATCAGCGAGCGTCCGGCCACGGTTGAAGATCGAGCAGTTCCAGGCCACTGGGAGGGTGATTTGCTGTTCGGGGGAACAAGCAGTCAAATTGCCACCCTGGTCGAGCGTCAAACCCGCTACGTGATGCTGGTGAAACTTGGGGGCACGGACACCGAGACCGTCGTCAATGCGCTGATCAAGAACGCTCGCAAGCTGCCGCAGGAGCTATACAAGTCGCTGACCTGGGATCGAGGCAAGGAGATGGCGGCTCACAAGCGCTTCACCCTGGCGACCGACATCCAGATGCTATGTGGGACTATCCGAGAGAGACCCGTTTAGCTACAACGGGATTTCCCAACCTCTACTGCAAAGGAGCCGGAAATGTCGACAACTCAGACAGTCCCACAAGTCAAGGATACGGCGATCGCGGGCGAGCTGTACATCAGCTTCGAACTCGGCGACAAGAAGTGGAAATTGACGGCGAGCGACGGCCACCGCGGCCCGAGCCGATTC
>NZ_JBFUBW010000086.1:0-2511 GCF_056405555.1 Variovorax sp. P1_G12 | reverse complement strand
GTAAGCCGTCAATGAACCACGCCCTTGCGCGTGGTGTCGGAACCGATGTGCGCAGGGCGGTCTACAGCGCGCCGAGCTCGATGTTCCAGGGCAGCAGCGCCTCGTAGTCGTCAGCCGTCTGCGCCAGGGGCAGCTTCTTGAACAGGGCGACGAGGTACCGGTAGGGCTCGATGTTGTTGGCCTTGGCCGTCTCGATCAACGAGTAGAGGTTGGCGCTCGCGTTGGCGCCGCCGACGGTGTCAGCGAACAACCAGCTGCGTCTTCCGACGACGAAGGGACGGATCGCGTTCTCTACCGGGTTGGAGTCCAACGGCCAGGCGCCGTTTTCCAGGAACCGCACGAGCTTGGGCCACTGCCCATGCAGGTAGTGCAGCGCTTCGCCCAGCAGGCTCGACGGCGCAACGCTGTGCAGGTGCGTGAGCAGCAGTCGCTCGATGTCGCGCACGACTGCAGCGCTGTAGCGCGAGCGCAGCCGCAGCCGACGCGCGGGTGTCCAGTCCTTGGCCAAGGACTCCGCACGGTACAGCTTGCCAATCAGCCGCACGAACCGGGTCGCGAGCTGGTCGGGTGAACGAGCTGCCTTCGGTATGGCCTCCTCGGCCTTGATCAGGGGGCGGCGTGCGTGAACCCAGCATCCAAGGTGCGTGAGACCACCGGCCTTCGCGATGCCGTTGTAGACCTCGTAGCCGTCGGTGATGAGCGTGGTGCCGGGGCGGATGCCGGCATACAGCTTCTCGGCGTGCACGGCGCCGCGCCCCGGCGCATAGGCGAACAGCCGTACAGGTGGGCCGGTGCCATTCATCTGCGCCCACATGAAGCTCTTCGTCTGTGGCTTGCGCCCGGGCTCCTTCAGGACTTGGACCGTCGTCTCGTCGCCGTAGATCAGATCCGAGTCGAGCAGGTGATCGCGCAGCAGGTTGATGACCGGCTGCACGGCCCGGCCGATGCGCACGACGCCGGCGGCCAGCGTGTTGCTCGCGATGTCGCCACCGAAGCGGCGCAGCAGTGCGGCCGTGCGGTACAGAGGCATTCCGAACTGGTACTTGCCCGTGATGATCCAGGCCTGAGCCTGCTCGGTCAGGAGGCCTCGCGGGATGATGCGTGCCGGCGTCGGCGTGACCTTCAGGCTCTGATCGCAGCAGGGGCAGGCGTACTTGATGCGGTGGTGCTGCAGCACACGCACCTGCTCGGGAATGACGTCCATCTGCTCGCTGACCTCGGCGCCGATCTCCACCAGCGCATGGCCATCATGGGCGCACACGCGCTCGGATTCGGGCAGCTCGTGGCGCACGATCTCGCGCGGCAATGCGGGGTCCAGCGGCTTGCGACCGCGCTTCTTGCGCTGATGGCCGGCGACCGGCGTCGACTCCTCTTCGTGGGTCTCGGCCGGCGGCGTCTGATCAGTGGGCGCGAGTGCTTCGGCCTCGTTGAGGAACAGGTCCTTCTGATCGGTGCCGCGGGCCTCACTCTTGGCGGCGAAGAGCTGGCGCTGCAGCGACCTCAGCCGCTCCAGTGCGAGGTCCCGCTCGGTGGTGGCCACCCGCAGCGCGCCGGCCAGCGCATCGCGCTCGGCAACGAGCGCGGCGAGTTCTTCAGCGGTAATGGCGGCAAGCGACGACACGCCAGCTTGGATCGGCATGCCCCATCATCGTTCCATCAAGCCACGCTGGAATAACGAAGACGGGCGTGGCGTTGCACCACCGCGATGTCGATGCCCTCCAGCAACCAGTGCAGTTGCTCGACCGTCAGCGTCGGTATCACTGCGGCCGAAGGCCAGATGAACCTGTCCTTCTCAAGACGCTTGAGCAAYAGCCAGAAGCCGTTGCGCTCCCAGCCCAGGATCTTCACGCGGTCGCGCCGGCGGTTGCTGAACACGTACGCGCACGAGGCGAACGGATCCAGGCCAAGGGCCTGTTCCACCAGYATCGCCAGGCCGTTGATGCTCAGCCGGAAGTCCACGGGATCGCGATGCAGGTAGACCTTCAGTCCTTCGTCGAAGCGGAACACCGCAGCCTCCCAAGCGCCTCGATCACTTCGCCAACATTGCGCAGCTCGACGCCGCGAAGGTCGATCGCCACGCCATTGGGCAAGCGTGCTTCCACGTCCATCATGGCGGCGATGCCGTCGCCCCTTCGGGCCACGATCGGCGATGCTGGCGGCAACGAGACCGCCACGAACGTCGCAGGCGCCGGCAACTCGCTGGCAACGGCCTTGCGCGGACGGCCACCGTAGCCGTGCTCGCGAAGCCAACGTCCGACCTGGTTGGCATTCACGCCGCACTCGCGTGCCAGGCGCGATACCGAGGCGCCGGGCTGCCGACACAGTGCCACCAGTTCCGACTTCGCCGCTTCGTCGTACACGCTGCGTCCGTCGCTCTTGTGCCCCACCACCAGCCGGCGTTTGAGGGCTTCCAAATCGTCTGTCATTTACGTTCCCATGTTCATCTATGTGGGAACGTAGGCTGTCAGGTCACAGACCGCGGCTCAAGGACGTGGTTCATTGATCGCATAC
>NZ_JBFUBW010000085.1:0-2527 GCF_056405555.1 Variovorax sp. P1_G12 | reverse complement strand
GGTCTAGGGTTGTCCGACACCTGTCCGTGCACGACGACAGCGCCGAGCCCGTCAACGGCCTGAGGGCAGGTGTTGGACAAGCCTCCATGGAGGAAACCGCGGAATGCACGAATGTGGCCTGAGAGGGCTACGAAGCTATGGGGATTCGGTCGGCGTGGACTGAGCTCGCGCCGGCGACGCGAGTCAAGAATTGGGCCGAAGGCGTCGTTGAGGCGCAGCGGATCGATCGCGGCGCACTGAGTTGCCCAGCGACGCGACCGGCGGCAAGGCCGTCGTCGAGTGCGAAGGCAAGACCCCGCATCGACCCAGAAGGATGAAGGGCCGAAGCTCGGACTGAACGCTGATGCAGATGTGTACTCATGGTGCCCGAAGCTGCTGAGGCGGCGCGCGGATGGGTTGCCCACGAGCGAAGGTCTGCAGGATGATCATCGGGCCGCCGCAGTGCGGGCAGAAGAAGCTCGGTCGCACGGGTTCGGGCTCGGAGTCCACGCCAGATGTGGGCGCAGCGACATCCGCTTTCTGAAGCAGCAGTTCCCGAATGCGTGCGAGGCTGGCGGTTCGATTGCCGTTGGCCAGGAGCCCGTAGTGGCGGATGCGATGGAAGCCGCCCGGCAGGACATGCAGCAGGAAGCGGCGTATGAACTCGTCGGCGTCGAGCGTCATCGTCTTGCGGCGTGTTCGGCCCTTGGCACGGTAGTCCTTCCACCGGAAGGTGACGCCACGCTCGTCCATGGCCACCAGCCGGCTGTTGGAGATGGCGACCCGGTGGGTGTAGCGCGACAAGTAGGCCAGCACTGCCTCGGGTCCGGCGAACGGGCGCTTGGCATAGACGACCCATTCGCACTGGCGTAGCGGTGCGAGCCAGTCTGCGAACGCCTTTGCGTCAGCCAGCGTGGCGTGCTCGCCGAAGAACTGCAGGCGGCCGGCGCGATGAGCGTGCTCGAGCTCTTCCAAGAAGCGTCGTCGGAACAGCCGTGAGAGCACGCGCACGGACAGGAAGAAGCCGGGCTTGCAGGCGACCCAGCGCTCGCCGTCGGACGACAGGCCACCGCCCGGCACGATGCCATGGACGTGTGGATGGTGCGTCAGCGCCGATCCCCAGGTGTGCAGCACCAAGGTCGCACCGATGCTGCCACCCAGGTGCTTCGGATCGGCCGCGATCGTCATCAGGGTCTCGGCGGCCACGTCGAACAGCAGCGCGTAGATCGAGGCCTTGTTGTAGTACGCGATGGCGCTGATCGGTGCCGGCAAGGTGAAGACGACGTGGTAGTAGTCCACTGGCAGCAGATCGGCCTGACGCGCCTCGAGCCAACGTTGTGCCGCGCTGGCCTGGCACCTCGGACAATGCCGGTTGCGGCACGAGTTGTAGGCGATCTGGTCTTGCCCGCAACCTTCGCAACGCAACACGTGGCCCCCCAGCGCCGCGCTGCGGCACTGTTCGATGGCCGACATGACCTTGAGCTGGCCGAGGCTCAGGTGACCCCGCTGCACTTGGCGCCAGCCGGGACCGTGGGTGCGGAAGATGTCGGCGACTTCCAGGGCGCAGTGCGCCATGGAGATGACCTATGCGGGCTGCAGCTTCTCCAGCGGGCTGACCACTTCGTGCAGGATCTCGGTGGCCACGTGCGTGTAGATCGAAGTCGTCTCCAGCTTCTTGTGGCCCAGCATCACCTGGATCACACGGATGTCCACCTTCTGCTCCAGCAGGTGCGTGGCGAAGGTGTGGCGCAGCGTGTGCATGGAGACGTGCTTGTCAAGCTTGGCCGCCTCTGCGGCTTCGTGGACAGCACGGTTGAGCTGGCGTGCGGTCAGCGGGTCGACCGGGTTCATGCCGGGGAACAGCCAGCCGCTGGGTAGCATCTTGCCCTTCGCGTTGGTGTACCTCCACCAGGCGCGCAGCCGCTCCAGCAGCACCGGCGAGAGCACGGCGTAGCGATCCTTGCGGCCCTTACCCTGATCGACGCGCAGCGTCATGCGCTGGCTGTCGATGTCGCTGACCTTCAGTGCAACGATCTCGCTGACCCGCAGCCCCGTGCCGTAGGCGATGGACAGTGCCGTCTGGTACTTGAGGTTGGACGCCGCAGCGATCAGGCGTGCGACCTCGTCGCGACTGAGCACCACGGGCAGCTTCTGGGGCACATGCACGTAGCTCATCCTGGCCATCAGTTCGCCCCGGTCGAGCGTGACATCGAAGAAGAACTTCAAGCCGGTGATGGTCGCGTTGAGCGTGATCGGCGAGACGCCTCGATCGACCATGTGCAACTGGAAGCGCCGCAGATCCTCTGCGGTGGCCGTGTCGGGGGAGCGTTGCAGAAAGCCGGCGAGGTACCGAACCGCGCGGACGTAGGCAGCCTGGGTCTTGGGTCCGAGCTTGCGCATGCGCATGTCGTCGAGCATGCGCTGACGCAGCGCAGAAACCGCTGGTGTCGAAGGGGTCATGATCGTGCTCCTGTCGAAGAACGAGGCCAATCGCCTCGCTCCTCAACATCCTCAACATAGACAGGGACGCGATGATTGCCAGACCCAC
>NZ_JBFUBW010000084.1:0-2675 GCF_056405555.1 Variovorax sp. P1_G12 | reverse complement strand
CTCACCAACTGGGCCGACCAGGTGCTCAAGAAGCGCCTGGAGAACGTGCGCGGCGTCGGCTCCGTCACGCTGGTCGGCGGCACCAAGCGCGAGATCAACATCTATCTCAATCCGCAGGCGATGGAGGCCTTCGGCGTCAGCGCCAGCCAGGTGGTGGACGCGGTGCGCAGCGAGAACCAGGCGCTGCCGGTCGGCTCGGTGCGCTCGCTCGARCAGGACCGCGTGGTSCAGATCGAYGCCCGCATGGARCGRCCCGAGGACTTCGGCCGCATCATCGTCGCCCGCAAGGSCGGCGCGCCGATCCGGGTCGACCAGGTCGCSACCGTGCGCGACGGCGCCCAGGAGATCGACAGCCTGGCGCTCTACAACGGCCAGCGCACGCTGCTGCTGTCGGTGCAGAAGGCGCAGGACGAGAACACCATCCAGGTGGTCGACGGGCTCGTGAAGGCGATCGCCGAGATCAAGCCGCAGCTGCCGCCGGGCGTGCGGCTCGAACCCATCGGGGACGCCTCGCGCCCGATTCGGGTCGCGGTCGAGAACGTGCGCCAGACGCTGATCGAAGGCGCCCTGCTCACGGTGCTGATCGTGTTCCTGTTCCTGAACTCGTGGCGCTCGACCGTGATCACCGGCCTGACGCTGCCGATCGCGCTGATCGGCACCTTCTGGTTCATGGCGATGTTCGGCTTCACGATCAACATGATCACGCTGATGGCGCTGTCGCTGTGCGTGGGCCTCCTGATCGACGACGCGATCGTGGTGCGCGAGAACATCGTGCGCCACGTGCAGATGGGCAAGGGGCCCTTCCGCGCCTCGCTCGACGGCACCCAGGAGATCGGCCTGGCGGTGCTGGCCACCACGCTGTCGATCGTCGCGGTGTTCCTGCCGATCGGCTTCATGGAAGGCATCATCGGCAAGTTCTTCCACGAGTTCGGCATCACGATCGTGGCCGCCGTGATGATCTCGATGTTCGTGAGCTTCACGCTCGACCCGATGCTGTCGAGCATCTGGCACGACCCCGCCATCGACAAGCACGGCAAGAACGAGGCGCCGGTCGACTTCTACGACAAGACCATCGGCCGCGTSACCGGCTGGTTCGACCGCGCCACCGAGCGCCTCGCCGAGGGCTACCAGGGCATCCTGCGCTGGGCGCTGGTGCACAAGCTGGCCACCGTGCTGGCGGCCCTGGGCATCTTCATCGCCAGCATCTTCATGGTGCCGCTGCTGGGCACCGAATTCGTGCCCAAGGCCGACTTCTCCGAGACCTCGATCAGCTTCTACACCCCGGTCGGCTCCTCGCTCGAGGTGACCGAGGCCAAGGCGCGCCAGGTCGAGACGGTGCTGCGCGAGATGCCCGAGGTGCGCTACACGCTCACCACCATCAACAGCGGCGACGCGCAGGGCAAGATCTACGCGAGCCTCTACGTGCGGCTGGTCGACCGCCGCTCGCGCAGCCGCAGCGTCGACCAGATGTCCACGGTGCTGCGCGAGCGGCTGCGATCGATTCCCGGCATCACGGTCACGCACGTCGGCCTGCGCGACTCGGTCGGCGGCAACAAGCCGATCGAGTTCTCGCTCCAGGGGCCCGACCTGAAGGAACTCGAGCGCCTCACCCGMCRMGTGATGGAATCGATCCGCCCGATCCCCGGCCTGGTCGACCTCGACTCCAGCCTGAAGCCCGACAAGCCCACGGTCAGCGTGGTGATCCGGCGCGATGCCGCCTCCGACCTCGGCCTCGGCGTGGCGCCGATCGCGGCCGCGCTGCGCACGCTGGTGGCCGGCACCACGGTGGGCAACTGGCGTGCGCCCGACGACCAGACCTACGACGTCAACGTGCGGCTGGCACCCGAGGTGCGCAATTCGCCGGCCGACCTGGCCCGCCTGCCCTTCCTGAGCACCGCGGTGGGCGCCAACGCCGACGGCTCGAGCCGCATCGTGCGYCTGGCGCAGGTGGCCGAGGTGCGCGAATCCGCCGGCCCGAACCAGATCAACCGCCGCGCGCTGGCGCGCGAGGTGAGCATCAACGCCAACGTCGACGGCCGCTCGGCCGGCGAGGTCTCGGCCGACGTCCGCGCCGCGCTGGCCGGGATCGCGTTCCCGCCGGGCTACGGCTGGCAGTTCAGCGGCTCGACCAAGAACATGCAGGAGTCCTTCGGCTATGCGGTCTCGGCGCTGGCGCTGGCGGTGATCTTCATCTACATGATCCTGGCCAGCCAGTTCAGGAGCTTCCTGCAGCCGCTGGCGCTCATGACCGCGCTGCCGCTGACCCTGATCGGCGTGGTGCTGGCGCTCCTGATCTTCCGCTCGACGCTGTCGATGTTCTCGATCATCGGCGTCGTGATGCTGATGGGCCTGGTGACCAAGAACGCCATCCTGCTGGTCGACTTCGCGATCCGTTCGCGCGAGCCCGGCGTCGCCGAGGACGGCACGCCGATCCCGGGGCTGCCGCGCGCCGAGGCCCTGCTGCTGGCGGCCCGCGTGCGGCTGCGCCCGATCCTCATGACCACGCTGGCGATGATCTTCGGCATGGTGCCGCTGGCCTTCGCCGTGAGCGAAGGCTCCGAGCAGCGCGCGCCGATGGGCCAGGCCGTGATCGGCGGCGTCATCACCTCGTCGCTGCTGACGCTGGTGGTGGTGCCGGTCGTCTATTGCTACATGGACGACCTGGCCAACTGGGC
>NZ_JBFUBW010000083.1:0-2943 GCF_056405555.1 Variovorax sp. P1_G12 | reverse complement strand
TCCAATGGCCTCGGGTGCCGGAACGCCGGTCGTCGCTCGCCGCCGCTTCCAGTTGCCCACCGTTGCCACCGGCACCCCCAGCCGGCGTGCCGCCTCGTGGCTGCCGACCGATTCCGCCAGTCTGGTCGCCTCGACCCTGAATTCATCCGTGTACTGCCGTTTCGGCAGCTTGCTATCTCGCATTTCGATTCTCCATACAGCTCAAGTTTCCAACTTCTTGGTGTACGTGAAATCGGGGCAGGGTCAGCTGAAGACTCAACTCAAGGTGCGCGGTGATGCGAGCGGACTCGCCCCGGCCCGGTCGGGCCTCTCATGTCAAACGTTAGGCCCACGAAACCCATACCAGACGTGTACCGAAAACTTACCGCATGAATCTGACAGACCTTACCCGAGCTGAGATCAAGTCGCCATCCGATTTGCTGACCTGGGCTGATCACCTTGAGCGAATCAGTTCCTGCACTGCACCGATGCTGTACCGCGGACAGTCCCAGGTACACAGCAACCTGCAGCCAACGCTCGCACGCTCGGTTCAAGGTGGAGCGTACGACGCAGCTGTGTTGCTCGAAAGGCGACTGCTCGAGAGTTTCCGCAAGCACTATGTCGAACTCGACGCTCTACCCAACGACATGCCGTCTGGCCAAGACCTCGTCACCAAGTCGGAGGTTGACGTCCTTAGTCTTATGCAGCACTACGAAGTACCTAGTCGTCTCCTTGACTGGACTGAGAGTGTTTGGGTGGCGGCGTACTTCGCGTGCGCGTCCCACTCAGATCAAGACGCCGAACTGTGGTTTGTCAGCGAAGCGGTTCTTGACCCCACGCCCGACGACATGCCGAAAGATCAAGTCAAGGACATCGTGTCTGAGTCAATAGGCATGAGACCAGCGAACTATCACCCGAAGTGGGGCATGCCCTACATAGCAGTGATGGACCCAATGTCCAATGCACGGCTGCGCGCGCAGAAGGGACGGCTCACCGCGAGTGACAATGCGACGGTCGACCACGCAGACCTACTTTGGCGTTTGGCAACTAAGAAGACTGGCAATGACAAGCCCGGGGATTTCTTCGGCCGGCATTTGGTCCGCGCAAGTCGCAAGCGGGACATCCTTCGCTTCTTGGCAGAGGAGAAGAAAATCAGTGCGAAGTCGCTCTTCCCTGACATCGTGGGCTTGGGAAGATTCCTCCGTTGGGAGTTTGAGGCACTGCGAACCGAACTCTACTAGTCTGACACCGCGATCGACCGCTAACCCTTTCATCGAGCGGACGCCTACCGGCGCGGCTCATGTCAAACGGCTTTTCAGTTGATTGCCTTCTTCAGTTGGTCCTTGTTGATCAGGTCGGGACACTTGATGTCTTTGCTCGGGGCCTTGGACCGATGCAGGGCATCGCACCGAAAAGCGCCGGATTCGTCGCCACGATCTGCGGGCTACTCTTTCGCCATTTACACCAATCGACATCATCGGTGGGGCTTTGAGGGTGATAACCCACTGGGGCCTCAACGAGTATGACAGCGACTGCCAGAGCCACAGGGTCGTTGAAGCTACGCCAATGTGATCAGGCGATTGCCGCGGTGGCATCCACAAACGAGAGGAGGCTGAAGCTTCAATGCCAGGCCCTGGAGGTGGCTACTCCACTCAATGCTGGCTAGACTGACCGCGTGGTGCAGCGCGCATACGCGCCCTGCGATTGAGGATTGCCATGAGGCGCAGATTGGACATTCATCGATCGTGCCTTCGGCGAAGAGTTGGTTGTCGAGCGTCCTCGTGAGACGCCTTGGTTCGTTCCATTGGGAGAATTCCATGGCTCAAGTTGCCTCGAAGATCTTCAAGCTCGCAGATACGAACCTCGCCGGCGTCACGGCGATCAGAATGACCAGGGGAGACGCGGACGCACGAATGAGTCATTCGGAAGCGATTGCGAATGAACTGCTCAGTGGCCCGCTGGACCACACCGATTTACGTGTCGCTGCGATTCGTCAGCGGCTGCTCAGCCGAGAATGGCCAGTTGAGGCACGCATCGTCCCGCGTCTCGTGCCGCAGATCGGCGTCACCCATCGACTGACGCCGCAGCGCAAGGTCGCAAACACTGCGTTTACATCGAATAAGTGGGCTGGAAGCACGGTCCCTGGGACCTGGGCGCATGCCGTTGGCATTTGGCGAGTGCCTACGGTGAGCATGCCCTCAACTCCACCCGGGACTGATGGCGGCTGGGACTCGTCCTGCTGGGTGGGCATTGACGGGACCTACGGTTCCAATGACGTACTCCAAGCTGGCGTCCAACAATCCGTCGGCGCCGACGGCTCGACGATCTACGTCGCCTGGTACGAGTGGTTTGCACCGACGGTCAATGGATCGCCGAAGTACATTTACCAGACCAACATCGAGAACATGCCCATTGGACCCGGCGACGAGGTGTTCGTCGGCGTCCACTATCTGAACGGACAGGGCTTTGTGATGTTCGGTAACGTCGATCGTGGGCGCTATTTCAGCATCCAACTCGCTGCGCCGCCCGGCGCATCGTTCAGCGGCAACAGCGTGGAGTGGATTGTCGAGGCACCGAACACCGGCGAGCCTGGCACGTCAATCCCCAGGTTCACGCCGGTGAGCTTCATTGCGGCGTTTGGTTCCGACGCGAACGGTACATTCACCGCCGACCCGAACACCGGTGACACGACCGACATCGTCGCGTTCGGGAGGTCATTGACGCAGGTCACCCTGAAAACCGATGCGCTCAGGATCGACTACCTGGATACGGGGTTTTTCCGGTTGCCAGGAGCGGCGGTGTTCGACGGTCAGAAGCAGAAGATCGCTGCGGTGTCACGAAAACCCGATCACCTCGACCTGTTTGTCATCGGCAACGACGGCCATGTTTGGACAAGCGCTTGGCCCGATCCTGCTCGTCCGGGGCAATGGCAATGGTTGCCGGATTGGCACCCCCTGCCAGGCC
>NZ_JBFUBW010000082.1:0-3062 GCF_056405555.1 Variovorax sp. P1_G12 | reverse complement strand
CCGCCGCTTCCAGTTGCCCACCGTTGCCACCGGCACCCCCAGCCGGCGTGCCGCCTCGTGGCTGCCGACCGATTCCGCCAGTCTGGTCGCCTCGACCCTGAATTCATCCGTGTACTGCCGTTTCGGCAGCTTGCTATCTCGCATTTCGATTCTCCATACAGCTCAAGTTTCCAACTTCTTGGTGTACGTGAAATCGGGGCAGGGTCACAAGAACCTGGAGATTGAGTTCGGCGATGTTCTTTGGTACATCGCGGAGATTGCGACGCGCGCGAATTTGACGCTCAGCGAGTTAACGACCCAGCCTGGCTCAACTTCGCGCGATGGGCTCAACCACATCTATCGATTGGCACACGCCGCCAGCGCGCTGATGAGCGCATCACAGCCTCTCGGCGATAGCGGATCGACGAACGAACTTCGGAGTGCGATAGCCGACACGTTGAATGCCTTGCTCGATGCAATCGGTGCGGAGCACATGGATCTTGAGGAAATCTGCCACCTCAATCTCGCCAAAGGTAACAGCTACTTCGGTGGCCTGGCGGTGGGGCCCGCGCCTTGGCCAGATGCCGATTACCCAGCGCATGAACAGCTCCCGAGGCGTGTAGACATCAATGTCTTGGAGCTGGCGCGTGGCTCGAGCAAAGTGGAAGTGATTCTGCGCGTTAACGGCTTGAACATCGGTGATCGCCTGACCGACAATTCTCACACCGACGATGGTTACCGTTTCCACGATGCCTTTCACCTTGCCTATGTGGCGGTGCTGGGCTGGTCGCCCGTATCTCGAGCCCTGTTTCGCTGCAAGCGCAAAAGCGTAGGGGAGATAGACGAGGTGCAAGACGGCGCGCGCGCTGCAATCGTGGAAGAGGCGATCACGCACACTATTTGGGACTATGCGCGAGGCGTCTCGATGTTGCAAAACGTAGACCGCATCGACCACAACATACTCACGCTGGTTCAGCGGATGGTCCGAGGCCTAGAGGTAGAAACTTGCGCGCTGTACGAGTGGCAGCGAGCGTTTGTCGTCGGCTTCGAAGCGTTTCGGCGGCTCCGCGAGAACGGAGGTGGCTGGCTACGGCTGGACGCCGATAGACGCTCGCTTGATTTCTATCGCGAACGGCCGGCTTGAGCGGCCTTTGGGATCGCCCCGTTGATCTTCCACTTCGGGGGAAACCAAGGGGTAGGCACGGGATGCATGTTGACCGCAAACTTCTGCTTGATGCGAGTTCGACCGGAGATCCCACTGACGTCAGGGTGCGCAACACGCGCGTACTTGTCTACTTCGCAAAAAAGGTTCTGGCAATCGATAAGCTGTAGCGGTCTACCCCAGAGGTCCGAAAACTTGAGCCCGAGTCGCTCGAACTCTTTTGACTGTCTCTCAGTGACCCAGCGAATGAGGTCGGTTTCGTCATAGTCGCCAAGGTCGACGAAGCACTTTCGAATGCCGTCGCGCGCGCCGGGTCCAGGAACGACAAACTCCATCTCAGAAAACTTCAGCTCGTCCGCGTAGTTCAGATCGACGATGAACTGGTAGGCAAGGAAACGCCCGAAGCTAGGGATCGAAAGCAGGCGCTGATACGCCGCCTCCATCGTGGGAGCCGCTTGCAGGTCCGCCGGCAACCCTTTGGCGATCTCAGATGCCAAGAGTTCCAAATGCATGACGTGCTTGCGACCCCGCGGACCGGCTGAAACGCCGCTAGGCATGATGTACGCGGCGGAATAGATCGCACCGCCCGCGCCCCTGGCCTGCTCAAGCACGTTAGAGAAGGCTTCGACGTTGAAGCTTTTGGCATCTATCGAGCCGAACACATGCTCCAGCAGCTTCCAGGTCTCAATCTTGTTGAAAATCTTAAAAAGAAGGACGCGCAGAACCGTCGACGCCCAGTCGAAGCTGTGCCCGTAGATGACGTCTCCAATCAGGTACTGACTGACGCGATCGGCCGCGCGATACGCGTTTGTGAACTTGTGCTGCTGCAGGATCGAGTCAGCCGTCCACGGTGACGAGGCTCCTGTGACGCGCCGGTGATAGATCGCCTGCCGCTCGACGGCAAACCGCCAGTAAGTATCGAAGACCGCTGAAGGCCGGGGTGCCGACCTCCGGACGAACGTATATGGGCCTGCGTGAAGCAATGGGGTATCGCTGGCTGGTGAGCTAGAGCCGCTCGGCTGAGGTCGGTGGACGTGCAACATAAAATTCTCGCTTAGAATACCATATTCCCATGGAGAATGCGAAGAAAGATGCCGTCGCTTCAACACGATCCGCTGGACCCGAAAGCCTTCAAAGTAGCCGTACTCATCCGGGCCGCGCGCGGGCAGATGAAGCAGGCTGAGTTTGGCCGCGTGTTAGGCAATTTCAGCCAATCGCAGATCTCCAAGTATGAGAAAGGGGAGGTGGACCCACCTGCGGCCGTCATCGAGCGATGCATGGCTATTGTCGCCGAGAGCCGGACGGCTCCTGGGCCGCAATCTGAAACAGATTTGCTCGGGCAGGTTGAGCGCGTAGTGGCCAGGCCTGAGCTGAATCAGATTGCACTTGGCCTGTCGCTGATTCTGGCAAGCCTACAGAAGCAGATGCCGCCCCCTGCGCGCTAAAAGCGCCGCACACGCCGAGCACCGGGCCGTCAAGCGCCCCAGCAAGCGCGGGTACTTCTTGATGGCGCACTGTCCCAGTGGATAGGGCCAGGGTCGCCGCGCGCTTTCAGTCTGCATCGTCGGGAGGCGGCCGCCCGGTGGCTTCGGCTAGCAAGAGCTGAAAGTGAGGAGGGAGCTGGCTGGCCATTCGGTAGTAGACCAGCTCTTTTGCTCGCTCAACCGTATGCGATCAATGAACCACGTCCTTGAGCCGCGGTCTGTGACCTGACAGCCTACGTTCCCACATAGATGAACATGGGAACGTAAATGACAGACGATTTGGAAGCCCTCAAACGCCGGCTGGTGGTGGGGCACAAGAGCGACGGACGCAGCGTGTACGACGAAGCGGCGAAGTCGGAACTGGTGGCACTGTGTCGGCAGCCCGGCGCCTCGGTATCGCGCCTGGCACGCGAGACGCGAGTGCGGCGTGAATGCCA
>NZ_JBFUBW010000081.1:0-4237 GCF_056405555.1 Variovorax sp. P1_G12 | reverse complement strand
CGTTATACCCGTCAGGTTTGACCAGCCCCGGTCCTACCTGTATTGCCATCAACGATCGATTGCCATAGCAACCTGTGAGAGAGTCTTTACGTGATGCGCCGACGTTCGCGCGCTGCAAAAGCTACGAAGCTGCTGTCGGCGCATGCATGGGTTCATAGGCCTTGCCCGTGGACAGCAACGCCCACGCTAGCCGCGCGTTCTTATTGGCCATCGCCACGGCCGCAATGTTGTGATGTCGACGGCCAACCAACCTGCCCAGCCAGGTGTCGGCTCGGTCAGCTCGCGTCTTGGCCAACTGCACCAGCGCACGGCCCCCGTGGATCAGCAGCGTCCGAAGGTAGACGTCGCCGCGACTGATATGACTCCCGGTGTCAACCAACGTATTGGTTGGGTTGGTACCCGTTGTGAACGTCGCCTGCACGCAGCCTGGCGTCAACTGGAGAAATTCATGCCGATGAAACTGCTCGCTGTCATCGCCTCGTCCCATCTACCCATGTCGTTCAGTTACTCTGACGACATCGACAAGTTGCGGATCCTTCGCGCAGCCGGCCTGGTGATCGCGTTTGTGCCAGGGCCCGGAAGTCCGTTCACGCTCTCCGGCCCCGAACGGGCGGCGCAGGTCCTCGCCATCACGCAAAGGGGTCAAGAAGAATTGATGCGAAGCCGCCACCCTGACGAAGAGGTGCCGCTCGCCGCAGGCCATGGCGGCCCCGCTCGCTTCCTGCGCGCGGTAGCAGATCGCGCCAGGCAGGCGCTGCACTAGAACGCGCTCTTTTCGCCGTTCCTGCAGCACGTCAAGGCCGTGGTCACGAGCCAAGGCCCAGTTGGCATCAACGCGGTCGATGGGGACAGGGAATATCGTTGGAGATGCGATTCGCGCCACGGGCGCCGGGTAGGCGTTTGGAGCCTCGCCTGAGTCTCTCGAATGGACTCATGCTTGACGAGGGTCTCGACGGTAAGACCGCGCCCCCGAGGGCCGGGGTGGGACCGGAACTCGGCAGTCGCACCGACTTGGTGTCCACGGTCGGCTAACGCTTCGGGGAAGTCGTTGTTCCTGTTGCCGTGTTCGCGCTTGGTGTAATGGAGTTTCGCAGGGCAATCATTCGTCAGTTGGCACCGCGACATCGTCAGCAGACCTTTGCTCCATATTCCCCTCCTGTTCGCTTAGAAGCGGCCACCTCCAGGCCCCCGGAAGGACGGTAACACTATGTTGAACCGCCCCGGATTTTGAGGAGGCTCCTTCGATAGAGAATGGAGCCAAGATGAGGAAGTCCCCCGAAGTTTTCCCGGGAAGTTGTGGATCGCGCGGTGCGCATGGTCTTCGACGCCAAGGACCAGTACCCGTCGCAGTCGTCGGCGATTGAGTCGATCGCCGGCAAGATCGGTTGCACGGCCGAGACGCTGCGGCGCTGGGTGCGCCAAGGCGAGCGAGACAGCGGCGTGCGCCCCGGTGCGACGACGGCCGAGCAGCAGCGCATCAATGAACTGGAGCGCGAGGTGCGCGAGTTGCGCAAGACCAATGAGATCCTGAAGCTGGCCAGCGCATATTTCGCCCAGGCGGAGCTCGACCGCCATCACAAGAAGTGAACGCCTTCATCGACGAGCACCGCGCTCGCCTTGGGGTCGAGCCGATCTGCCGCGCGCTGCAGGTTGCCCCATCGGCATACCGGCGCCACGCGGCGCGCCGGCGCGATCCGAGCCTGCTGTCGGTGCGTGCGAGCCCGGCGTGATGCGATCCTTCTGCCACAGGTGCTGCGCGTGTACGACCAAAACCTGCGCGTCTACGGCGCCGACAAGGTCTGGCGCCAACTCGGGCGCGAGGGCACGAGCGTCGCGCGCTGCACCGTGGAGCGGCTGATGCGGCTGCTCGGCCTGCAGGGCGTGCGTCGCGGCAGGACGCTACGCACGACCGTGCCCGATGCCAAGGCGGCATGCCCGCTGGACCGTGTGAATCGGCAGTTCAGGGCTGAGCGTCCGAACCAGCTCTGGGTGGCGGACTTCACCTACGTCTCAACCTGGCAGGGCTTCGTCTACGTGGCCTTCGTCATTGATGTCTTCGCCAGGCGCATCGTCGGCTGGCGAGTCAGCAACTCGATGCAGACAGACTTCGTGCTCGACGCGCTGGAGCAGGCGCTGTACGCACGCCGCCCAGAGCGTGATGGAGCCCTGGTCCACCATAGCGACCGCGGCTCGCAGTACGTTTCGATCCGCTACAGCGAGAGGTTGGCCGAGGCCGGCATCGAGCCCTCGGTGGGCAGCACCGGCGACAGCTACGACAACGCGCTGGCCGAGAGCATCAACGGGCTGTTCAAGGCCGAGATCATTCACCGGCGCGGGCCGTGGAAGACGCGCGAGGCTGTCGAACTGGCGACCCTGGAGTGGGTCTCGTGGTTCAACCACCATCGCTTGCTGGAGCCAATCGGATACATCCCGCCGGCCGAAGCCGAGGCCAACTACTGGCGTGAGCAAGGTCGCCCGATGACCCCAGGCAAGCCCGCGCAGCAAGCCACGCTGCAGGAGGGTTGAACCATGAGTACATGGCCCAACCGGGGGGCCTCCCGCGGCCCCTGCGGGGGGCTGAATGAAGGAGAATCCAAAAAGCCAACACCCCCACACTTGAGTCAGACCACTCCGGCCTGACTCAAGCCAACAGGCCTCCTCGAAACCCGGTGCGGTTCAATGTTGCAGATCGCGCTATCCGAGATTGGCCAGCCGGCGGGTAATTTTCCCCAAAGTGCCTGAGTTCAAAGGCATCGCAAAGGGCGGAGTGTTGGCGCTTCAGGGATGTCACGGTCCCTGAGCATCCACCGACGCCGATTCGTGCAGTACCTTCGCGCTCACACCAGCCGCGTAGGATGAGGAAAGCTGGGTAGCTCGTCGTTGATACTGCCGTGTCGGACAATCGCTGGCAGCAATGCCGGGATTCTGACTTTCAGGCTTTCAGGCGCTTGGTGCAGACGCGATCGAGACCTCCCATAGCGCTTCCAGTGCCTCACGCACGGCGGGCCCATATGCGAAGCAGGGACTGCGCTCCGTCGGCGGCGCCGGGGGATTGGAGAGCAAGCGGATGCAGTATGCGGTGATAGCCCGTGATCGCCACGAACTCGTCCATGATCGAACTGCGCTCGCTCCTGGAACCCAACCGGTACCGAGCGCCGATGGCGTCGACCAACTCCCTGCGTGTTGACATGCTCACTTGCCTCGTCTCGTTCTTGTGCTCCGGCCGGACCACCCAGCAGGCAGCACGTTATGTGAGGCATGGGGGATCCGGTAACAGCTCGGATGAGTCAATGCGGGGGTCAGTTTGTCGTGTCGCCTGACAACTGCAGCTGCACCCGCCGAACGCTGCAAAGGCGATCGGTGATATCTGGCGCGTCGCGACCATTCCAAGTCAATGAACGTTGCTTTGAACTATGCACCCATCCAAGACGTCCGTGGGAAGGTCGGCCAGTGTGAGACGGAGCCTTCCGGCGTGGACAGCTCGCGCTATCGCATCCTGCACAGCCTGATAGATTTCACGCGCTGTCAGGTGAGCGAGTCTGTTGCAGATCGCCTGGTCAGGAGCGGCGAATCCTCGGATGTCGAGTTGCTGAGTCGCAGCACTTTCATCCACCCGAGCGACCAGGAGAGCCTGAGCGCCTGTCGGTGGCAGGATGCGAAACTCGCGAAACCGAGAGCGCAGCGAGTCCGGCACTCTCAGCGGGTCGTTCGACGTCGCGATGTATGTTGCCAAACTTGCGCCGATCTCGATATCCAGCGACGCATCTCGCACTCTGCTTGCTGTGATTGGTTCTAGCAGGGAATGGAGCGGAGCCAATGCGAATCTGCCGGACGCTGAGCTCGTCAACACGATGCTGGATGCGGCCATCGAGACGGTGGTTGATACCAAAGACCAGCCCATCGTTCACTCCGATCGTGGTGCCCACTATCGTTGGCCTGGATGGCTATCGCGCATCGCCGATGCGAAGCTGATTCGCTCGATGTCGCGCTAGCAGGCTGCTGAAGTACCAGGCGCGCGGCAGTCATCCGGCGTCCTGAAGTGGGCGGTTGCGGATTTCGACGTTTCAGGCTCGCTGCCGTCGCCGTTATCCCGCTTCGAGGGCCCGTTCTCGGCTCTCGTTTCCCCTCTACGGGGCCAACGGACGGACTTCTGCCAAGGTCCGCATGCGCACGAGGTTGTAGGCGGCCATCGTCAGCACGAACAACTGGTCGACCTTCTTGATGCCGCGCACCATCA
>NZ_JBFUBW010000080.1:0-5050 GCF_056405555.1 Variovorax sp. P1_G12 | reverse complement strand
ACCCGGGACGCTTACAGGATGGTGACGTGAACCCTGTCCTCGACCAGCAGTTCGCTCGTCCCAGCCACGTTGGTGTAGGCGTGATAGACCGAGCCGTCCACGGTCTTCGTTCCCGCGTCGGTCCAGCGATCGGCGGCCGCCCCGGTATTGACCAGCTTCACCTGGCCAGTGTCATCGCCATGCACCACCAGCTGCGTCTTGCCGTCGCTCACCAGCAGGTTGGCCTGGCCGAGCCGCGTGATGTCGCTCATGTGCACAGCCAGGGTGTTTCCGCCGTCGCTGCCGAGATCGAAGTGCTCGAAACCCTTGACCTTGCTCTGCAACGCCGTGAGGTCCAGGTTCATGCCCTTCCCGTCCATCACCAGGGTGTCGATGCCCGCACCGCCGTCGACGTTCGTGAAGGTCAGGCTGCTGATCCGCACCACATCGTTGCCGGTACCGCCCAGGGCGATGTCCTTGCTGCCGATGTTGGTGATGGTGTCATTGCCCGCGCCGCCCGACAGGAAGTCGACGCCGCTGGTGCCGATCAGCAGATCGTCGCCGCTGGTGTAGTCCTGCGTGAAGTTCGGTGTCGAGTAGTAGACGAACACCGAGCCGGAATTTCCGCCGTTCGAATTCTGCAGCGGAGCGCCGACCGCGATGTCCGCCACGCCGTCACCGTTCCAGTCACCCACCGTCACGCCCGAACCCAGCCATTCGCCAGTGGTCTGTCCGCGCAGCACATAGCCCTTGGACGGATCGTTCATGATGTCCTTGATCGAGATCACCGGCGCCTCGAAGTTCTCGCTGCGCCCGTAGACCACGTACACCGCACCGTTGTCGGTCAGGCCGCTGCCGTCGGCATAGCGGGCACCGACCAGGAAGTCGTTGATGCCGTCGCCGTTGACGTCGCCCAGACCGCGCAAGCTGGTGCCGAACCATTCCGTCGCCGTGCTCTGGCTGGTGGCCGTCGATTTCTCGTTGACCAGCAGGAAGCCGTCGTTGGCCGTGAAGGTCGGGGTGTACCCGGTCGGCGCCCCCGATCCAGGAGTGAAGAAAGCATCCAGGTTGATGTCCTTCCCATACCCGCCTTCCTTGCCGTAGATCACCCACACCCGGCCCGGATCGCCCGGATCGGAGTACGGAGCGGCAATGGCGAAGTCGTCGATTCCGTCGCCGTTGATGTCGCCCAGGCCCGTGATGAGGCTGTGCGATTCCGTGGAGTTCGACCCACCCAGCCACTCGTAGTGCATGGCGTTGATGCGAATGCCCTGGTCCGGCGTCAGGGTGCCAAGGTCCAGATTCGCCGGCAGGCCGTCCTTGTTGCCGTAGATCAGGTACGAGGTCCCCGCCGATTGCCCGTTCTGCCACGACAGCACGTTGCCCGCGCGCGGATCCGAGATCACGAAGTCCTCGATACCGTCGCCGTTGACGTCTCCGACGCCATTGATCGATTCGCCGAGGTCGACGTTTCGCACGATGCCCGGGTTGGCGAGCGAGCCACCGGTGGCGTTCGGGGTGCCCTTGATCATCGTGCCGCTCACGCCACTGGGCAGCGTCCAGGCATTGTTCTGGTAGACCAGATCGACGTTCGACCAGTTGCCGCCGTGACCGTAGATCACCATGGCGCTGCCCGAGGAGCCGACGCCACCCTGGCGGTCGCCGATCATCAGGTCGGCATAGCCGTCGCCGTTGATGTCGCCGCCGCCCGAGGCGAAGCCGAACCAGCTGTCGGCGGACACGGGGATCGAGACCTTGAAGCCGTACTGGTTCTGGCCCGCGTCGATCAGGTTCAGGTTGAATGACCCGCTGGCATAGGTGCCGGCCGCGCCGCCGAAAACGACGTAGACCTTGTCGTTCCAGTGCGAGCCGACCAGCGCGTCGGCATAGCCGTCGCCGTTGACGTCGCCCAGCATGTTGATGGTGTAGCCCATCCGATCGGCGCCCTCCTGGGGAGGGGTGGCACCGTAGATCTTCAGGCCCTGCTCCGGCGTGAGATTGGCAATGTTGCCCACGCTGGCCAGTCCGCGCTCGGAGCCGTAGAGGATGTAGGCGGCGCCCACATCCCCGCGCCCATTGCGGTCCACCCAGGGCGCCGACACCATCATGTCGTCGATGCCATCGCCGTTGAAGTCACCGATATTGGTCACGTCCCAGCCGAACTGGTCGCCGGCCGTTTCGCCCGTGAGCACCTGGCGGATATTGCTGTCGATGACCAGGTTCGCGTTCTTGTCGTCGAGCGTCGAAACCGAGCTCGAGACATTGCCGGCGAGGTCGGTCAGCACCGCCTTCAGGTGGTAGGTGCCGTCCTTCAGGCTGGGCAGGTCGTAAGTCCAGCTGCCGTCGGCGTTGACCGTGATGCCGCTGGCGAAGATGCGGTCGCCCGCATCCAGCTTGCCATCGTTGTTGACGTCGTCGAACAGCGTGACGCGCAGCTTGCTCAGGTCCGTGTCGCTGCCCGTCCCGACCTTGCCGCTGATGGTGGGCGTCTTGCTCGAGGTGATGTTGTCGGTGTTCGAATCCCCCCAATCGCTCGAGGTGGCCAGGTCGACCGTGGTCTTGTTGGTCGGACCCTGGGTGTCGATCGTGACCGTCCTCTGGTCGATGTCGCCCGCCACCCCGGCGGCGCTGACCACGCGCACCGCGTAGACGTATTGGCCATCGCTCAGGGTCCGGCTGTCGACATAGCTCCAGCTCGTGCCGCCGGAAACCACCACGTCCTGCCAGGACTTGCCGCCGTCGAGCGTGATCTGGGCACGCTGCCCGCTGCTCAGCGCCTGGCTCAGCGTCCCGTTGATCGTCAGCGACGTGTCGCTGGTGACGAAGTCGTGGTCTGAGGACCCGGTGTCGTCCGTGATGGAGGTGATGGCGATCGACGACGCAGGCACGCTGTCATCGAAGGTCACCGCGTACGGCGGGCTCGGCTCGGTCTTGTTCCCCGCAGGGTCCATCTCCACCACCGTGAACTCGTTCACGCCACCGGCCAGCGGCGACTGCACCTGCAGCGACCACTTGCCGTTCGCATCCACCGTCGCGCGGCCCAGCACATGGCTGCCCGTCACGTCCTTCACCGTCACGATGACGGTGTCGCCCGCCGTGCCCGTGCCATGGATCACCGGTCGGCTGTCGTCCGTCGTCCCGCCCGACGCCACGTTGCCCGTCACCAGGCCAATGTCGTCTTCCACTCCAGTGATCGCCAGCTTCGTCGCATCCGGCGCCGTGTAGTCGGTCGTCACCGTGAACTTGTCCGACTCCGCACTGGTGTTGCCCGCCACGTCGGTCGCCGTCACCGTGAACTCGTGCTTGCCTTCGTTCAGGCCGGTCGTCGGCGTGTAGCTCCAGTCTCCGTTCGCATCGGCCTTCACGCTGCCCAGCAGCTTGCCGCCGTCGTACACCGTCACCGTGCTGCCCGCTTCGGCCTTGCCCGTCAGCGTCGGCGACGGGTCGTCCGTCGTCGCTCCGTTGGCCAGCGCGCCCTGCACTTCGCCCACGTCGTCCGTCACCTCGCGGATCGTCGGCACCACCGGCGCCACCGTGTCCACGTTGAAGGTGAACGGCGGGGTCGCTTCGCTCACGTTGCCCGCCTTGTCGGTGGCCTTGGCCGTGATGCTGTGCGCGCCCTGCCCCAGGTCGCCCAGGGGCGTGAAGCTCCACGTGCCATCGGACTTCACCGTCGTCGTCCCCAGCTCGGTCGTGCCGTCGTACACCGTGATGGTGCTGTCGGCCTTGCCCTTGCCACGGATCTCCGGACGCGTGTCGTCCGTCACGCCGTTCGACGCAATGTTGCCCGTGATCGCGCCCTGGTCGTCCACCAGCGCGCTGATCGACACTTCAACCTTCGAGGTGTCCACCGTCACGTTCACCGGCGCGCTCGGCGCGCTCGCGTTGCCCGCCGGGTCGGTCACCACCGTCGTGAAGCTGTGCGAGCCGTCCGCCAGGCCCGTGTCCGGCGTGAAGCTCCAGTTGCCGTTGCCGTCCACCAGCGCCTCGCCGAGCTTGGTGCCGTTGTCGCTCACCGTCACCGTGCTGCCCGCTTCGGCCTTGCCGCTGAAGGTCGGGCGGTTGTCGTCCGTGGTCTCGTCACTGGTCAGCGGGCCCTGCTTGGCGCCCACGTCGTCCGTCACCACCAGCCCGCTCACCGCGTCCGGCGCCTTCGTGTCGATCACGAAGTTCCAGATGCCGGTCGCATCGCTGGTCTGGCCCACCGGGTTGGTCGCCGTCGCCGTCAGGTTGTGCGCTCCATCGGCCAGGTTCGCGCCCGGCGTGAAGCTCCACTTGCCGTTCGCATCCGCCTTCACCTCGCCCAGCAGCGTCGCACCGTCATAGATCTTGACGGTGTTGCCCGCTTGCGCCGTGCCGGAGATGGTCGGCGTCGCGTCGTTGGTCACCTCGCCCTTCTGCAGCATGTGCACCACGCCCACGTCGTCCAGGACGTTCTCGATCACCGGCACGGCCGGTGGGACCGTGTCCACCGTCACCGCGTACGGATCGCTCGGCTCGGTCTTGTTCCCCGCAGGGTCCATCTCCACCACCGTGAACTCGTTCACGCCACCCGCCAGCGGCGACTGCACCTGCAGCGACCACTTGCCGTTCTCGTCCACCGTCGCGCGGCCCAGCACATGGCTGCCCGTCACGTCCTTCACCGTCACGATGACGGTGTCGCCCGCCGTGCCCGTGCCATGGATCACCGGTCGGCTGTCGTCCGTCGTCCCGCCAGACGCCACGTTGCCCGTCACCAGGCCAATGTCGTCTTCCACCCCAGTGATCGCCAGCTTGCTCTCATCCGGCTTGGTCAAGTCCACGCCAAACTCGAAGGGGTCCGAAGGATCGCTTTCGTTGCCGGCCTTGTCGGTTTCAGTGATGGTGATCGCGTGCGGTCCCTCGGCCAGGTCCTCGGCCGGGGTCAAGGTCCAGCGACCCTTGTCGTCGACGACGACCTCGCCGATCGGGTTGCCGTTGTCGTAGACGGTGATGGTGTCGCCGGGCGTGCCATTGCCAGTGAATTCGGGCTTGGCATCGTTCGTGACGCCGCCCTTGGAAATAAATCGGGCCGGTGATCTCTACGACGTCG
>NZ_JBFUBW010000079.1:0-5890 GCF_056405555.1 Variovorax sp. P1_G12 | reverse complement strand
GCGCGCCAAGAGAGACCGCGCCGCCGCGCGTCGTTTCCTAGAACAGGCCATCGGACTGCATGGCGTACCCGAGAAGATCACCGTCGACAAGAGCGGTGCCAACACGGCCGCCATCCTGAGCGTCAACGATGACGCCGGGGTCGCCATCGATCTGCGTCAGAGCAAATGCCTCAATAACGTCGTGGAGCAAGACCATCGCGCGATCAAGCGTGTCGTGCGGTCGATGCTGGGGTTCAAGTCCTTCCGCTGCGCACGCGTCCTGATTGCTGGCATTGAGCTGATGCATATGATCAGGAAGGGGCAGCTCGACTGCCCTGAAGGCGAAGCCTCGTCAGCTGCGTCGAAGTTCTATTCGCTGGCCTCTTGAACGCCAATGCCAGCATGGATACCCACGGCTCCGCAGCGCTATCGCGACAGAACCGAAAGGCCCGCTCCGCCCCCGAAGCGACCTGTGTCAGTGCAGACCGCGATGGACCATCAGAACTGATCGGCCAGGCCCATGCCCGGATCGCTGACCGAGTGCCGGCCGGTCTCGACGCGGCCGGCCAGGCGTCGCTGGAAGCTCGGGTCGGCGTCGCAGGTGACGACCAGGTCGTACCACCAGCCGGTCGCGTCCAGGTTCCAGTACAGCGACTGCGTGCTGCGGCCGTTGAGGCGAAGCGTCCACTCGGTGCCCGAGCCCTGCGCCTGCTCGGCGCCGCGCAGGTCGCTGCTCTTCGAGGTGTTCAGCGTGCCGTACACCTTGTTCGAACGCACCTTGAGCAGCAGCTGGCCGGAACCGTCGTTGCGTCCTTCCAGCCGCAGAGCGCCGCTAGCGGGGTCGTAACTCACCTTCACCTCGGGCGCCGGCGCGTTGCGCGCTCGCTGCGTGGCGAGGTCGCCCTTGAAGCGGCGGTGGAAGCCATTCGGGCCCAGCACCCACAGGTCGTAGCGGCCGGCATCGTCGCTGCCCGCGGCCCAGGCGTCGTCGAGCGACTTGCCCGGCTCGACCGCATAGCGCTTCGGCAGACGGTCGAGGTGCAGTTGGTCGTAGACGTGGAAGACGGCGGCGGCGCGGCCGGCGTTGACGAAGCTCAGCGTGACCGTGCCCCGGACCGCGTCGGTGGCGGCCGTGGCGTACAGCTCGTAGGGCAGCGCGCGCGAGGGGCGGAAGCCGCTGGCTTGCACCGGCAGGCCACGCCCGGCCTGCGGGACGACTTGCGGCAGGGCCTGCTGTGCATTGCGCAGCGCATCGGCCTCGGCCTTGGTCTTGCGACCGGCCAGCGTGGGCAGCGGCTCGTTGTTGGGCGTCTGGAAGTTGAAGGCGCTGGTCAGGTCGCCGCACACCGAGCGGCGGAACCCGCTGATGCCGGGGTATTTGATGCCGAAGCGCGCCTCCAGGAAGCGCGCCACCGAGGTGTGATCGGCGACTTCCGAGTTGACCCAGCCGCCGCGGCTCCAGGGTGAGATCACGTACATCGGCACGCGCACGCCGGGGCCGTAGACGCGCCCGTCCGGCTTGCGGTAGTCGGGCGAGAAGCCGGCCGGAGCCGGGTGGTTGAAGTACTCGGGTGCGAGGGCGGCCGCGGCCAGCGTGGTCTTGCCGGCGAGCGTGCCGTCGGCATTGGCCGAGGGCGCGGCGGGCGAGGGCATGTGGTCGAAGAAGCCGTCGTTCTCGTCGAAGTTGACGAACAGCACGGTCTTGCTCCAGACCTCGGGCACGGCGGTCAGCGCGTCCAGGATCTGCTGGAGGTACCAGGCGCCCTGCACCGGGCTGGACGGGCCCGGGTGCTCGGAGTAGGTGTCCGTGGCCACCACGTAAGACACCTGCGGCAGCCGGCCGTTCTTGACGTCGTTGCGGAAGGCGTCGAGCTGCGTTTCCTCGTTGGCGCCGGGCATGGTGTTGGCGATGCCCTTGTACAGCGGTGCGACTGCGTCGTCATTGGGGTCGTAGGCCGGGTTGGGGTTGACGTTGTGGTAGACAGGCTTGCCCGAGGCTAGGTTGGCCTGCCGGAAGCTGCTGAAGCCCACCAGCGAGTTGTCGGTGTAGTTGTCGGGCATGTTCTGGTAGACCTTCCAGCTCACGCCGGCTTCCTGCAAGGTCTCGGGCACAGTCTTCCAGGTGAAGCCGACGGCCACGTTCGTGTCGTTGTCGAGCGTGTCCCAGGTGTTGTCGATGACCCCCACGCCGGCGCCGGCCGGGCCATTGCTGCCGGCAAACAGGAACATGCGGTTGGGGTTGGTGCTCGAGTGGATGCCGCAGTGGTAGGCATCGCAGATCGTGAAGGCGTTGGCCAACGCGAACTGGAAGGGCAGCTCGGCCTCCTTATAGAAGCCCATCGACTGCTGCTGCTTGTAGCGCGGCCATTGGTACTGGCGGCCACCGTCCCAGGCGCTTTGCCCGTCGGTCCAGCCGTGCGGCGTGCCCTTCACGCGCTGGGCGTTGCCTTGGCTGCCGTCCAGGTGGTAGGGCAGCACCACGGTGCCGTTGGCGTCGATCTGCTGCTCCCACACCTTGCGGCCGCCGGGCAGCGGGATCCCGAAGCGGTCGCCGAAGCCGCGCACGCCCTTGAGCGTGCCGAAATAGTGGTCGAACGAGCGGTTCTCCTGCATCAGGATCACCACGTGCTGGACGTCCTTGATCGTGCCGGTCTCGTTGTGTGCTGGAATCGCCAGCGCCTTGCGGATGCTGGGCGGGAAGGCGGCCAGCGCGGCGGCGCTGAAGCCAGTGGTGGCGGAGCTCTTGAGGAAGCTGCGGCGGGAGTTGTCGGTCATGGCTTTCCTGTCTTCTTGGGGTTGGACGGAGACAGGAAACCGCCGCACGCAACGGCAAGGCACCACGCGGCAGCGGTTTCCCGTGCCGAAGGCTAGTGGCCGTTGATGACGGTGGTGGGTCCGTGCGATGACATCCGGCGATCGCCCGACAGGGCCGTCACGCGAGCGGCGGGGCGACAGCGGCCTGCGGCGTACTGCGGAAACTGATGGCCATGCGGTTGTACCGGCGCAGCACCGGGACCGACACGGTTCGCTTCATCGGTCCGGCGGCGATCACCGACATCGCGAGCCGCACGGGCGGCACGAGCTCCGAGCTGCCATCGGCGCCACCTGGCAGATCGCGCCTTCGCTCGCCGCCTATGGAGAGTCGGGCCAGCTGTGGGCATCGGGCGGCGATGCGCGCACCCAGGGTGCGTGGAACGGCAGCGTGGGCCTGAAGGTGAACTGGTAGCCGTCTTTCCGTTTGATATTTTTTTCTGCGAAAGCCCACATGCACTGCGAGAAAGCCTGCCCGACGAACTCGTCGACAGCGTCGTGGACCTGCTGAAGATGCGCGCCAAGGCGCCCAAGGACCCGAGCGATTACGCCCTGTGGATCGACGAGATGCTGCGGACCGCTTGCCGGCACATCGAGTACTTCGTCGAGCCCGAAATCTCGATCAAGGCCGCCGCGCAGTGGAAGGAAAGCGACGGCAAAGGCGATCTGTCCAGGCAACGGTACCGACCGCCGTCGAGGTTGCCGCGCGGCAAGGGCCGACGTCCGCCCGTGTCAGGTGCTCGAGACCGCCGAGATCGTTTGGATCGCGACGGACGAGGGCGATTTCCCCAAGGGGCCTCGGCCCGACTGGAGGGAGCTTTATGCCGCACGGGGAATAGAGCTGGTGACCGAACGAAAACGGATAGCGCGCGCCACGGGCCCGGCAGCGCGCCGCAAGCGCCGCCGTCAGTTGCCCAGGTGGTCGGGATCGAGTGCTTCGGCTTCGCCGCCGTTGCCGGTGCTCGGCGGCACGCCGTTGGCGGGCACCACCAGCACGTCGGCCTGGTCGGGGTCGAAGCTGCCCAGGGTCGGGTCCTTGGCCAGCTCTTGGAGGATGGCCGACGCGGCGTGGTAGCCGATCTTCTGGATGTAGCCGCCCGACTTGGTGCCGATGCCGCCGCGCAGTTCGAGCAGCACCGAGCCGGAGCCCAGCAGGCCATAGGCGTTCCGCGAGATGCCAGGCTCGGTCCCGCCGGGGTAGCGGCTCAGGTTGGCGTAGGGGTACTGCGCCAGCTTCTGCGCGATCAGCACCACCACGCGCTTGGCCATCGTCTGGCCGGCGGTGAAGCGTGCCAGCGCATTCGGGTCCACCGCCTGCAGCCACTGCGCAGTCTGCAGCGCGGTGGGGTAGAGGGTGGAGGCGGTCACCATCTCGCCGTCATGCACGCGGGTACCCTGATGGTGCAGGTCCAGCGCCACCACCGGCTTGTACTTGTCGTTGATCCAGCGGATGTTCTTGGCTTCCGGCACCGGGTTGCCCTTCGAGAGGTCGTAGGTGGGCGCGGTGCTGTCGATGTCCTGTGTCTCGCAGGTGGAGACACCGGCGGCCGTCGTGATGTTCGGGTAGTTGGGATTGTCCAGCGGGCACTCGGGCCGGAAGGCGTGGTAGCGGTTGATGTCATAGCCGCGGCCGCGCTGGTAGAAGGCGGGCAGCGGGTTGACGGTGAAGCGCGGGTCGTAGTTCTGGCGCCAGGGCACGGTGTTGCCGGAAGCGTCGGTCAGCGGCGTGCCGTCGGGCTTCTCGCCGTCGAAGCCGTCGACGTTGACGCGCGGCACCACGATCACGGTGAGCGAGTTGCGGATGATCTGCGATTCCTTCGAGCTGTTGGCCAGCGTGCGCACCAGGTTGGCGGCCGAGTCGCTGGTTTCCATCTCGTCGCCATGCTGCTGGGCGATGATCATCGCCGCCGTCGGGCCGTTGCCGACCACCACGTAGGGAACCTTGCGGCCGGTGTTGCTGGTCCAGGGCGCGTAATGCAGGGTGGCGGCACCGTTGGAGGAGTGGACCGAGGTTTCCAGCGCCTTGACCAACTGGTCGTAGGTGCGCAGCGAGGCAAGACTCTGGTTCTCGCCGTTCGGTCCGTTGGGAATAGTGGAAGGCTGGGCCCAGGCCAGGCCGGCGACAAGGGATGCAGCAGCGCTGATGGCCGCGATACGAAAACGGGGCATCGTTGACTCCTTCTTGGTTTTTTTGAACCCGGCATGGACACCGGGGAGTGCATGCTAGGTCGGGCCCGGGCGGGCAGCAAACAATGCCCCCGGACCAGTAAATGGTCGAAATTCACATTTTGTGGTCGACGGGGCGCGTGTGGTAGACGCGCGTACGCGGTGGGGTGGCCGGTTCGGTCCGAGGGTCGGCGGCGTTTGGTCATGGAGGCTTTCTTTTGCAGAATCGCGCCTGGCCCCACAAGACCCACAAGAAGGAGTGCGACATGAGGAGAGCAACGCCTGGCTGCCTTGCAGCCGCGGCAGCCCACGCGAGCCGCGACGCAGCCAGCTCGGCAACAGGCCGTTCGCGTAGAACGATGTCGATCCTTCGATGGGCTTCGGCGGCACTCCTTGCCTTCACGGCGCTGGGCGCTGCATGTGCCCAGGATGCATCCCCTGCCAGAGCTTCGGATCAGCAGGCGATCAAGGCCGCGAGGGAGAGCGATGGGGCGGCCATCTACAGCCCGTTCTCGGCGGGAGCGGACCGCAGGATCTCATCGCCGAAGCAGGCGCCGATCGAAGGACAAAGTCCCGACATGACGATGACGCTGCTGGCGGGGCTCGCAGGCGGCGCAGCCCTCGTCTGGCTCCTGCGCCAATAGTTGTCGGCGCCGATTGAATGTTGACCACCGCGTCAGGATTCCAGCGGAAGGACTTGAACCCCAGCATCGACCGCACGACACGCTTGATCGCGCGATGGTCTTGCTCCACGACGTTATTGAGGCATTTGCTCTGACGCAGATCGATGGCGACCCCGGCGTCATCGTTGACGCTCAGGATGGCGGCCGTGTTGGCACCGCTCTTGTCGACGGTGATCTTCTCGGGTACGCCATGCAGTCCGATGGCCTGTTCTAGGAAACGACGCGCGGCGGCGCGGTCTCTCTTGGCGCGC
>NZ_JBFUBW010000078.1:0-7692 GCF_056405555.1 Variovorax sp. P1_G12 | reverse complement strand
GCGCAATGCCGAAGCCGCAGTCCTGATGCTGCAATCCGATCACCCGGACCTCGAGGAAATCCGCGCGATCGTCGACGACATCCTCGCCGACGACCAGCGAGCGGGTGCCGTGATCGATCGCATGCGCGCGATGCTGCGGCGCCACGAGGTCGAGGTCATGCCGCTGAACGTGCATGACCTTCTGGAGAATGTCACGGCGTTGGTCCGTCCCGACGCCGCAGCGCGCCGCATTCGCGTGCGTTTGCAGGTTGCGCACCCTCTGCCGTCGGTCCTTGGCGATCGCATCCATCTGCAGCAGGTGCTGCTCAACCTGATCTCCAACGGCATGGACGCCATCGACGAAGCCGCACACAGGGTGCGCAGCATTGTGGTCACCGCGGTGCATCGCGGCGGCGAGATGGTCGAGATCGCTGTCAACGACAACGGGTCGGGGATTCCCAAGGAGCGGATCGAGCAGATCTTCGGGTCGTTCTTCACCACCAAGCCGACCGGGATGGGCATGGGCCTGTCGATCTCGCGCACACTGGTCGAGGCACACGGAGGGCGGCTGTGGGCCGAGAACGTGGAGGGTGGCGGCGCCAGCCTGCGCTTTACGCTACCGGTCTCGCCGGCCGGCCAGCCAGCGATGGCTGCGCCTGCGCCTGAGCGATCTGCTGGGCAAGTGCGATACACGGCATGAATCGCGCATTCAGAAGCGCTCTTCGCCTGTCTGCGCTCCCCGCCATTCTTCGGCCTTTTCAGTCTGCGCCGGCTGCTGGCACGACGGCCGGCCAGCGTCCTGCTGCGAGTAGGGGCTCGCTGATGTCATTCGAGTTCGCGCCCCGACTTCCGCCGAGGCACTGCGCCGGACCGTGGAGTCACTTCCCGAGCGGCAGCACCAGCGTCGCAAACACCGCGTAGCCCGAGACCCGGTTCTGCGCCCAGAACTCGTAGTAGGCGCGCAAGTTGGCATACGCCGGCAGGCCCCCAAATTTGAATGCGTACCCGACTTCCGGTCCGATGGCGGCGACCCGAGACTTGAACGGCCCCAGCTTGGCGCCCGATCCGCTGTCTCCGGTCAGCTGGTAGTACACGTAGCCTGCCAGCCCGACCTCCCAGTTGGCCGAGAGGAATTGYGACGCCGCCCAGTCGATRTGCGAGTCGACYCCATTCTTGTACTTGGTGTCCGAGTTCTCCCAGTTGTAGGTGARGCCGCCCACGACCGAGAAYTCGCGCCCGCTCTGCGSATYCAGATAGGTGTAGCCGCCACCGGCGTCGAAGGCCGCATGCCCAATACCGATRTTCGCGAGCCTCTTGCTGTCGTAGGCGCCCACCGGGATGTCACCCGTCGCGTAGGTCATCCAGTTGTGCACGCCCTGYGYCCAGGCGATGCTTGCCACCGGGTAAAGGTCGGTGAAGCCGTTGACCGTATCGGTGCGGTTCAGCTGGGTGCCGAGGGCGGACGTCGAGATGTCCGCCTTCGTCGAGTTCCTTCCGTAGCCGAASCCCACRCCCAGAGAAGCCTGGCCGCCCAGCCACYTGGTCTCGGGCGCGTAGCTCAGCTGTGCGAGCAGCAACGCCACRTCAGAGCTCACCCCGGCCGACACGGTGTTGCCTCGGGGCAGCAGYTTGCCGGTCGAGGCGCTGCCGCTGTAGCCATAGCCCATCGTCGTGAGTGACCAGCCGGGCGTGGCCGGTGTSGCAGAAAGGCTCGCGTACTGCCCCGAGAACCAGAAGGGCACGCCGCCCTCGTCCGGCGTTTCCTTGGGCCAGTACAGGCGCATCACCAGGTAGATCGGGCCGTCGGGAGCGGGCAGCCAGTTGGCTTCCTTCGCCTTCCCAGGCGAGTCCTTCTGGATGTAGAGCGTGAGTGAGCCGTCGGCGTTCTTCTTCATCCCCGACACCATCGGCGAGTTGATGAGGTAGCGGTTGATCGGATTCTTGATGAGAAGCTGGCTCTTGCCGTCGTACATCGTGACCGACCAGAAGGCGTTGACAGGCGGCTGCTGGCCTGCAGGAAAAGTCAATGTGTAGGCGTGCTTGCTTCCGTCCAGAGGCTCGCCCTTCCCATCAACACGAGTGAACGGATACATGGCCTCCACAGCGTCATTGCCGTAGATTCCTGCTTTGGCCGTAGCGGCTCGCTTGAGCCAGTTGCCGTTGTAGAAGGCGCGGTCGCCTGGCAGGGAGCCGACGCTCCAGCCGTTGACATCCTTCATGCCGGTCGCCAGATACTTGTCGATCTTTTCGTCGCCATCCTTCATGCCCAGGCCGACGGCGGCCTTGTGTTCGAGCGAAAGATCTTTGAACTCGAAGGTCTTGCCCGGTCCGATGCCGATGCTGGCGAGCCTGGCCCGTACGGCCTTGTCTTCCGGGGTGGGCGGCACGTACTTGAGCGCGGCGTCCAGGTACTCGAAGTAGTTCTGCTTGATCCCCGCCGCGGTGGCGGGGAGGAAATTGATCGTCGGCGCAGCCGCCGGAGCAGGCTGATTGAGGAAGGCGGACAGCGGCTGCACCTTGTAGCCCGACTGCACTTTCACCACGTTGGGCATGTCCTTGGGATTGAAGAGTTGAGTCCGCATGCCGGTCAGGGCGAAGGGCGTGGTCGAGGTGAAGACCTTCTTGAT
Source organism: Variovorax sp. P1_G12 (assembly GCF_056405555.1). Lineage (NCBI taxonomy): Bacteria > Pseudomonadati > Pseudomonadota > Betaproteobacteria > Burkholderiales > Comamonadaceae > Variovorax > Variovorax sp. P1_G12. Next base: position 5,086 of record NZ_JBFUBW010000078.1, on the reverse strand, counting down.
GCCGGGGGGCGTCGCGCCTTTCCAGTCGGGACCGACCACCATGTAGTGGCCCGGCTCGTTGCCGGTGGCACGGCTGCCGATGTAGCCGTAGTTGTAGGTGTTGCCGTCGATCAACTGCACCGAGTAGTAGCGCCGCTTGTCCACTGCCGGCACCGAGATCACCACCGGCTCCGCGCGCAAGTCCAGCCAGGCAAACGAGTATGGGGTGTCGCTGTTCGGCGTGACGATGGCCGTGTCTTGGTAGGTGTAGACGCGAGGCTCGTTCTTGAGGTGGTTGAAAGGCGCCTTGAACTGCGGGCCGCCCTTGTCCACGGCATATTCGAGCATCACGGCATAGTTCATGACCAGTGGCAGCCCGTAAATGAAGGCCTCCTCCGCGATGGCCTTGGTCTCGGCGATGCTGGGCGCGGCGATGCCCTTGGCGGCGTCGGCTTTTGCGGCCTGGGCCACGGGATCGCTCTTGCTGGCGCAACCCGTAATCAAGGCCATCGCGGCAGTGGCGATCGCTGCCCATTTCAAGAGCGAAGGAAGTTTGGCGTTCATGATTGACTTTTACTTTGCAAAACGTGATCCCTGCAACTGTTGCAGTGGCGCGCGCGATGCTGACAGCTGCCCCAATGGTTGGCAACTGCCCTTTAGGGCAGTGCCGATGCACCTCAGTCTGAGGTGCTACTTCTCCATGCCGCTTCGATCAACCCGCCTTCTTCACCAGCGGCGGCGACCAGGTTCCATTGAGGATCGATGGTGGCGGATTCTCCGTGGGCCAGTACATCCGCATCATGAGAATGAAGTTGTCCGGCGGCGCAGGCAGCCAGTTGGCCTCGGGCGCATTGGCGGGCTTCACGTTCGAGAAGTACAGGTCGAGCGAGCCGTCCTTGTTGAACACGGGCTTGTCGCGCATGCTCACGGTCTGCTTGTTCTGCGGATTCGGGAAGAAGAAGTACGAGCTGTCGTACATCGTGATCGACCAGAAGCCAGAGGCAGGCGGCGTCTTGCCCTTGGGGAAATGCACCGTGTACGTGTTCTTGCCGACCAGCGGCGTCCCGGAGTCGTCGTCCTTGGTGCTCGGGTACATCGCGTCCTTGGTCAGGTTCGCCCCCCAGCCGTAGTTCGCCATGGCGGCTCGCCAGAGGTAGTTGGTGCCGTATTTGCCGGTGCCCGAGGTGTACAGCCATCCGTTGACGACCTTGTTGCCCGACTTGGTGGCGTCCACGATCTTCGCCGTCGCGACCTTGACCGAGTCGGCCACTGCCGCCTGATCCGCTGCGGACAGCTTGCTCAGGTCGAAGGGCTTGCCCGGCACGATGCCGATCTTGGCCATCTCCTTGAGGACTGGACCGTCCTCCGGCAGCACGGGCGGGTTCTGGACCATCGACTTCGTGACCGCGTTGAAATAGGTCTGAGCGTCCATCGCGGCAATGATGTCGCGGACCTTCTCCTTGACGCTCGGTGCGCTGGCGTTGATCACGCCCTCCGGCGGGGTGTACGGCTCGCCGTAAGCGCTCAGCGGAACCAGCTTGAACTCCTTCTGCGCGGCGTTGACCTCGGCGTAGTCGGCATCGGTGCCGTCAGCATAAACGCGGCCGATCGTGAAGACGGTGTTGGTCGGCGACTTGACGACCTGCGTCACGCCGGCCGGCAGCTTGCCCTTCCAGCCCGGACCGACGATGGCGATCGTCTGCGCGCCCGTGCCAAGGGTTCGCTTGCCCGGCGCTGCGATCACGTTGGTGTATTGCGAGTAGATCGGGAAGAGGAAGTAACGCCCCTTCATGTCCGGGTATGACAGCAGCATGGGCTCCTGCTTCAGGTCCATGAACGCCGCCGTGTAGAGCGTGTCTGCATTGGGAGCCGTTACGCCCTTGTAATCCGCGGGCGGGTACTTGGGCATGTTCACCAGCTGGTTGAGCGGGGCCTGGAGCGTTGCCGGGTTGGGCGTCTTCACATTGGTGAAGGCATTGCCCGTGATGTCGCTGGTCAGCAATGCATAACCGTAGATATACGCATCGACGGCGATCTTCTTCGTTTGCTCCGGGGTCAACGCGGCTGCGTGCGCCGGCGCGGCGGCGAGCGCCACGAGCGACAGCGTTGCGGCGCCGAAGGCTCGCCGCGACACGCCGTGCAGGAACCGCGCTCGCTTCTTGATTTCAACTGACATCAGACTTCCTTTTTGTAAACGGATTGAATTCAATGTATTTGGCGCCGCCATGCATCCTGGCCAAGCCGCTGCGCAGCCTACAGGGCTTGCGTGACGACGGGCATGAGTCCACAGGCCTCGGATCAGGCTGCCTGGCGCATCGCTTCGTCGAACGAGCGCAACGGCTTGATGAACGGCGCGAGCAACTGGCCCGATGCCTCGCTTGTCAGCACTTCGGACGGCGCGAGCTTGATGACCGTGCGCGCCGCCGGGTTCGGCTCCCAGACGTCTTCCCCGATCAGGCGGCAGCACTCGTCGTAGGGCCAGAACATCTGAAGGCCGGGCACACGCAGCAGGTAGTACGAGTTCTCGTCGTCGACCTCGATGCCGTTCGCCTTCAGGGTCTGGCCGTGCGTCTGCTGGTACATGGTGCCGACCGAGGCGATGAAGTTGTCCGCTACAGCGATCTTCTCGTCCTCGGCGTAGAAGATTGACTGGTGCGTCTGGGCCCACAGTGCATAGAAACCCTTGACGGACTCGATGCCCTCCAGCACGGCATGGTTGCCCGCCATCTCGAAGTGATAGACGGGGTTCGGCGCGGTCATCTCCGGCACGAAGATTTCCTCGTAGCGACCGGCGATCTCGAGAAAGCGGTGACGGTAGTAGGCCTCGAGCATGAAGCGGTGCCGCGGGTTGGTCGTGACCTCCATGAGCTCGTCGATCGCGCGGTTGGTTTTGCGCACGTCCAGGTTCGGGTTGCCAAGAATGGCCATGTGGTTCCTCGATGAGTGGGGGGATCGATGAATGATCGATCGCGCGCGCACCCCGTACAAAGTCCTGAACCGACACCTGCACGTCCGTTGGCGACATCTAGGTAGAAACCCTATGAAACCGACTCCAATGGTCGAGTCGCAAGCGCGTTGTTACCATTCCCGCCCCATGTACCCCTAGCGAGTCATCGAATGAAGACGATGAACAGCGGCGCTCTATTTAGAAGACCCCAACCAACCCGCCCACTGCGGGATTGCAGAGCTGATTCGCGGAGGTTGCGGCATGACTTGGAGGCACCGGAATGAACGCAGCCACCAAAACCGTGCCGGCCCGCTATCTTTCGCTGCTTCTGGGACGCCTCGCGACGCAGGGGGTCGATACCGCGCGCCTGCTCGATCTCGCGAAGGTTGAAGCCGCCCGTTTCGAACGAAGCGACAGCGTCCTGGAACCGAACGAAGTGGAGGCCTTGGTCGAGTGGGCCTATCGACTCACCGGCCGCACCGACCTTGGATTCGAACTCGGGCAAGCGATCAAGTTGAATTCGCACGATCTGATGGGCTACGCGATGCTCAGCTGCCGCGACCTGGACCATTTCATGCAGTTCACCAGCCGCTACTATCACTTCATCATCACGCTGTTCACGATGAAGTACGCGCGGCGACCAGGTCTCGGCGAGGTGGTCTTCAGCCCTGCGGCCGTGATGCCTCTGCGCACCATGCATTTTGCGATCGAGGCCATCGCCGTCTCGCTGCACACCCAGGTCCGGTTGCTGTTCGGCTCCGAGATTGCGTACGACATCCGTCTCGGAATGCCGGCGCCCGCGCATGCAATGCGCTATGCCAGCCTGGCGCCTGCGCGTTTCCACTTCGATGAAAGTGCGCTCCCTGGCATCCGCGTGGTCTTCGACAGCGAGCTGTTGAATCGCCCGCTGCCCATGCCATCGCCCACAGTGGTTCGTCAAATCGAGCAGCGGCTGCATGTGCTGCAACGGCGGCCCGTGCCCGGCGGCGAATGGGGTGCCTACATCTCGATGCTGCTGCGCGAGACGCAGGGGCAACAGCTCACGCTTGAAGAGATCGCGCAGCGCATGAACATCTCGGATCGGACCATCGATCGCAACCTGAAAAAAGAAGGGTTGAACTTCCGTGATCTCTCACAGCGGGTACGGCTCGAGCGGGCACGGGAATTCTTGGCAAGGCCAGGTGCGACGGTCCATCAGGTCTCCATCCAGCTCGGCTTTCGCGACGTCGCCAATTTCGCGCGGGCGTTCCGGCGCGACGCAGGCGTCACGCCAAGCGAATACCAGCGCACCTTCCGAAAGCTTGCGCAATCTTCGGCCTCCGGCCCATAGCCTGCGGCTTGGGCTCGGCCGCGGCCGCGGCCTGAAGATGAGCGGGGCCACATCACTCTTCGAGAGCAAATGCCTGGCCTGGCTGAGATCGAAGATGCGGCAGTGACCGGTAGCGAACTGCGGTCATTGCTCGATAGGTGACGACGGACGGCTTGTGGCCGCATCCTGCCACACAAGGCTAGGAGCGATTCGCCTCGAATACGCGCTGGCCACAAGCGTCTGCGACCTCTGCCAACTCATGCAGGAACCTCGTCCAGTCCTGAAAGGCTGCGCCTGCGCCAACAACTCGGTCACCCCATGCCTTGGGGTGGCTCATGGTGATGATCTTTGAGCAGGCGCTTTGTGCCATGGCCGGGGTCTGGGCCGACCGGACCAACTCATGCACCGACGTGTAGACATCGTGCACCTCAGGGACGTCCTTGAGGGTCTCGACTTTCTGAATCAGTGGTTCGAGCTCTGGAAACGACATTTTTGAGGGCTCAAGTTGAATGTCTGGTGATGGCCGACTGTAGCCTGTCGCCGACCCGCTCCTCCGGGCCCGAGGACTAAACCGCTCGCGCGGTAGCCCGCCGCAGAGGCCGGTGGGTCTGGCAATCATCGCGTCCCTGTCTATGTTGAGGAGCGAGGCGATTGGCCTCGTTCTTCGACAGGAGCACGATCATGACCCCTTCGACACCAGCGGTTTCTGCGCTGCGTCAGCGCATGCTCGACGACATGCGCATGCGCAAGCTCGGACCCAAGACCCAGGCTGCCTACGTCCGCGCGGTTCGGTACCTCGCCGGCTTTCTGCAACGCTCCCCCGACACGGCCACCGCAGAGGATCTGCGGCG
>NZ_JBFUBW010000077.1:0-6324 GCF_056405555.1 Variovorax sp. P1_G12 | reverse complement strand
TCCTGCTGGTGCCGACGATGATCGGGCGGCCGATCGGGCCCGAGTACTCGGCCATCATCACCTTTGTCGCCTTCGAGGCCGCCTACTTCAGCGAGATCATGCGCGCCGGCATCCAGTCGATCCCGCGCGGCCAGGTGTCCGCGGGCCAGGCGATGGGGATGACCTACGGCCAGAACATGAAGCTGGTGATCCTGCCGCAGGCGTTCCGCAACATGCTGCCGGTGCTGCTGACCCAGACCATCATCCTGTTCCAGGACACCTCGCTGGTCTATGCCATCGGCGCCTACGACCTGTTCAAGGGCTTCGACACCGCAGGCAAGAACTTCGGCCGGCCCGAAGAAGCCTACCTGCTGGCCGCCGTCGTCTACTTCATCCTGTGCTATTCGCTCTCGTGGCTCGTGAAGCGCCTGCACAAGAAGATCGCCATCATCCGCTGAAGGAGAAACCATGAACCCCCACGCTCATCACTTCGTGTATTCGCTGGACGAGTCGGCGCCAGAGGCGCCGGCCCTTCGGTCCGTCCAAACTCGCGCAGGCGAGTTTGGAGCCGCGGACCTCAGCCCCGAGGGGGCGCAGGCCTCCCTTGGGGCGGCCCGGCGGGAGGCCTGACATGTCCGAAAAAATGATTGAAATCAAGAACGTTTCCAAGTGGTATGGCCCGGTGCAGGTGCTCAACGACTGCTCGGTCGACATCGCCAAGGGCGACGTGGTCGTGGTCTGCGGGCCCTCGGGTTCGGGCAAGTCGACGCTGATCAAGACGGTGAACGCGCTCGAGCCCTTCCAGAAGGGCGAGATCACGGTCAACGGCATTGCGCTGCACGACCCCAAGACCAACCTGCCGAAGCTGCGCTCGAAGGTCGGCATGGTGTTCCAGCACTTCGAGCTGTTCCCGCACCTGTCGGTGACCGAGAACCTGACGATCGCGCAGATCAAGGTGCTCGGGCGCAGTGCCGACGAAGCCAAGACGCGGGGCTTGAAGATGCTCGACCGCGTGGGCCTGATGGCGCACAAGGACAAGTTCCCAGGCCAGCTGTCCGGCGGCCAGCAGCAGCGGGTGGCGATCGCGCGCGCGCTGAGCATGGACCCGATCGTGATGCTGTTCGACGAGCCCACCTCGGCGCTGGACCCCGAGATGGTCGGCGAGGTGCTCGACGTGATGGTGCTGCTGGCCAAGGAAGGCATGACCATGATGGTGGTCACGCACGAGATGGGCTTCGCGCGCAAGGTGGCGAGCCGCGTGATCTTCATCGACGTCGGCGGCCGCATCCTCGAGGACTGCTCCAAGGATGAGTTCTTCAACCACCCGGAGAACCGGCAGCCGCGCACGAAGGACTTCCTGAACAAGATCCTGGCGCACTGAGCTCGCCCCCAGGTTGCCCGCACTTCGTGTCGGGCGCCCACCCCCTACCGGGGGCGCAGTCAGCGGCCCGGCAAAGCCGGTTCCGCGACTGCCCGCGAACGGGCGCGCTGCGCGCAGCCGAAAACAAACACAGCGCCAGTATTCACCGGCCGGCGCAGCCAGGCCCGTTGGTGAAACACCGCGGAACCGGCTTTGCCGGGCCGCTGGTGTTGCCCCCGGTAGGGGGTGGGCGGGCTACACGAAGTGAGCCCAACCTGGGGGCGAGCTACTTCTTGCGTGCCGCGATTGCCTGCTCGGCCTGCGTCACCAGGTCCTTGCCGATGGTCGGCGTCCACTTGGCGTAGACCGGGCGGGTGGCCTTGACGAAGGCTTCGCGCTCGGCCGGGGTCAGTTGGGTGACGGTCACGCCCATCGCTGCGATGTCCTTGAGCACCGGCTTGTCGGCCTCGACCAGGCCCTTGCGGGCCAGCGCGATGTTCTGCTTGCCGGCGTCGACCGCGGCCTGGCGCACGATCGCCTGGTCGGCCGGGGTCCACGAGCCCCAGACCTCCTTGTTGACCACGAACACCAGCGGGTCGGCCATGTAGCCCCAGGTGGTCACGAACTTCTGGCCCACGGTGTGCATCTTGAGCACGGTGAAGAGGAACAGCGGATTCTCCTGGCCGTCGACCGCGCCGCTGGCGAGCGCGGGCTGCGCATCGGCCCAACTCATCTGGGTCGGGTTGGCGCCCAGCGTGCTGAACATGTCGGAGAAGATCGGCGAACCGACGACACGGATCTTCATGCCCTTCAAGTCCTCGGGCGACTTGATCGCGCGCTTGGAGTTGGTGATCTCGCGGTAGCCGTTCTCGCCCCAGGCGAGCGGCACCACGCCGGCCTTGTCCAAGGTCTGGAAGATCTCCTTGCCGACCGTGCCCTGCGTCAGTGCGTCGATCGCCGCATAGTCGGGCATCAGGAAGGGCAGCGAGAACAGGTTCAGCTGCTTCACCTGCGGCGACCAGTTGATGGTCGAGCCGACCGCCATGTCGATCACGCCCTGGCGCAGTGCGCTGAACTCGCGCGTCTGGTCGCCCTGGATCAGCGACACGCCCGGGTACAGCTTGATGTTGATGCGGCCCTGGGTGCGCTCCTTCACCAGGTCGGCCCAGATCCGGCCGGCCTCGCCCCATGGCGTGGGCGGGCCCAGCACCAGCGACATCTTGTATTCGGCCTTGTAGCTCTGCGCTTGCGCGGCCACCGAGAAGCCGCCCAATGCGGCGGCGACGGCCAGGAGGCCGAGCAGGGAACGACGGAATTTCATGGATCAGTCTCCTTGGGAATAAATCGAAGAATCAGTAGCCCAGCTTGCGCGGAAGCCATAGCGCGAGCTCGGGCCAGGCGATCACCGCCACCATCACGAGGAACATCGCGAACAGCATCCAGCCGACCCAGCGCACGGTCTCTTCCATGCGCACGTTGGCGATGCGGCACGACACCATCAGGTTGACAGCCAGCGGCGGCGTGAACTGGCCGAGCGCGACCTTGAGCGTGAGAATGACGCCGAACCAGACCGGGTCCCACTTGTAGTGCTGCACGATCGGCCACAAGAGCGGCACGAAGATCAGGAAGATCGAGACGCCGTCGAGGAACATGCCGACCGTGATCAAGAGCAGGATCAGCAGCGAGAGGACGCCGTATTCGCCCAGGCCCGAATTGACGATCGCGCGCGTGACCGGATCGATCACGCCGAGCGTCGAGAGCGAATAGGCGAAGATGCCCGCCAGCGACACCACCAGCAGGATCACGGCCGAGAGTTCGCCCGATTCGCGCAGGATCACGAACAGGTCGCGGACCTTGATCGTGCGGTGGATCGCCATGCCGACGAAGAGGCCGTAGAACACCGCCACCACCGCCGCCTCGGTCGGCGTGAACAGGCCGGCGCGCATGCCGCCGAGGATCAGTACCGGCGCCGCCAGGCCCCAGATCGCATCGCGAAAGCTCTTCCAGAAGGCCGGGCGCGGCAGGCTGGATTCGAGCGCGCCCATCTTGTTCTTGCGCGCCAGCCACACGGCCGGGACGATCAGCGCCACCCCGGCCAGGATGCCCGGGATCATGCCGGCGGCGAACAGCGCCGGCACCGAGGCGCCCGGCACCAGCACCGAGTAGACGATGAAGGCGACCGAAGGCGGGATCAGGATGTCGGTGGCCGCCGCCGCGCCGACCACGCTGGCCGAGTAGGCGGCCGGGTAGCCCGCGCGCGACATCGCGGTGATCATCACCGCGCCCACGGCGGCGGCGTTGGCCGGGCCCGAGCCCGAGATGCCGCCCAGGAACATCGCCACCACGATCGCCACCAGCGGCAGCATGCCGGGGCCGCGGCCGACGATCGCGATGGCGAAGTTGACCAGCCTGAGCGCCACGCCCGAGCGGTCGAAGATCGAGCCGACCAGCACGAACATCGGGATCGCCAGCAGCGGGTACTTGCCGAGGCCGGCATAGAAGTTCTGCGGCACGGCCAGCAGGCCGAACCACTGTGCGTCGCTGTTGGCGAGCGCGATGCAGGCCGCGCCGGCGAGGCCCAGCGCCGCACCGATCGGCACGCCGGCCAGCATCATCGCCACGAAGGCGACGAACAGCAGCGTGGGGATCATTGGTCCGAGCCCCCGTAGCTGGTCTTGCGGCCACGGCGGATGAACAGGCCCAGGGCGCGCAGCGCGATCGCGAAGGAGACGACCGGCAGCCAGATCGAATACCACCATTGCGGCACGCCGATGCCGGGCGAGGTCTCCTCGAAGCGGTAGTCGTCCCAGACCATGCGCACGCTGAGCGCGCCGATCAGCAAGAACAGCAGCCCCACCATGAGCGCGCCGAACTGCGCCAGGCGCTTGCGCCGCGCCATGCTGCCGCTCTCGGCGAAGTATTCGATCCGGATGTGGCGGTCGCGCGCCACCGCGGCGGAGCCCGCCACCAGCGCCAGCAGGATCATGAGGAAGACCGAGAACTCCTCGGTCCATGCGAAGGAGGAGTCGGTGAAATAGCGCACCAGCACGTTGGCGAAGGTGATGCAGGCCAGCAGGCCCATGATGACCACGGTGGCCCAGTCCTCGATCGCGAGCGGGACGCGGGTCGGTTCGTCGGCGGCTTCGATTTCAGGGGGGAGGGGGCTGGCGGCGTCCAGCACGGGGCCGGACTCGGAGGGAGAGGTCATCGGGGGAAGCAGGAGGGTGAGGCCACGTGTCACCGGGCGGACGCCGGGACGCGATCCGTACACCTCGACAGGGAAGCAGCCATGGATCCTAGCGATCCATGACCATATCGCCATCGGGGGTTTCCTTAGCTGCCAGGCACTCGCCCCTGCGCGTGGCCTCAGGCCGGCGCCGGGCCGCCAGCGCGGCGAAGTCCGCGCTTCGCACGGACGGGCGGCCTGCTGCTCCCCCCTCGGGGGGCAGCGACCACACGAAGTGAGGGAGCGTGGGGGCTCAGTCGAAGTAGGCGCGCGAACGGTCCAGGTGTTCGCGGCACTCGCGGACCATGCGGTCGAGCAGGTCGGCGCAGGTCGGCACGTCGTCGATCAGGCCGATGCACTGGCCCGCCGAGACCACCCCGCCGTTGACTTCGCCGGACTCCAGCGCGGCACGCCCGCGCACGCCCGCCACCAGGGGGCGGATGTCCTCGAACTGGCAGCCGCCCGGACGGTTCTCGGTCGCCACCACCTCTTCCGAAATCGCGTTCCTGAACACGCGCGCCGTGTTCTTCATGGTGCGGAACATCAGCTTGGTGTCGCGCTCGGACGCCGCCACCAGCGCCTGCTTGATGTTGTAGTGGATGGGTGCTTCCTGCGTCACGCAGAAGCGCGTGCCCATGTTGACGCCCTCGGCGCCGAGCGCCAGCGCGGCGGCCATGCCGCGCCCGTCGGCGATGCCGCCGGAGGCGATGATCGGAATCTTGAGCGCGCGCGCCGCGATCGGCAGCAGCACCAGCCCCGGCACGTCGTCCTCGCCGGGGTGGCCCGCGCACTCGAAGCCGTCGACCGAGACCGCGTCGACGCCATTGCGCTCCGCCGACAGCGCATGGCGCACGGAGGTGCACTTGTGCACGACCTTCACGCCATGGGCCTTGAACTGATCGATGAAGTCCCGGGGGCTGTTGCCCGCGGTCTCGACGATCTTGACGCCGCTGTCGAGGATCGCCTGCACGTATTCGGCGTAGGGCGGCGGCTTCAACGCGGGCAGGATCGTGAGGTTCACGCCGAAGGGGCGGTCGGTCATGGCGCGCGTGCGCTCGATCTCGCGCCGGAGCGCGTCGGGCGTCTGCTGCGTGAGCGCGGTCAGGATGCCGAGGCCCCCGGCGTTGGAAACCGCCGAGGCCAGTTCCGCCAGGCCCACCCATTGCATGCCGCCCTGGATGATGGGGTAGCGGATGCCGAGCAGTTCGGTGATGCGGGTCTTCATGGTGCTTCCTTCTGCGAGAGCGCCTACAGCGCCTTGACCAGCTCCGGCACGGCCGTGAACAGGTCGGCCACGAGGCCATAGTCGGCCACCGAGAAGATCGGCGCCTCTTCGTCCTTGTTGATCGCCACGATCACCTTGGAGTCCTTCATGCCCGCCAGATGCTGGATCGCGCCCGAGATGCCCGCCGCGATGTACAACTGCGGCGCCACGATCTTGCCGGTCTGGCCGACCTGCCAGTCGTTCGGCGCGTAGCCCGCGTCCACCGCCGCGCGGCTGGCGCCGAGACCGGCGTTGAGCTTGTCGGCCAGAGGCGCCATCACCTCCTGGAACTTCTCGGCGCTGCCCAGCGCTCGGCCGCCCGAGACGATGATCTTGGCCGCCGTCAGTTCGGGGCGCTCGCTCTTGGTGACTTCTCTTCCGACGAAGCTGCTCTTGCCGCTGTCGGCCACGCCGTCCACGGTCTCGACCGCGGCGCTGCCACCGGTGGCCGCTGCGGCATCGAAGCCCGTCGTGCGCACGGTCGCCACCTTGATC
>NZ_JBFUBW010000076.1:0-7163 GCF_056405555.1 Variovorax sp. P1_G12 | reverse complement strand
CTCCATGCGGGCATCGATCTGCACCACGCGGTCCTGCTCGAGCGAGCGCACCGAGCCGACCGGCAGCGCCTGGTTCTCGCTGCGCACCGCGTCCACCACCTGGCTGGCGCTGACGCCGAAGGCCTCCATCGCCTGCGGATTGAGATAGATGTTGATCTCGCGCTTGGTGCCGCCGACCAGCGTGACGGAGCCGACGCCGCGCACGTTCTCCAGGCGCTTCTTGAGCACCTGGTCGGCCCAGTTGGTGAGTTCGACCGTGTTCGGCGGCCGGAGGCCGGCACTCCCGCCGGCCTCCGAAGGAGCGCCCGTGCCGCCTTCGGGCAGCACCGCCACTGACCACACCGCGCGCGCGGCCGGGTCGAAGCGCTGCACGCGCGAGTCCTTCACCTCGTCGCGGAACAGCGGCCGCACACCGGCCACCTTCTCGCGCACGTCCTCGGCCGCCTTGCGGCCGTCGACCTGGAGCTGGAACTCGATGATGACCACCGAATACCCCTCGTGGCTGCCCGAGGTCAGGTTGTTGATGCCAGCGACCGAGTTGACCGCTTCCTCGATCGTCTTGGTGACTTCGCTTTCCACCACCTCCGGCGAAGCGCCCGGGTACTCGGTGACCACGACCACGACCGGCAGTTCGATGTTCGGGAACTGGTCGACCTTCAGCCGCTGGTACGAGAAGGCGCCCAGCACCACGAGGGCGAGCATGAGCATGGTCGCGAAGACCGGATTCCGGAGGCTGACGCGCGTGAACCACATGCTGTTCGGTCCTCAGGGCGCGGCAGTGGCCGGCGCGAGCCGCACGGCGGTGCCCTGGCGCAGCGGGCCGAGGCTGCCGGCCACCACCACCGCGCCGTCGTCGATGCCGCGCACCGAGACCATCGTCTGGCCGTCGAATTGGCCGCGCAGGCCGGTCTCGACCGGTCGGTGCACGATGCGTCCGTCGACCACCATCTGCACGTAGGGTGCCGGCTTGTCGGTGCGCACCGCGCTCAGCGGCAGGGCCAGCGTTTCGGTGCGGCCGACGTCGATCGTGCCCTGCGCGAACAGGCCCTGGCGGAAACCGGTGGAGCGGTCGAGCCGCAGGTAGACCAGCACGCTGCGGCTGCCCGCCTGCGCGCTCGGATTGACGCGCACCACGCTGGCGCCGACGCTGCGTTCGCCGCTCTTCGGGTCGGCGACGCTGCTGCCCTCGATCTGCAGCGTCGCGCGCTGGCCGACGCGCACCGCGACCGAGTCGGCCGCGGCCAGCGCGGCCTCGACCTCGATGCGGCTCAGGTCGACCACCTCGATGATCCGGGTGTCGACGCCCACGCGCTCGCCCGGCTGCGCCAGGCGTTGCGCCACCTGGCCCGCGATCGGGCTCTTGAGCACGGTGTCGTCGAGCGACTTGCGCGTCATCTCGACCGCGGCCAGTGCGGCGCGGTGGGTGGACAGCGCCGCATCGAGGTTCGACTGCGAGGTGTCGAGCGCGGTGCGCGAGATGAAGCCTTCCTCGACCAGCGCCTTGTTGTTGTCGAAGGTGCGCTGCGCCACCTCGGCCTGGGCCCGGGCGGAATCAGCCTGTTCCTGGGCCTGGCGCACGCGCGAGCGGTATTCGATCGGGTCGATGCGGGCGATCACCTGGCCCGCCGCGACCGTGTCGCCCTCGCGCACCGTGAGACCGATCAGCTCACCCGCCACACGGGCCTTGACCTGCACCGAATCGACCGCGCGCAGCGTACCCGAGACCGGCAGCGTCTCGGCCAGCGCGCGGCGCCCGGCCCGCGTCACCTCCTGCGCGGAAAGCGCCAGCACGGGCTCGGCCGCGGTGTCGCCGAGGGCCTTCGTCGCCTTGGCACCGATGGCACGCAGGGCGGCGCCTGCAAGCAACAGCAGGATCAGGGCCGCGAGGACCCATTTCAAGGTTCTGTTCATTCAAGTGTCTCGGCCGCGGGCAGGACCGGCGGCGCTGGGGTTAAGGACATGGCCGCCAGGCAGGGCGGCGGCGCGTGATGGTCAGCGGGCGTCCCGGCTCGCGGCGCAGCGCCGGGCCAGTTCGGGATGCAGCGCATCCATGGGGCCGCTGCGGCGCAGCAGGCCATCGATCCAGCCTCTCAGCAGGGCCCGGGTCTTGATCCTCTTGTTCGACTCCAGCAGCCAGATGGCCAGCAACTGGTGCAGCGTCAGCAGGTTCACCACCGCGACGCCGGTGAACAGCGAGGGATGCAGGCGCCAGAGCGCGAGACCGTTGCGGGCCAGGTAGTAGCGGCGCGTGGCGTCGTGGTTGAGGGCACCGATGCGCACGCCCGCGAAGCGCTTGTGGATGCGATCGCCCAGGGTATGGCGCAAGGTGAGAGAAGGCACGATGAACATCGAGACCCCCTGGCCCACGGCACGCAGGCAGTACTCGGTGTCGACATGGTCGATGACGAAGTCTTCCCGGAATCGGCCCAGCGTCTGCCAGGCGTCGTCCGAGACCACGCAGCCGGAGGAGATCAGGAAGGAGCAGCGCAGCAGGCTCGCGAAGTCATGGCCGCTCTGCTGCGCGTTCACGTCGAGCCGGCGCAGGCTCGAGCCCTTGCCGCTGACCGTCGGCAGGAATTCCTGGACCTTGGTGTCGAAGATCTTCGGGCCCAGGATGAAGCGTTCATGTCCCGCCGTGCGGCAGGCATCGCCGGCCTGCGCCATGACCTCGAAATAGCCCCGGGGCAGGACCGAGTCCTGGTCCAGCAGCACATGGGCGTTGACTCCGCGCTCGGCCAGGGCCGTGATCCCGAGGTTGAAGGCGCGCGCGATGCCGCCCTGGTTTCGGTTCGCGATGCAGTGGACGCCGGCAGCCTGCAGGCAGGCCCTCACCCCGGTCAGCTCCGTGGGCGAGTTGTCGACCGCCACGATCGGAACGCCCTGCGCGGCCAGCGTGCCGACATGCGTCAGTTGCATCGGCGAGGGCTTGTACAACACCACCACGGCGCCGGGCTGCGTCGTTTTCATGGGGCAACCTCGACCGCCGACGCGGGAGGGCGGGGGGCGGTGCGGCAAGGGTCCCGCAGGTCCGGGGGGGGCCGCCACGCCCTGGCCCCTGGCCAGCGCTTCCAGCAGATCCACCGCGCGCGCGCAGGCCCCGGCGCCGCTGTCGCGCAAGGTCCAGGCGCGAACCCGGTCGCAGGAGGCATGGACGGCCTCGTCGGTCAGCAATCTCGACAGGGTGCCGGCGATTGCATGCGAGCCCGCGTTCGAAGGAAGCTGCAGGCCGCACGCCTGGGCCACCACGCGACAGGCGTTGTCGAACTGGTCGTGGGCGAAGGGCATCAGCAGCTGCGGCACGCCGGCCGCGAAGGCGAATGCGGTGGTGCCGATGCCGCCGTGATGCAGCAGCGCCGCGCTGCGCTCGAGCAGCGGACGCAGCGGAACGAAGCGGCGTTGCAGCACCGTGGAGGGCAGCACCGGCATCAGCGACTCGGCGCCGATGAAGACCGCCCTCAGGCCCAGTCCGGCGACGGCTTCCAGTGCCCTGCTGAAGAAGTCCTGTCCGCGCAGCAGCGTCGAGCCTGCCGTGACCACCACCGGCGCGGGGCCGGCGTCGAGGAAGGCCTGCAGCCCGTCGTCCAGCAGAGCGCCCTCGGGCCGCGGGGAGGGCGGCTCGAACAATCCGAAACCGGCGAAGTGCAGGGGATGCGGCCAGTCGGGCTGCACCGGCGCCAGCCATGGCGGGAACAGCGCCAGCACGCCTTGGGGCGAATGCACCCAGCGACCCAGGATTCGCCGGGTCGGGGCCAGCCCCTCGCCGCGGCGCAGCCGCTCGAGGTCCGGCGCGATCAGCGGGTCGATCACGCGACGCTCGATCAGCCACAGGGCCAGGCGGCGGCAGCCCGGCGGCCACCATGCGGGCAGCGAAAAACCGGCATGCGTGGGCGGCGACATGGCCGACAGCAGCGTCGACGGCGACACCTGCGCCGAAAGGTAGGGCACCTGCTCGGCTTCCTGCAGCACGCGTGCGCTGAAGGCCCAGAGGGAGCCGAGCATCGCCACGTCTTCGCCGGCCGCGCGGCTGGCCCGGACCTCCTGCCGCAGGAGGTCGAAAAGCGGAGCGACCGAAGGCGCGAGCACGCGCCACAAGGTGCGCAGCGAACTGCGGGGGTGCCAGAGCGCCGGGTCGGCCATCGCCGCCTCGTACTCGGCCGCCGTGCCCACCGGCAGGAAGCGCAGCCCGCATGCCTCCACCAGCGCCTGGAAGGCCGGGCTGGTGCAAAGGGACACGCGGTGCCCGCGCGCCAGCGCGCTCCGTCCGATCGCCAGGAAGGGGTGCACGTCGCCGGCGGAGCCGAGGGCGACGATCAGAAGGTGCAGGCCGGCGCCCGAATTGTGGCTCCCCTGCTTCGGATCTGGGGGACTCATCCCGGAATTCGGGCGCGACCTGCCGAGGACGGTTCGCTGCGGCCGTGGCGCAGGAACTCGAGCACCGTCTGCTGCACGCGGATGCTGGCGGCCCGGTTCTCGACCTCCAGAAAATGGCCGGCGCCCGGAATGGTGACGAAGGCGCAATCGCGCAGGAAAACCGTCATGGCACGCACGTCCGAGGCCGGCGTGTACGCGTCGAGTTCGCCGTTGATGAAGAGCACGGGGACCTCGATCGCCTTGAGGCGCTCGCGGTGGCTGGCAATGTCCAGGCCGAGGATCTGATCCACGTGGAAGCGGATCTGCGTGATCTCCGGTTCCTCGATCCGCGTCAGATAGCGGTAGTTGTAGAGCTTGAGCAGGCGCGGCAGATGCTTGCCCACGGTTTCGTTGAGCAGGTGCGCGGCCTTGGAATACTGCTTGGCATCGATGAAGACCCGGGCGCCGTCGACATAGTCGCGCATCGGCCCGTTGAGGGTCGGCGAGAACGAACCGACCACGGCACTGCGCACCCCCCTCGGGCGCTTGCCCAAGGCCAGCAAATTGGCCACGCCGCCCCACGAGACCGACACCACGTGATGGATGCAGAACTGCTCGATCAGGCCGAGCAGCACGGCCACCTCGTCGTCCTTTGACAGCAGGCCGAGCTTCGCGTTGTGTTCCCTGGACTGGCCCGAGTGCGGCAGGTCGTAGAGCAGCACGTTGAAGTGATCGGTCAGCGACCGGGCCATCTGCCGGAAAGAGGCGATGGTCGCCAGGGCCCCATTCACCAGGATGACCGAAGGCTTGGAGGAATCCGATTTGTAATGTTCTACAAAGACCTGAAATCGATCGACGGATACTACGGATTGACTAATCTGCACGTTGCATTTTGTGAGTGAAAGAACTGAGGGAGGATGTGCGCTTGCAATGCTAGGTTGAAATACCCATGAATTGATTGCGCAATGACAAAGATCGTGCTGAACCCTTGAATTTTTCTCGAAAACAAGAAATCATCTGTCATTCAATTGTCAATTCTTCGAATCGACTGACAATTTCGTTCGTTTTGTTTCAATTCAAAATAATTTAAAAGATCTATATCTCAGTTCTTCTTGCGAAATTGCGTCCACGATGGGCGCCTCCGGTCGGGTGGCGTCGAGGCGCACCCGTGGCGGCGGACCCATGCGTACGGGCGGCCACCCAGATGTTGTTTCGCAAGATCAATGCGTGGCTGGGCGTGGACGCGGTCCGGTCAGACCGGCTGAGGTGACTCCTCCGGAGCCGACGGTGCCTGCGACGCCCGATTCCAGCAATACGTCGATTGCCTCGGGCATCTGCGCGAGTGAATCAATCCGGCTCCGTCTGGGCGGTCAATTTCCAGGGGCTTGAGGTCGATGAAATTGAAGGGGTAAGCCGCCCGCGCGGCGACACCCCGGATGAAGCATTCCCGCAATTCGCAAAAAAGTATCAGCTGAGATGAAACCGTTGGCTGCAAAGCAGGGCTTTTGTCCTGTTTTGTCTTGCCCGGGCTTTGTGGCCGCAGCGGGCGACGAACAGGCGCCATGACCCTGCCCCATGACGAGGGCGCGGACGATCCGTGGCGCGATCACCGCCTTCGAGCGCCGCCGCCGGCCCTCGCCGAAAAGACCGGCGAGCGGCTCAATGCCATCGATATGCGCCTGGTCAAGATCGAGACGCGCATGGAGGAGGGCTGCAAGAGCTTCGCCACCAAGGCCGATCTGGCCGAGGCCAAGAACAGCATCGTGATGTGGGTGGTGAGCACGGTGCTGCTCGCGCAGCTGTTACCCGCCGTCCTCCAGAAGTTCGGGCTTTAGGCAACCGAATTTCTGGGGCGCTTGAACAGCCGCTTCGGAGCGAAGCGTACAGCCGGTGCGGGGCCCAGAGCAGACCTAGTCAGTCGCCCTGGACCTTGCCAGTGAACACCGCCAGTTGATCGGCGAAAGCGCGTTGGTAGGCCGGCCGCGCTTCGCCGCGGGCGACATAGGCGCAAAGGTTTGGATATCGCTCCAGCAACCCCGACCCGCTCAACCTGCGCAGCACCGTCACCATCAGCAGGTCGCCGGCGCTGAATGCACCGTCGAGCCAATCTGCATCGCCAAGCCGGCTGGAAAGTTCACTCAGCCGTACACGGACGCGATCCTCAAGCACAGGCAGGCGCTCCCCATACCAGGTCTTGTCGCGCTCCAGGAGTGTGGCGTATTCGCGATCAAGGATCGGCGGCTCCACCGTGTTCAGCGCGGCAAATATCCATGCGATCGCGAGCGCCCGAGCTTTCGCATCGTCTGGCAGCAGGCCGGCATGGCGCTCGGCGATATGGAACACGATGGCCCCTGACTCGAACAGGGCGAGATCGCCTTCTTCATAGGTCGGAATCTGCCCGAAAGGATGAAGCGCGCGATGTGCGGGCTCCTTCATCTCTTTGAACGAAACGAGGCGAACGTCGTAAGGCTGGCCCACTTCTTCAAGCGCCCAGCGAACGCGCATGTCGCGCGCCAGTCCCCTGCCGCGATCGGGCGACCGTTCAAAGGCGGTGATGGTGGGGGTCATATGAAAAGCTCAGGGTGGGCGATCATGGTCTTCCGGTCCGAGGTGCTCTGTCAAGGTGGGTTGTATCGTAAGCCGTCAATGAACCACGCCCTTGCGCGTGGTGTCGGAACCGATGTGCGCAGGGCGGTCTACAGCGCGCCGAGCTCGATGTTCCAGGGCAGCAGCGCCTCGTAGTCGTCAGCCGTCTGCGCCAGGGGCAGCTTCTTGAACAGGGCGACGAGGTACCGGTAGGGCTCGATGTTGTT
>NZ_JBFUBW010000075.1:0-7294 GCF_056405555.1 Variovorax sp. P1_G12 | reverse complement strand
CGTGAGCACGCTTGCTCGGATCCAGCACCTGCTGCTACGGCAGGACGAGACGACCATCTATCACTCATCGTTTGCTGACTTCCTTGTTGAGAAGACTGCATTGCGAGAGTTGGACGTCCAACGTCGGTTGCTGGAGTATTGTGCTTCGCGTCCGGATACCGACTATGGCACGCTCAACATCATTTACCACGGGCTCAGAAGCGGGCCGGCGGAGGAGGCGCGTACGGTGGCGATGTGCGCGCAGGGGTGGGCCGACCGATGTGTCACGTTGGGAGCTGAGCCGGACGCATTGCTCGGTGACGTGAACGAGGCCTTGGCAGCTGCGACGCGCCAAGGAAGCCTGGTCGAGGTTGTCCGCATCCTCCTGCTTGCCCAGCGCCTGCAATTTCGCTACGACGCTCTGTTCGCACAGTCGGCGGACTTGGCTGCAGATGCCTTATTGTCTCTTGGCAAGGCGCAGGAAGCTGTCCAGCATGCGGTTCGCTATGGCCACTTGATTGTGCCTTTGCAAGACGCTTTGCGCTTGTCGCTGCAACTGATTGCGGCAAACGAGACTGCGACTGCTTTGGATCTTCTCGATAAAGCCGACGCAGTGATCGAGCGGCAACTGGCCATGCAGGGGCTAACAATCTCGAACTTCGTGGCGCTCTTTGAGTTTAGGGTCCAACTGCTCCTTCTCAAGAACCGGGCCGGTGACGATGGCGCCACGCAAGCGCTGGTGATGTTCTTCGGATCGTCGCTGGAGGCCATCAGGGGCAGCATCTCGGACAAGGCCGCCTGTGAACAATGCTTGTCTGAAATCACTGGGTACTTTGGCGCAAGCTCCGCGTGCCTTGCGACGCGGTACACACCCGTGTCCGTTTTGCGGAAGCACTTTTCAGGCTCAACGGCCTTGCTGGAGCCAGTCCTCATTCGACTCCTCGCGAACTATCAAGGTTACTGCAAGTATTTCGGCGTAGCTTTTGATCAGAGTTTGCTGCAAAGCATATTTGCCGATGTGCAATCGCTCCGGGAAGAGCACAAGACGCAAGAGAACAAGCCCAGTCTCGGTGAAGTCGACGCTTTGGTGGCGCTGGGCGCCCCAGTGGCACTTGTGCGTGCCCTTGCCGACGGGCGCTTTGGTCAGCCTGATCCTGTGCAGTTCATTGCGACAGACAACGTCAAGATGGACTTGCGCCTGTTCGCCACTCGGATGGCGCATTGGCGACTGGCATCATTTCTCGAGAAGGATCTTCCTTGCCCAGAGACAGCAGAGATTCAAGCGGACGGCTGGATGGATGGGGTGGATGCGCTTTGCCGGGCTCTGGCGTGGTGCGACGGTTCCGGAAGGCGCGCAAAAGACTGTGGCGATGACGTTGGGTTGCAAGAGGCGTGGTCTCATCTTGAGCAGCGCGTGTTCAAACACCTTCGATTCTCGTTACGGCGTCGAGTCAAATGGACAGACAGCTACGGTCTTCCAGAGGCAATCTTCCCTCAGATCTACGAAAGATTGGTGGGGTTGCTTGTCGACGTGTTTCCCGAGCGTATCGGCTACATGTTGTCTTTTGTGGAGCAGCGTTTCGAGGGGCAGTGCGGCCTTTATTCCGAAGGATTCCGGGCTGTCTTGGCAAACCTCCTGTCAGAAATAAGCCGGATGACATTGGAGACGGCAGTCGGCGACCAGGCGTTTGGATTGCTTCAACGCTGGCGGGACTATGTGCAGGCAAACGTGAAGAACCGACATGAACTTGTCCCCGAACTGCTGACCCTCATTCCCATATTCGCGCGATTCGATGCCCTGGAGGAAGCCCGCCGAACCTACCAAGCCGTCTTGGCTGTATCCATGGGGCCGAGTTGGTACAAAGAGGATCAACTGACCTTGATGACCGGAGCACTGGAGCGAGTTCCTCGGGATGAAGTCTTAAAGCAAGGTCTCCTGCCTCGCGTCGCGGGAAACCTGGAGGCTGCGGGTGGCGAGATGACGTTCCAGCGGTTCGTCAGATATGACAAGGCTTCGCTCATTGGTGTCCTCTGTCAGCGAGGAGACTTTCTAGGTGCGGTGCGCTACTTCCAACGTCAGACCTGTGGGACGGCAGAGGAGCTGTTTGCAGAAGCGACGGAAGGAGGCATCGATCGGGTTTCCCCCCTCAGGGGAAATCGCTTCCCCGGTTGCGCGCTGGATGAGCAGGCTGCCTTGTACCGAATACTTGAATCGGCAACGCCTAGTGCGCATTGGCCACTGTGCTGGGCGCTTCTGGAGATCTACCAGTTCGGAGATCACCGACACCTGGGAACATCCGCAGAAGCGTACGCGCGTTTGGCGGCGCAGGCGCACAGTCAGAGCGACATCAAGAGGCTAATGCTTCATCGCTTGAAGCTCATCAACGAATCTGAGTTCGACGCCACACAACGGCAGGAATTCCTTTCTTCGTTGCGGGACAACCTGCAGCCAGAGGTAGCGAAGGCGTTTGCAGAGCTTCTTGACGACATATCGCATCCCGGTGAATCTGCGGCGGCGCCTCCCGAGGTGAAGCGCATCGCGGTTGCTCGCAACACACCCAGCGAAGAGGAAGAAGCAAATCAGGCGGATAACGAGTCGACGCGGGACGCTCTTGTCATGCCTGGCATGTTTGGAACGTCAGAGTCGGCCCGAGAGTCGGACGATGCACTGGCCCGCGCGGAAAGGCAGCTCGCGCGAGGGAACGTATCAGCAGCTCACACGGAAGCGCTTGCGGCGCTGGAGCATCTGCAGCGGGGTGGTTGGTCAATCTGGGGAAATCTTTCGTCAGGTGCGGCCAGAGCGGAAAACATCCTGCTACATCAGGCCCATTCGGCAGACGCTGTCGTGAAGCTTTGCGCTCCGCTCATCCTCAACGAGCGATATGCGGAGAAGTGGCGTCGCGCTGACCATCTGATCGAGCGACTCGCATCTATTGCGACTCCCAGCGAGCGCGCAGCCTTAGTTCAGCAGGTCGTTGAACACGTCGAGATGATGGTTGGCGACACTGCGGCGAAGGCACGCGAATACGGATTCTTGGATGAAGCCGCGGCGTCGGACTCGTCAACCGGTCTGATAGAACTTCTGCTTGCTGCCGTGGACCATCCGCAGTGGCTACGGCGTGACAAGGCGGCCGAACTTCTTCAGTGGCTTCTTGAAGGCTTTCCTCAATACATCCCGATGCTTGGGGCCACTGCTTTCACAATGGCTACCGGCAATCTGCCCGATGTTCTTTGTGGCGTGCTCGATCAACTGTCCGCGTCGGACGCCACTCTGCTTTGGGATCGGTTGGCGCCGGCAATCGTTCTCGCCGATGTTCAGCGCGACTGCAAACACGTCGGACGTCTTGCAGTGTTGATGCGGATAGCGGATCGCGCCGCTCGAAAGGGCTCGTCAGGTGCGGCCGAAGCCCTGAAGAGCCTCCGAGCGACAGCTTTCCAAGCAGTCGAAGGGGCTGGCGACGCCAATGCCTCTGCTGCGCCGTGTCCGGCATGGGCGCGTGTGGCTGAGGACGAATGGGCCGAACTGGCTGCAATGGGTCTTGCAACGCCAGTTCTCGCCGAGCGTGCGGCGAATGAAATTCGGGGAGCCTGCTCCCCTCTATCGGTTGAGACAAGCATTGAGCTTGAGCAACTTCTGGCCGAGGGTTTCAGGGACCGGTCGGATCATCCTCTGGGCAGATGGAAGGCGAAGGTTCGTTTTGCATTGCAGGTAGCGGTGCTGCCTGCCATTTCAGAAGCGCTTCTACCGCGTGTCGAGCAAACGTTTCGGCCGTACAACCCTGCCCAGCTTGGGCGATTCCGAATCGTCGGGTTTTCGTCTCCTGCCAAGGCCTGGATGGCCAAATTGACGCGACCCGGAGGTGGGTTCGCGCCCATGCGCGGAGATGAAATTTACTTGGATTTCTTCGAGCGCATTTGGGACGGAAGGCGACACAAACTGTTTCGGATGACCGCGTTCTTCCATCGATCGAACGTGAGGCCCATTCCGCCATTGTCGGCCACAGAGTTCCTGTCGACGGAGCCGCCTGCAGCAAGGTCTGCGTCTGAGATGGAGGTCTGCGTTAGAGTGGAAGGCCGGCCTGCCTTCTTCGGCAGCTTCACACCAGCGGTTCCTTCGGCGGCTCTCATGCAAATGACTGGTGCGACAGGCAACGACTTGTCACGCGCGAATTGGCGAATTGGCAGGGTATCCGGAAGCAGTGGTGCAGGCCCGGAACACGAAGGCTGCTACTTGGCAATCAAGCGTGGAGCCTTGCGCCTGCCCCAAGGTATTGAGATGGCCTGGGTGTACGAGATCGATGGAGTGCCGCTTGGAACTGTGTCTCGTTCAACGTAGGTTTGCCCATGATCCCCAGCCTTAAAACAATGGATACTCCCAAGACGCGGGAGGAATTCGAGCTTCGCTTTCACCTTTTGCGAGAAGCGTTTAGAAGCGACAAGATGCGCATTCCGCCGAGCATGGGAGAGAGTCTGCTGAGACTCAGACATCTGCCGAACGGTCGGCTGGACTTTCTCAGCGTTGACGAGACGGCGCGTCTGCAAGCAAACATGATGCTTCAGTTTGCCGACTTCAAACCTGATCCTCAGGAAGATGAAGTGCAAGATCTTGTCGAAGATGAATAGCGCCCCCACCGCGCGCCCTAGCCAGAGGGCGTGACTTGCGATAAGGGCAACTGCTACGGTGCATAGTCGGAAACCGAGAATCGTGGGAATGCAAATTCAGAAAAATGCCTAGATGCGTCAGCAAAAGGGCGCAAAAATTTCCATGGACTCGACTGAAACGCGCCAACGCCAGTAGAAATCTGAGCGAACCCAGACGACCGTGGCCGCCACGACGTCAACACGCTTCTCTTTAACGGGCTGGAGTGCAGGAAGCAGAGATGCAACCGACGATGGTTCGTTCAGCGATGGCATTGCGATCCGTTTGATCCAGAGGGCATAACTCGACAAGCCGAAGTCTCACGGGCTGGTTGCATCTACTGGCTTCCATCCAGATTAGCTCAAGCCTGGAGACCCTGACGCCATGCCATTCGCCTGAGCTACGATGTTGTTACAAATCTTGGAGACGCAATGCTGCAGTGGTTGGAGAAGCACCGGGTTGGATTCGCCCTGTCCGTCCTTTCGATAGTGGCGCTGATTGGCATGTTCGTGACCAGCGGCGAAAAGGTTTTCGGGCCGATTCGTGGTACTGCTATCGAGCCGCTGCTGCTTGCGCTTGGATGGACCAACACGATTGCATTCAACCTGTGCCTGGGCTACCTCACCAGCGTTTTTTTCTGGCTATTGGTCGTGCACGTCCCTGAGCGTCAACGGCGGAAACTGTTGCGGGAAAGCCTGTCGCGCCGGTACGCAGACTTTAAGCACAACACGATTCAGATTTGCTCATGGGCAGCGAACCTTCAACTATCGACGGTGGATGTCGATGAGCTAACAGAAAAGTCGAAGTTCAAAGACTACTTCCATAGGCAGCGTTGGTATGATGTGGCGAATGGGCTAGAGGCCAATCAAGACTATGTGGACGGCATGTTGCTTGAAATGCAATTGCTGGCTGACGAACTCACGTACATCTTGAACAACGTCGTGATCCAAGATGTTGAAGTCCATGGACTCTTCAAGCGACTGACAGAACGGGTCTACCGCATGAAGTATGACCCGAACTACACCGCAGACCCAGTGAAGTACATCTGCCAATTTCTTTGGGAGCTGCATGCCAATTGGAGCTTCGTCGTCGGCTACATGCCCAACGATCCTGTCACCGACAAGATCGCCCAGGTTTGAATGCGCCAAGGATTGCCATGCGAAAAAGGCAATAGCTAAGGCCTTCGTCGTCTTCCTGCTTGGCATAGATGCTCCTGGTCGTCATGCTATGCCTTGCACACAAAATTCCGGACAGGCTCGGCAAAAAAAGAGGCCACCTTTCGGTGGCTGTCTTCCGCGATGGTGCACCAATGGTGCAAAACGCTTGAGTTTCCATAGGGAAACGGCGGATTTAGTGCTGTTTTGGGGTATCAGTCTCGACTGAGCGCTACACCAAAACTACACCAACCCTCTCGCAACCCGCATGGATACTGGGTTGATGGTGCCGGAGAGATGAATCGAACACCCGACCTTCTCATTACGAATGAGATTCTCGACTGGGCGGGTTTGGGCGACTCCGATCCGCGTCCATCATTCGAGCCACCGCGCTCACCTGAGCGGCACCCGCCCGGAAATACCCCGCCACCGTATCGGTACTCCGATGCCCCGTCATCGCCATCGTCTCCTGCAGCGGCATGTTTTGTCTCCCAGCCTCGGTGACGAAGCCCGATCGCAGCGAATGCGCCGAGAAATCATCCCCCACGCCGGCCAGCGCACATCGCGCCTTCACGATGTCCCGAACCGCCGTCCCCGAGAGCCCTTCGGAGCCGAGCTTCCCGTTCTTGAGGATCCGCCGGAAGAGGGGCCCGGAGGTGATGCCGCTCACCTTGAGCCAGCCCTCCAGCGCTTCGGCCGCCGACCCGACCACGGGTTTCACATCCTCGGGTCGCACCTTGCCGATGTGGTTCGTCTTGGAGCTGGCCAGCGTGTAGAGAAAGTTTCCCCCATCGACCCGGCGCAGATTCTCGAACACCGCCTCCGACACCTCGGAGCGCCGACGCCCGCCCGACGCCCAGGCAAAGAGGAGGAGGGCGCGGTCGCGCTTCCCCTTGAGCGAGTCGTCGCAGGTTTCCAAAACCGCCTCCAGCGGCTCCTTGGTCAGCGCGCGCTGCTTGTGGGGCAGGGCGTTGCGCTTGGCGTAGGCTTTTCTTGTCTTGCTCAGCAGCGCCTTGACCGCGGCATCCACGCACGGATTCGATTGCTTGGCCAGGTGGTGGGCCATCGAGAGCACGGACACCCGGTGCATCAGGGTGTTCAGGGCCGGCGCACCGAGCTTGCCCTTGAAACCGGCCTCGACCAGGGCCTCGTCGATCGCGGGCGGCAGCTGGTGCTCAAGGCCGGCCTTGGTCGAGCGCTCGGCATGGTCGACGATGAACTGGACCACCACGGGCACCGGGACCGGGAGCGCCATCTGGCGCCCGTACCGCGCGCCGAACCAGGCCGCCCAGTAGCGCATGGCGGCGCGGTACGCGAGGCGCGTGTTGTCCGATTCGCCCTCGGCCATCAGGTCGTGCGCGGCTTCCTCGGCCATCTCCGACAGCTGGCCGGGATCGAGCAGCGCGTGGTCGCGCTTGAGCGGCATCAACGCCTTGGACGACGGGATCTTTTCAGCAGATTTCATGGGCGACCTCCAGCAGCATTGGCTTCAGGGATGACAACGGCCATAGTCCGGCCATCG
>NZ_JBFUBW010000074.1:0-7729 GCF_056405555.1 Variovorax sp. P1_G12 | reverse complement strand
CGCCGCAGATCCTCTGCGGTGGCCGTGTCGGGGGAGCGTTGCAGAAAGCCGGCGAGGTACCGAACCGCGCGGACGTAGGCAGCCTGGGTCTTGGGTCCGAGCTTGCGCATGCGCATGTCGTCGAGCATGCGCTGACGCAGCGCAGAAACCGCTGGTGTCGAAGGGGTCATGATCGTGCTCCTGTCGAAGAACGAGGCCAATCGCCTCGCTCCTCAACATAGACAGGGACGCGATGATTGCCAGACCCACTGGCCTCTGCGGCGGGCTACCGCGCGAGCGGTTTAGTCCTTGGGCCCGAAGCGGAAGTTGCCGCCCCGTGAAAGCGGCCATTCGCCGACCCGTTCCGGTAGGTGCCCTTTGAAGCAGTTCAAGCCGCGCGCAAGCGGACACGCAAGCCCAATGGCCGTTGCCCGAACGTCGTGTGCGTTTCCTACTGCAGTTCCATAAACGAGATGAAGCCTTACCAGAAGCGCAGCACTTGGTACGTTGTGCCGGAATCCAAGCAGGGCAAGGACGGTCACAAGCATATGATTGACTCGCGTTGAGCGCGTTGAAGACAGTCTTGAATGGCAGCGTGGACGCGAAAAAGCAAAAGGCCGATGGCGGCGGCGCCGCTTCGGTCGTTGAACTCTGACTGACTTCGCAGAACGGTTGGCCCTCCCGAGTGGCAGAGCTGGCGCGGAGCGTCGTAGTGGCGTCAATGAATGCCTTCGCATCGGACTCACTTGCCATCGAAACCTCAGTCATCTGGCTCGCGGTAGGTCTCGAACGTGCGCTTCACCAGAGCGCGTAACCAACTCACTGCAGGGTCGTTGTTAAACCGAGGATGCCAGTGCTGGCTCAGCGCGAACTGGGGCAACTCGACCGGCGGCCTCAGAATCCGCACCGTGCCGTACTTTGCAAAGGCGCTTGCAAGCTCCATGGGCACGGTCGCGATAAGGTCCGGTTGCTGCTCGAGCAGAAGCGGCACAACAAGAAAGTGCGGTGTCGTCAGGAAGACGTTTCGCTTTATGCCTTGGTCTTCGACCAGCTTGTCATACGCGGTACCGGGCTTCCCTTCAAGGGAGACCACTATTTGGGGCATCTGCTGAAACTGCTCCATCGTCAAGCTGTCACCAATCAACGAATTGCGGGTGCTCACGATGGTGACGAACGTGTTAAGAAATAGGCGCTGTCGATACAGGCCTTCTGGGGCTGACCTGATTGAGCCCAGCGCCAAATCCACCTCTCCGGAGGCGAGCAGTCCCTCAATCTGCTCGATGGGGACCTGCACAGTGCGCACCGTGCAGTGGGGCGCCTCCTTGCGCAGTTCGGTAAGAAGGGGCGGAAGGAATACCAGCTCACCGGCGTCGGTCATCGCGAACACGAATGCTCTGCGCGAGCGCGAGGGGTGAAAACCTGCTTCTGCCAAGACCTGCTGCCGGACAGCTGCCATGATGCCCGTGACAGGTTGGCGTAGCAGCTCCGCTTTACGCGTTGCGACCATGCCCTTTGACGACTTCACGAACAGGGAATCGTCGAAGAACGTCCGAAGACGCCCAAGAGAGTGACTGATTGCGCTCTGCGTTGTCCCCAGGGATTCCGCGGCGCGCGTGACGCTTTGCTCGCGCAGCAGGGCGTCGAGGACTCCCAGGAGGTTGAGGTCCAGTTGCTTCAGGCTTGAGTCGATAGGGGCCATAGGGGCTAGGGTGCCGCGCTCCGGCATGAATGGTGCTCATTCTACGCATGAGCGTCATGGCGTTGCCTCATCTGTCGACCGCCCTTATCGTCTGGCTCCGCTACGTGGAAGCAGACCAAATGAGACAAGCGCAGGCCCAGAGTTGGCCGCGGAAGGGCCAAACATGAGATTCGCCGAACTGCCCGAAATGGAGCCGGCCGGCCTGGACTACCAGGCCATCGAGTTCGACTTTCAGCGGTCTCCTGACCAGGGAAATGCCACCCCCGTGCAAAAGCCGGTGGTTGTGGTCGGCGCTGGGCCGGTCGGTTTGAGTCTCGCCATTGACCTAGCACAGCGGGGCATCCCGGTCGTCTTGCTCGACAACGACTTCAGGCTCTCGACCGGCTCACGTGCCATCTGTTTTGCCAAGCGGACGCTGGAAATCTTTGACCGGCTCGGCTGTGGCGAACGGATAGTCAAGAAGGGAGTGGCTTGGAACCTTGGGCGCGTCTTCTTCGGCGATGAGCAGATTTACCAGTTCGACCTGCTGCCAGAGGATGGCCATGAGGGGCCAGCCTTCATCAATCTCCAGCAGTACTACGTCGAGGGCTATTTGGCTGAGCGCGCTGCGCAGCTACCACTCATCGACGCTCGTTGGCACAACAGGGTCTTCAACGTCGAGCAAAAGGAAGGCCACGTTCTTGTCACCATCGACACGCCTGTCGGTCCCTATCAACTAGCTGCCAACTACCTGGTTGCCTGTGATGGGTCCCGGTCGGCAGTGCGCCAATTGATTGGCGAAGAGAGCAAGGGTCGCGTGTTTCGCGACAGGTTCCTCATCGCCGATGTAAAGATGAAGCTCAAACAGCCCGCTGAGCGCTGGTTCTGGTTCGACCCTCCGTTCCATCGCAAGCAAAGCGTGCTGCTTCACATGCAGCCTGACGGCGTTTGGCGAATCGACTTCCAACTGGGATGGGACGCGGACCCGGACGAGGAAAAGAAGCCCGAGAACATCATTCCCCGGGTCAAGCAAATGCTCGCAAACACCTCGATGAGGGATGCCGAGTTCGAGCTAGAGTGGGCGAGCGTGTACACGTTCGCTTGCCTGCGCATGGACGAATTCAGG
This sequence comes from Variovorax sp. P1_G12, assembly GCF_056405555.1. Taxonomy (NCBI): domain Bacteria; kingdom Pseudomonadati; phylum Pseudomonadota; class Betaproteobacteria; order Burkholderiales; family Comamonadaceae; genus Variovorax; species Variovorax sp. P1_G12. The sequence goes on along the minus strand of NZ_JBFUBW010000074.1, from coordinate 4,946 downwards.
CACGGGCGAATCTTCTTCGCGGGTGATGCCGCGCATGGCGTGTCGCCCTTTGGAGCCCGTGGTGCCAACTCGGGCGTGCAGGATGCCGAGAACTTGGCGTGGAAGCTGGCTGCCGTCTTGCAAGGTCGCGCGTCGGATGCGCTGCTGGACAGCTATGCAGCGGAGCGCGAGTACGCCGCCGACGAGAACATACTCAACTCAACCAGAGCAACCGACTTCATCACGCCCAAGAGCGAAGTCAGTCGACTCTTTCGAGACGCAGTCTTGGAGCTTTCCAAGAAGCACCCCTTTGCGCGCACGTTGGTCAACAGCGGACGACTTTCGGTGCCCTCGACCCTTCGCAACTCATCCCTGAACACGCCGGTAGCAGACGGTGCTTGTGAGCGAATGGTCCCCGGTGCGCCGTCAACTGATGCGCCGGTACGGTTACCTGATGGCAGCCCTTCCTGGCTGCTGCGTCAACTCGGGCCAGACTTCACCGCGCTTGTCTTGATAGATGGCAGCGAGGAAGAGCATCTGGCGAGGCTTCGCGACGCCGCAGGAACAGCAGGTCAGATGAGCGTGCTGGCTATAGCGAGTGTGCCAGGCGTCGTCGCCGATTTGATTGACGCCGAAGGTCTCGTTGCAGAGCGGTACGAGATGCGGCCCGACACCGTACTGCTCCTGCGTCCCGACCACCATGTTTGCGCAAGAGGCAGCCTTTCGGACTTGGCCTGGCTGGCGTCCGCGCTGCAACGCGCGCTCGCGGTCCATTGAAAGAGCTGCATGGCACTGACTACCTCCCCCAATCTGAGCTCCCCCGACGAGTTCTACCAGGCGCTCATTGAGGCGCACCAAGACCTGCCGCTGGCGCAGAGCCAAGCACTGAACGCGCGGCTCCTGCTGCTGCTTGCAAACCACATCGGTTCGGTCGACGTCCTGCGTGAAGCGCTTCACGCCGCGCGCGGCTAGCCCCGCTGATTTCAATTTACCAATGGAGACGACATGAATCGGACAAAACTTTCACGCCGCAGCGTGTTGCGGGCAGGCCTGCTCGCCACCGCCGTGCCGGGCCTGGCATTCGCGCAGGACAGCCGCACCATCGAATGGGTCGTTGGCTATGCCGCCGGCGGGGGCTCGGATGTCGTAGCCAGAACGGTTGCGGATGCCATGAGCAAGTCGCTAAGCCAGACCATCGTTATTAACAACAAGCCGGGTGCCGCGACCAACATCGCCGCAGGCTACGTAGCGAACTCCAAGGACTACGGACACGTCATGCTGTCCGCTGACTTTGCGACGTTGGCTGTCAATCCCTGGTTGTTTGCTAAGTTGCCCTACGACTCGGTGAAGGACTTTCAGCCGGTGGGCATGCTCGCACGGTTCCCCCTGCTGCTGGTGATTAGCCCGAAAGTGCCAGCGAAGAACCTCACGGAGTTTCTCGCTTGGGCCAAGGCCAACGGTCCAGTGGCCTATGCGTCGGCCGGCGTCGGAAGCCCACACCATCTGGCGGCAGAACTATTCCGTGAGCGCACAGGCCTGAGTCTGCAGCACGCGCCGTACCGGGGCGCCGCTCCTGCTGTTCAGGACTTGCTCGGCGGCCAGATTCCGTTCGGTTTCATCGATACCGCCAGCGTACAGCAGTACGTCGCCGCCGGGAAGCTTCGCGCCATCGGCGTCGCCAGCCCCTCTCGATTGGCCACGATGCCCGAGGTCCCGACTATCAGCGAGCAAGGCATCAAGGACTTCACCGCCTATGCCTGGCAAGGCCTGGTAGTCCCGACAGGCACGTCCCCCGACGTCGCCTCGAAGCTGAGCAAGGCGCTCCAGGAGGCGTTGAACTCCACGCAGGTGAAGGCGCGCTTTCAAGCTCTCGCGCTCGAAGGCATGTCTGGCACGCCGCAACAAATGACCGCCTACGTCGACGCAGAGCGCGAACGATGGGGCAAGGTCATCAAGGCGAATTCCATCCGCCTCGACTGAGCTCCCGAACTCGCGAACACAACAACCCATAGGAGACAAAGTGATGATTCTTTCAGTTCAAGACTCTGCAGAGCGCGCCTCGCTGCACCCAGGGCGGAAGCGCTCTTCAAAGCGACCCCATACATCTGCAAGGCACTGGGCACTTGCCGCGCTGAGCGCGCTCACATTGGCAGCTTGCGGGGGCGGCGGCAGCGGCGGATTCCCGGTAGCAAGCACCGCAAACACACCTGCCACAGCGACCACACCGACCACACCGACCACACCGACCACACCGACCACGACGGCCACCCCGAACGCGTTGCCGACGCCCGAAGCCATGAAAGCGACCTGCGCTTCGATAGTCGGAAAGAAATTCGCTTCGGCAACCGTGACCGCGGCCAACCGCATTGAGGGTGACGCCACTCTCGGCACCACGGGCATGTGCCAGGTACTGGCGACCCGCGCCCCCTACCTTGACATAGAGGTCGTGGTCCCAGACAACTGGACTGGGCGCTACTACCAGCAAGGCGGCGGAGGCTTCGACGGGGCGATTCGGTCGGCCTTCACTAAAAACAGTGCAGGCGCAATCACAGAAGTCACATACGCCGTGAAAGCCCAAGCAGCCGTTTACGCGTCGTCAAACGGTGGCAATCGCGCCGGAGTTGCTGGACAGGCTGCGCCAGCGGTCTTCTTTGACGGCACAGAAGCTGGAAAGCAGTCCATGGCTGACTACTCGTATGCCTCGCTCGGCACTACGTTGTACTTCGCCAAAGGGGTGATTCAGGAGTTTTTTAAGCAGGATGCGAAGTATCGGTACTTCGTTGGATGCTCGAACGGAGGTCGCAACGCTGCGATAGCAGTTCAACGTTGGCCTGAAGAATTCGATGGGGCCGTATCCGGATGCTACGGTTTCAGCATGCCTGGGCAGACGGTCGCGTGGACAAGCATGGCAGGTCTGGCTGGAACCTCTGCAATGCCGAGTGCCGCTCAGTGGAGCGCCGCGTACAAAGCAGCAGTGGCCTCCTGTGACATGGCCGACAACTTGGCTGACGGTGTGATTTCGAATTACACGAGGTGCACCTTTGACCCGTCAACTCTCGTCTGCGGGCAGCCTCTGGCAAGTACTGACCCAGCGGTCTGCTTGACTCCGACGCAGCTTCCGACGGTTCAAAAGCTATTCGCGGGAGGCTGGACGGATGCGACGGGCAATGCGATTTACGCTGCCTATGGCTGGGCCAATGCGAATCCCGCTTCCTTCGGTGGCCTTGGCGGTGGATACGTCGCCATGGCAACAGGTGATGCGTCGTGGCTGACCGCAGCAAAGCAGGCGACCTTTGACGTCAATGTGGACTACGGCCCAGTTGCGGCCGGCCTCCAGGCTGTCGGCGCGGATGTGGACAAGATTGCCATCGCAAAGTTCATCGCGAGCGGAAAGAAGTTCCTCACCTACCACGATGGCGCTGACGGGCTCTTGTCCGTTAACGAGCACACTCGCAACCTGAACACCGTGTACTCCATCGCCAAAGGCATGGGGCTAGCTGACCCCTCGGCTTCTAGCCGTTACTTCATCGTTCCTGGCACCGGCCACGGTGGGTCGCAAGCTCTGACTCAGGTCAGGTGGGATGATGCGATTGTGAAGTGGGTTGAGGCCGGCTCTGCACCCACGCAGCTCGCCTTTAACAGCAAGACGACTACTGGAGCCGCAAAATCCATCCCCGTTTGCCAGTATCCGCAATATCCGCGCTACATCTCGGGTGGCGATGTCAACAGCGCGGCTAGCTATACCTGCACGGCTCCGTAATGAACGGTGAGTAGACGGACCAAACGAAGCGCAGCCCGGCCTGAAGTGGCGGCTAGTGCGTAAGTACCTCTTCCACGGTGAAGCCCTCGTGGACAAGACCAGCCACTTCCAGGCTGGCGACATAGCGGAAGCCTCTGCGGACAAGAGTCCGCCGTGGTTTCCGTAGGTCGTCGAGCGGATGGAGCTACTCGAACAAAAGGACGAAGGGGCAAAGAGCTTCCTCGCCGCCTCTGCCAACGAGTTGAGCAAGGTGCTGCCAGGTCGCGCCGCGAAGGCAACGCCGGACATGACGGGTACAGGAGTTAACACCAGAGCATCCACTCAAGCCGCGGCGCGGGTCGACACTTCCAAGGGACCAACGGACCGGAAACTGACTCGGCCAACGCCTTCGCCTACTGTGCTTCATTCCACGAGCCGCTCCTTCTAGAGGGGCTCTTTTGCTTGGGGGGCGATTGGAGGGGGTTTGACTCACCCCAGATGTGCGAGCGCCCGGCGATGGTCCGCTATCGGGCGGATTGAGCCTCGCCTGCGAATGACAGGTTCTGGCCGCATTCTGACCCACGGCAACGCAGCTCAGCGCAGGACCAAAGTGCCATCGACCAGGTCGAACGCTTCGCCGTTCATCGCTGTAATCGTCCCCTCAAAGAGCAGGTCGAGCTTGTGCTCTAGGTCCCAGTGCGGGTTGACGTACACGCTTGCGATGAGTTCGGGGTCCACCACGAGGGCGACTGAATCCACCTCGCCCATGACCTGGTCTCTAGTCAAACCCGCAGGAACATCCCAGAAGTCGAGCCATTCAGCTGCTGCGAGCAGAAACAACATTCGATTGGATGACCGCGATGGTCGTAGCTCTTCCTCCCAAGCCGTCGTCGGCGGGTGGGACTGGTTCGACCAGGCGTCGCGGGAGTCTTCGTTGCGCATGCCGTTTAAATGTCCGCCATCGGCGAGCCACCGGGAGTTTTGATGTCGCACGGATGTCCCACGAATTCGTGAGCTTCTTCACGAGGATTGGTCAAGGGTATGCGATCAATGAACCACGTCCTTGAGCCGCGGTCTGTGACCTGACAGCCTACGTTCCCACATAGATGAACATGGGAACGTAAATGACAGACGATTTGGAAGCCCTCAAACGCCGGCTGGTGGTGGGGCACAAGAGCGACGGACGCAGCGTGTACGACGAAGCGGCGAAGTCGGAACTGGTGGCACT
>NZ_JBFUBW010000073.1:0-8729 GCF_056405555.1 Variovorax sp. P1_G12 | reverse complement strand
CGTCGGCAGCGCTTGTCTTGGCCTTGGGCAAGACGGTGAAATAGGCGAAGCCCTTCTGCTGCGTCAGATCGGCGCACCGATAGATCCAATAGTTCCAGACCGCTTCCTTGGAGGTATTCCCGTTACCGGAGAACTCGACGAAGTACCGGTTGTCGCTCAGCCTCGTGTCGCGATAGCCGCCGGTCGGCCCGAGCGGCTGATAGACGGTGGTACACGCCGCGAGCAGCGTGCACACCGAGGCCGCGAGTATTGCGGCGAAATTTCGAATTTGAATCCTCATGCCGTGGGTCTGCCGCGTGGTCTCAATGCGGGCACAGCATAGCCGGCTGCTGTTACATATGCAAACAAATGTAGCAATCATGACGATGCCAGCCTGAAAGTCGCGCGAAATGTCGCGTCCCCGCTACTTTCCCGCTGCGCATGCTGCTGCGTCTTCGGATTCGATGAGTTCGGGTACGAGCCCCCTAATCTGGACCAAGTGGCAACGCGTGCCCTGCTGCGCAATTTGCCATAAGCAAGCGAACTCACGGAATTCCGTTATTGCTACTTTGTGATACATATCGGTAAACTCCGGCCGTCCAAATCCAAGCGGCGCAGGTAAATGCAAGGCGCGAAGATCGCGGCATTTTGCGTATTTCCTGTCGTTTCGGCCTTCGTTTCTCAACGTCTGGTTCTGCCGTATGCGGAGAGCCCATCGTCAGACGTGAGGAGGTGGCTGGTGCGTGATCTGCAACCCCTTTGTTCGCAAGAACGCCCGCTCGAGGCGGGCGGTTGGGGGCCTCTAGTCAGTCTTCGTTTTTCTATCCCAATCCCTACCCTCGAGGGTCGTCATGGCTTTCTTTCGCACTTCGCTCTTGCTCCTGATTGCATTACTGTCCGGCTGTGGCGGCGGAGGGTCTGGAGGAGGTGGCATCCTGCCTGGCAGCGGCGGTGGCACCAAAACGCTGCAAGTTGCTCTGGCATGGCCAAACAAGGACGTGAACCTGTACAAGGATTCCGTCGTGATGCCGGTCTTCTTTGGCTTCGACGGACACGAGCCTGTTTGCATGTTGACGTCGGGAAGGCTGCCCACTGGCATGACCCTGGGAAGCAACTGCGCGATCGTCGGACGGCCGACAGAGGCGGGCGGCCCCTACAACATCAGCATCAAGGTCGGGGCATCCGGTGTTTCGAACACCGTCAACTCTGGCGTCACGATCCGAGTGCTTGTGCCGGGCGCCAGATACCCGAGCAGAGCCGATAGCCTCGGGGTCGGCGCCGTAGTGAGCGACCCGCTCGTGATCGGCGGCTGGGAGGCGCCTCCGGACGCCAAGGTCAGCTGGACCTACGGTCTTCGTAGCGGATCGTTGCCGCCTGGACTGACGATGGATCCCTCGAACGGAAAAATATCAGGGACCGTCAATCAGAAGGGATCTTTCACGGCCACCATCAGCGCGACGATGACGACTCAGTTTGGCGCTTACGAGGCAGTCGCCAACTACACAACCAACGTCGACATCCCTGGCTTCAACTATGTCTACGTCCGCGCCACTGGGGGCGTCACCGCCTACGTCAGCCAACCATTCGTCGCCGAAGTAAGCCTCAGCGCGACAGCTCCTCCAGGCACGACGATCAGCAATTTCAAGTTGACGGAAGCTCAGCTGCCGGCGGGACTTTCGTTGGATCCTGTGAGCGGCCGCGTCAGCGGAACACCAATAGCCCCAGTGCCCGGCCGGGGCTATCCGGTCCAGGCAACCATCGTCTCCGGCGGGTTGACCAATACGACCAACGGTTCGTTTGGGATCGAAATCGCGTATCCATTGTTCGTTCGGCATTTCCAGAGCCAGACACCGGCCGGCACCGCCGGTACTCCGATCTCGCTCAGTCCGATCGTCAAGGCGGTGAGCCCTATTCCTCTCGTGTCGCCTTCGTACTCCTACGCACAGCACCCAGGAAGCTGCACGCTCCCGAACGGTGTCTCAATTTACCCCGCCACAGGCATACTCTCTGGCACCCCAGGCTCCGCCGGCACGTTCAGCTGCGACGTCGACATCACCGTGACCAACAACGGCATGACATGGGTTCAGCTGCCAACACAACTGTTCTTCACTATCAAGTGAGCAGTCGCGCAAATGATGTCGGCATATCACAACCACAAGAACGAAATGAAGACTCTCCTGCTGCTTACAGCCGCCGGACTACTCGCTGGGTGCGGTACTACTTCTGGACGGCTTGGCCCACTTCCTGCAGTTTCCGATAGCTCAACTGCCGCCAAGGTGGTGGTCGTCAGGGTGAGCAGCATGGTCGGGGCAGCCAATGGCTACACAGTTGCCTTCGATGGGAAGGATGTCTTCGGCATCGGTTCCGGCGAGAACGCCGAGTTTTCCATCACCCCAGGAGAGCACTATCTGGGGGTGAAATGCTTTGGTGGCTTCACCCCGACCTGGAAAGAGGACTCTCTCAGATTCGAAGCAAAGCAATCATCGTCCAGCTACTTTGTCGTGAGCCCAAACATGAACTGTGCCGCGATCCAGGCCGCCGAGGAATCTGAGGTCGTGAAGCTACTTGCAAACAGCAAGGCTGTGAGCTTGGAAAAGCTCGTGGGCAAGTAGTCGCTGATCAAGAAAGACTCCCATCCCACGCCCTTGACCAGCAAGTCTCCAAGAGTTGATGCGAGAAACGTCGCGTCGCTCGCGCGCGGTAAGCCATCATTTGATCAGCGCACCCGCTCCCAAGAAAATGAAGAGACAAAACACACTCGGTAGCGCGACGATCAAAAGGCTCGTCATGACCTGGAAGCCGAGTGTGTTAGTGATCAACAGGTCGTCAGGCGGTAGGCTTCGCGCGTGAAGCGAAAGGCACCGCACGCGGACAACGTGGCGATGCCCCACGCGGACAAGACCTTAGTTCGGCGGGGCCAGCTAAAAGTCATGAGTTGAGTTTCTGCTGCAGTTGCGGCGCTGAAGATCCGTAATGACCGCCGCCGCCCAATAACTCACAGGGGAGACAGCACCCAAGGGCTCCTTTCATCAGTCATAAGATCTTCAGCAATACCGATAATTCCGCCTAGCGTCATATTCTGACCTGCCCAACTTGCCCGACCAATGATGTAGCTCTTTGCAAACTGTGGCCAGGATGAAAAATTCGAAGACAATTCTTTGTCTACATGCGCAAGAATGCGGCTGAATTCATCCTGCTCAATGTATTTGCAGTCCAGTGACATCCTTGCAACAGTAACGAGGCGGCCGAGATCCCAGGCAAGTATTCCAGCGCTGTAATCCTTGGGGAGATACGAGCCATTTACTTTGTCTTCGAGAAGGCGAAAAACGGATCGCAGATTCTCCAGCATCTCCATAGCCCCCTCCAAAGCCGAGAAAACGAGATCTTTTTCCTCGCACGGCCCCTGTGCGGTAATCTGCTTACGCACCGTTTCCGGAGAGCCGTACCGACCACTGGCCACCAATGCCTCGAGAACCTCTTGGCGCCCCTCTCCTGAAGCACCATCGCTGTAAATCCGAAAAACAATGTCGTAAAAAAAGCGATGGCCATAGCGACCGAGCCACTCCAGAGTTTCAGCAGCCTCCTGAGGCGAGCTTATACCCCAGTTTGAGCCAAGCCCCTCGGTGAGAGCATTGTGAGACAGCCCAGTTGCGTAACTGTCGCAATAGGCCATGATCTGCTCGGAGTTGATGAGCCCAGCTTTAAGTGCTCGCTGCGCTGCCAGATCCACTGTGGCTCCACTGGGGCAACTTCTGTATTTTTGCCCAGAAACTATCTGGAGCAATTTCTTTAAGAAACCCACAAACTAGATTTGTTTAAAGGCCGCATTAATGGCGCGATGCTTGAGTGCACCCACGAGAGCATCAAAGTCTGAGTCTTTCGCCATATGAATGGCATCGAACTCATATTTTTTAGGTAGCATTGATGGTGCACTAATTTCTACTGTTTTCTCTGCGCTCGATGTTTGGGTTTCCGGAATATCCGTGATGGTGACTTTATCGATTGCATCATAGTTCACAGTAGTCAGTACGCCAACGAATTTCTTGACGGTCGTGAAAGACATGCTCTTCTCATCAAGAATAATGCTGGCACCTTGGCTATTGGCCGCGCGCTTCTTGAAAAGTGTTGCAACCGTAAGATACGTGACATAAGCCCCGACCAACATGAGGGTGCCATTGGCCACGCCTGTCGGCAGGTGAAGCCGCAAGGTTCCAATTTTCAGATCGGCAATCGGATAAAAAATTGCGGCAATGATAATTGCCGGGCCAATAAGCCCAAAAGCGTACTCAAGAATCGAGTATTCCATTTTATAATTAATGGCCTGCATGTAGTATATTTCCTTATAGCTTTGTTTTGACTGGGCGGTTGGCCCGGTCCTGCAAAATTCATCCAACTGCGCGGGCTATCGTAACAAAACGCGTCCCGGTGCCGCCAGCCTGCTGTACCTCCAACACGCCTACAAGCTCAGCGACGAAGAGTTCGTGCAGCACTGAGCCAAGAACGTTTCACCTGTGTCTTGCAGGCAACCCTGGGTCGCCGGAGAACGTGTCCTAGCCCCTTCATTGAGCGGACATGCTCCGGCAGAGGCTTCGCAAGCCTCCGCACGCCGCTCATGTCGAACGCGAGACACCAGGAACACCACGATGAGAAAGCTATCCATTAGCAGCATTGGCTTTACCAAGACTCATGCCAGCGTAACGCTAGACAATGGTCGAATTCTTCACGTTTGCCCTGTTAATCAATGACAGCAAGACAATCCGTGCGCAATACGTGCATCGCGATGGCGGTGAGCTCAATCCTGGCTGCTTGCGGCTCACACAATCCCCAGCCGCTTGAGCGAGTGCCACCCGCGCCTGCTGCCTACAACACGGTGATACTGCCGCCAGTCGTGTACGGGTATTACCAGGGCCGCCAGATGTCTGAATCCGATGACGCGTGCGGCGTGCCGGACCCGTTGCGTCAGGCGGTGCAAGATCAGCTGAAGGCGCGGTATGAAGTTATGCGCCCCGTGTTGGGTACCGGTAGTGAAGCCGCGCTTTTGCTGAAGATCGAAATCATGGACATAGTGACCGTCAGCGCCGGCGGCCCCACGATCGTGGTCATCCATGTTGTGCTCGAACGACCGGGACTGGCACCAGCGCAATTCACAGGCCAGCGCCAGATGCACACACGGTACTCTGATATCACGGCGGAGACCACCGAATGCAGCTCAATGGATGCAGTGATTCACGGGTTGGGTGCAGACGTTGCGAAATGGATGCTCAAGCCGGTGGACGGGGTGTCTCTAGTGAACGGAGAGTGAGCCCCGTGTGAGAGTTCTGGTGCTAATTTGTTGGATTACGCCCATCTCTGACCCAAGATCGAGATCAACTCTGATCGGATTTCCCCGCGAACGCGATGGCACGCGTTCCAGCCTCAGCGGGCCCGTTTGCCTTCGATATTGACTTTCGCAAAGCGGTAATTCGAAATATGAAAGCGCCTTCGCCGGACCGGACCGGCCGCGGTGCAGCGAGCGGCAACACGACGTACCAAAATGGGAAGTGCTACCTTGCCGTCGTGGCCCTGCCGCCGCCAGAGAACGTGCGCCTCCTCCTCGGCTGGTTGGCATCAGGAAGCTACTGCACTTTCACCATCGGCGGCGGATTCCATTTGCCGGTGAGCGGGTCGGACTTTGGTCCATAGAGACGCATGGTGAGGTTGAACGCTCCCTTGGGCGCGGGCAGCCAATTGGCCTCCTTGTCTTTGCCCGGACTTTCGTTCTGGAAGTACAAGTCGAGTGACCCATCCGCATTGGTCTTGAAGGGCATCCAACTGCTCACAGCGAACCGGTCGAGCACGTTCGCCACCTGGAACCCATCGTCGTCGTAGAGCGTGATGGACCAGAAGGCGTTCACGGGCGGTGTCGCTCCCTTGTCGAAGTGAATCGTGTACTTGTTCGCGCCGGTGAGCGGCTTGCCGGTGTCGTCGGCGAGATTCAACGGATAGATGGCGTCCTCGGGCAGGTTGGCTCCAAGCCCCAACTGCGTCACCATGGCGCGCTTGAGATAGTAGTTGCCATACACACCCATCGTGTCGGTGTTCATGGACCAGCCGTTCGCGACGCGGGCAATCGTCGGAATCTTCCACTTCATGATTTGTTGGGCGTCCTCAGGCGCGCTCGCGAGTGCTTTCTGCACGGTGGGGGCGAGCTTGTCGAAGTCAAAGCCCTTGCCGGGCTCGATGCCGATGCGCTTCATCCGCGCGACGATCGGCTGGTCGGTGATGTGGGGCGGGTGCAGCTTTAGGAGCTCTGCCGCATAGGTGAAGAAACGAGCAGCCGGCATGGTATCGGCCTGCGTTTTCGGGGGCGTCTTCATGTCCACCGCTGGGTCGATTTTCATGGCAACCGGAACCGATGGCTTGCCCCAGCCGGAGAGCGGAGTGACCGTGTAACCCGCCTGAATCTTGTTCACCGCAGCGTAGTCCGCAGGCCCGTCCGTCCTGGTGCGGCCGATGATCCAGACATAGGAGGTCGGTGCTGGAATATGCGTGAATCCTTCGGGAACCGTCCCGCTCCAGCCTGGCGGGGTGACGAGGAAATTGCCTGCTTCAGTTCCTGTCGTCCGCCAGCCGGGCGACGCGAACACGTCGGTCCACATGTCCAGCATCGGCAGGAGGTAAAACCGCCCGGCCGTGTCCGGCGCTGAGACAATCTGCGCTTCCTTGGTGAGGTCCAGCCACGCGATGGAATAGAGCGTATCAAAATTGACACGCACGACGACTTTCATATCTGCAGGCGGATAGGCCGGGATGTTCACGAACGCATTCATCGGGCCTTTGCCGAATTCCTTTCCGGGTTCGACGTTCGTGGACTGCAGCCGCGTGATGTCCATGCTCACGAGCGGATAGAAGTAGATGTATGCATCGACCGCAATCTCATGGGCTTCCAGTTCGGAAATCGTGTCGGTAGACATGGCTCGGTACTCGCTTTCTCGCTTGAGTTGAACTTGCGTGGAGCCGTGGCGAGTCACTCGACTCAGCGTCGACAGCAGCGCTCGCTTGAGGGCGCCGGAACGGTCGAGGGCAGACGGCTCACGTCATCGTCGCCCTGGGCGGGCTCTCGGGAAATCGGGTCGAGGGGCAACTTTTTTGCCCGAAAGGGAAGATGTCGAGGCCGCCCGCGGAGCGGCGACGCGACACCATGTCGCTCAGGGCCAACCGCGACCCCTGCGGTGTGGACCCCGGCATGTCGCTCCAGGGCGCCGAGATCGAGCAGATCCAGCTCTGACTGAACTGAAGCACCATGATCTTCGGGTTCGTGTGTCAGGTCTGCGCGATGCACGAACGCGAAGCCGCTGAAGCTGTCGAAAACCTTATCAAAACTGTGGAGGCGGCGGCTTGGGCGCGCTCCACCGGATTGATGAGATCGGGCCGCACGATGAGCCAGGCCCACGGCTGACGGATCGAGTGCGCCTTCATACTGCATGCCTAAAACGACGGAGGAAGACATGAGAACAATCGAATCCTCGAACTGCGGGAGGTGCACGATTCATGGCCGCGGGGAACCGACGGCAGACGGCAAGTTCCAGGCGACGTTCACGATCAGTGAGCACCAGTGCGAAGCTGATGTAGAAACGAAGGTATCGACAGGATCGCTGTTCGGCACCAAGGAAGATGCGGAGGACGCGGCCATCGAAGCGGCCAAAGCGTGGCTGGAGAAGTTCCGACCAGTGAACGGCTGACCTCACGACGGCATCCCGTTCTATTCGCGGGCGTCCAGCAGCCGGCTGGCGGCCTTCTTTCCGACCTGGAAGGTTTGATGCACCCGGCCGTTCGCTCTCTGAGGTCTTGGGTGCTGCGATCTTTGTCCGTGCCGCGCAGTTCAAGGAGGCTGGAGCTGTACGTCTTTCCGTCGGGCGAAAGCGGCACGTCGTCGGGCCCCGTTAGGCAGGAGCTCTAGCGGCGAATCCCTCCTAGTCGGAGCTACGCAAGGTCCTCTCTGGCGCGCGAACGGCTGCTATCCAGCGAATTCTGCGAACGACCTCTGCTTCAGCAAAGCCCTCGCCGGAGCCCTCTCGAAAGACGGCACAACTTGCCGTGTTGGCACCGTAGGCGCCGCGGTAGACGGCCACTACGCTGCCTGGCCCAAGTCCGGTGTGTCCACACAAGGTCAGACCCATATCCACCGCGCCTTTCATCAGGCCGAGCGCATATCCTGGAGAAGTCCACGGGCGCCCAGGAAGCGGTCCACCGAGGGCGCGTGCTGTTTGCATCTCCCGCAGCAGCGAGTCAGGCAGGAGGTGTCCGGCGAGCAGGCGGTCCAGAAAATTGGCCGCGCTCGAGAGAGGACCGACAAGCAAGCCGTGATAAACCCATCCTGGGTCATATGTGGATGTGGCCCCAAGGCACACGCCGGCCAGGTCGGTTCGCGTCTTTGCGACAGAGCGGTGCCAACGCTTGTTGCATCAGCGCTTCTTCAAGCGTTAGGCCAGTCACACGTTCGATAAGCCTCGCTACGTACAGTATGCGATCAATGAACCACGTCCTTGAGCCGCGGTCTGTGACCTGACAGCCTACGTTCCCACATAGATGAACATGGGAACGTAAATGACAGACGATTTGGAAGCCCTCAAACGCCGGCTGGTGGTGGGGCACAAGAGCGACGGACGCAGCGTGTACGACGAAGCGGCGAAGTCGGAACTGGTGGCACTGTGTCGGCAGCCCGGCGCCTCGGTATCGCGCCTGGCACGCGAGTGCGGCGTGAATGCCAA
>NZ_JBFUBW010000072.1:0-11059 GCF_056405555.1 Variovorax sp. P1_G12 | reverse complement strand
GCGTCCGGCAGCGCCAGCGAGGGGTTCAGCGCCTTGATGGCCGGATCGTTCCACTTGGCGATCTTGCCCAGGTAGATGTCGCCGATGACCTGGCCGCTGAGCTTGAGCTCGCCCGGCTTGATGCCCTGGATGTTGACCACCGGGATCACGCCGCCGATGACGGTCGGGAACTGCACGAGCCCCTTGGTCTTGAGCTCTTCGTCGGTCAGCGGCATGTCGGAGGCGCCGAAGTCGACCGTCTTGGCGTCGATCTGCTTGAGGCCGGCGCCCGAGCCGACCGACTGGTAGTTGATCTTGGCGCCGGTGGCCTTGTTGAAATCGGCGGCCCACTTCGAATACAGCGGCGCCGGGAAGCTGGCGCCGGCGCCGGTGGCGGCTTCCTGGGCCAGGGCCGGAACTTGCGCGAATGCCGCGGCGATCAGGCCGGCGGCAGCGAATTTGAACGTCGTTTTCATGGTGCTTCCTTTGAGCTGCAAAAGGGCCCCTTGGGGGCTTGGCAGCGACTCTAGAAAGCTTGTGTGACAACGTCGTGACACCCGCGTACAGAGGGAGAAACAGCTGCTGCGGTGTGTGATCGTGTGTCGCTGTCACATATTCGTCACACGGCCCATCTAGCCTTGCGTGCCCACCGGGCTACGATCAGGCCCCGCCCTTTGCACCTCACTATGAAAAACGGAACCCGCCTCGCCGCGGTCGATCTCGGCTCGAACAGCTATCGACTGGAGATCGGCCAGGTCGACCACGGCCAGATCCATCGCACCGAATACCTCAAGGAAACCGTCCGCCAGGGCAACGGCCTCGACAGTTCGCGCAATCTCACGCCGGAGGCGATGCAGCGCGGCTGGGACACGCTGGCGCGCTTCGGCGAACGGCTGGCGGGCTTCGATCGCTCCCAGGTCCGCGCGGTGGCCACCCAGACGCTGCGCGAAGCCCGCAACCGCGACGAGTTCCTGTTGCGCGCACGCACCGTTCTGGGCTTCGGCATCGACGTCGTCACGGGCCCCGAGGAGGCCCGCCTGATCTACCAGGGCGTGGCGCACACCCTGCCCCACACCGACGCCTCGAATCGCGAACGCCGCCTGGTGGTGGACATCGGCGGCCGCTCGACCGAGATGATCATCGGCCAGGCGCTCGTGGCCGAGGTCATGGAGTCCTACCGGGTCGGCAGCGTCGCCTGGTCGATGAAGCACTTCCCGCAGGGGCTGTTCACGCCCTCGGCCTTCCAGGCTGCCGAGGTGGCTGCCAAGGCGGTGCTCGACGAAGCGCTGGAAACCTACGTGCCCGACCGCTGGGACGTCGTGTACGGCAGCTCCGGCACGATCGGCGCCGTCGGCGACGTCCTGACCGCGGCCGGCAACGAGCCGGGCCTGATCACGCGCGATGGTCTCGACTGGCTGGTCGACCGGCTGCTGCGGGCCGGCAACGCCGACCGGCTGCGCATCGAGGGCATGCGAGAGGACCGCAAGGCGGTGATCGGCGGCGGCGTGACCGTTCTGCGGGCCGTGTTCGACCTGCTCGAGATCGAGGAAATGAAGGTCGCCCAGGGCGCACTGCGCCATGGCGTGCTGTACGAGCTGCTCGAGCGCGACGACGTGGTGGCCGACCTGCGCACTGCCACCGTGGCACGGCTGGCGACCCGCTTTCCGGTCGACAGCGCCCAGGTCAAGCGGGTCGGCGAGACCGCCGCCGCCCTCTATGTGCAGCTCAATCCGGCGGCGCGCGGCGGCAGCACCACGAGCCGGGCCGGCCGCGCGCTGCGCAAGCTCGGCTGGGCCGCGCAGCTGCACGAGATCGGGACCCAGATCTCGCACAGCGAATACCACAAGCACGGCGCCTACATCCTGGACAACGCCGAGGCGCCCGGCTTCGCGGTCAACGAGATGCATGCCCTGAGCCAGCTGGTGCTGGGGCATCGCGGCAAGCTGCGCAAGCTGGAAACGTCGCTGGACGACGAGAGCTTCGTCCCGCAGCTCATCGCGCTGCGGCTGGCCGTGATCCTGTGCCACGCCCGGCGCAACCCCGACCTGCAGGGGCTGCGAATCGAACAGCCCGACACGCGGCTGTTCGTCGTCGGCTGCCGCGCCGGCTGGTCCGACCTCTTCCCGCAATCCGCGTACCTGCTGCGCGAAGAGGTGCTGGCCTGGCAGAAGACCCCGTGGCGGCTCGAGCTCACCGGAATCTGAATCTGGAGGCTCCCACGCTCCCCCACTGCGTGTGGGTCGCTGCCCCCAAGGGGGTAGCTGCAGGCCGCCCGTCCGTGTCAAGCGCGGACTTCGCCGCGCTGGCGGCCCGGCGCCGGCCGGCCCTGAGCCCCGCGCCCGAACGCCGCTACAGCAGCTCGGGCGCCTGAACCGTCACCACCACCGTCTGCACGTCGCCGTCTCGCTCGCGCGTGCGGATCCACCAGACCGCGCCCTTGCGCACCGGGCAGCTGTCCTGCTGCAGCCCCAGCAGCAGCGAGATCGCCTGGCCCAGCGAAGGCTGGTGGCCGATCAGCAGCACCACCGACTTGCCGTTCGGCCATCCGGCGGCGGCCAGCAGCGCATCGGGCGTGGTGTCGGGCGCGAGCTCGGTGCGCAGCTTGTACTTGCGCCCGAGCGCCAGCGCGGTCTGCTCGCACCGGCGCGCCGGACTGCACACGATGCGCGTGCCCTCGGGCAGCTGCCGATCGAGCCAGCCGGCCATGCGCTTGGCCTGCTTCTCGCCGCGCGAGGTCAACGCGCGCTGCAGGTCGTCGCAGCCCTCGGTCCAGTCGTCTGCCTCGGCGTGGCGCCAGAAAATAAGGTCCATGATTCGGTCAATCCCGTGATGCCGCGCGGCGGAGCCCGCGCGAAGCGTAGCGGTTCATGAGGGCCGTCTGCGCACCGTGGGCCTCGATGGCGCGCGAGGCGCCCTCCTCACCCGCATGCGTGTCCGCGTCGACGCGGCGATAGACGCCGTCGGGACCGAGGTCCCAGGCGTCGCGCCCGTCGTGCAGGTAGGCCACCAGGCACTCGTCGATGAGCCGTTGCCGCAGCCCCGGGTCGGTCACCGGCCAGGCCAGTTCGATCCGGCGCAGCATGTTGCGGTTCATCCAGTCGGCGCTCGAAAGGTACAGCGACTCGTCGTCGCCCTGGCGGAAATAGAAGACCCGCGAATGTTCGAGGAAGCGCCCGATCACCGAGCGCACGCGGATGTTGTCGGTCAGCCCCGGCACCCGCGCCGGCAAGGTGCAGGCGGCACGCACGATGAGGTCGATCTTGACGCCCTTCTGCCCGGCCCTGACCAGCGAGGCGATCAGCGCCTCGTCGGTCAGCGCGTTCATCTTGGCGACGATGCGCGTGGCCTTGCCGGCCGCCGCGGCGACCCCGAGCGCGTCGATGCGCGCGATCAGGTTGCGATGCAGGTCGAAGGGCGCCAGCCACATGCGGTGCAGCTTCGGCAGCCGGCTCTGGCTGGCCAGGTGCACGAACACCGCCTCCATGTCGGCGGTCAGCAGCGGGTCGGCCGTGAGATGGCTGATGTCGGTGTAGAGCGCGGCGGTGCGCGGGTTGTAGTTGCCGGTCGACAGATGGCCGTAGCGCCGCATCTGCCGGCCCTCGCGGCGCGTCACCAGCAGCATCTTGGCGTGCGTCTTCAGGCCGACCACGCCGTAGACGACCTGGGCGCCGATCGACTCGAGCATCTCGGCCCAGTTGATGTTGGCCTCTTCGTCGAAGCGCGCCTTGAGTTCCACCACCACGGTCACTTCCTTGCCGCGGCGGACCGCCTCGCGCAGCAGGTCCATCAGCTCGGAGTCAGTGCCGGTGCGGTAGATCGTCTGCTTGATCGCGAGCACCTGCGGGTCTTGCACCGCTTCGCGCAGGAAGGCCAGGACGCCGCCGAAGCTCTCGAAGGGCTGGTGGATCAGCACGTCGCCGCGCTGCAGCCGGTCGAAGAAGGACTGCCCGGGCGACAGCGTGATCGGGTAGGAGGCCTGGTACGGCGCAAAGCGAAGCTGCGGCTCGTCGAGCAGGTCGATCAGCTGCGTCAGGCGCGCCAGGTTCACCGGGCCGTGCACCCGGTAGAGCGCCTGCGGCGGCAGATTGAATTGCGCCAGCAGGAAGCTCGCGAGCGATTCGGCGCAACTGGAGGAAACCTCCAGCCGCACCGCCTGGCCGTAGTGGCGGTGCTCCAGACCTTGCCGCAGGGCGGTGCGCAGGTTGCGGACATCCTCCTCGTCCACCGCGAGGTCGGAATGCCGCGTCACGCGGAACTGGGAGAACTCGCCCACTTCCCGCCCCGGGAACATGCTCGACAGGTGGGCCCGCACCACGCTGGACAGCGCGATGAACAGCGTCTTGCCGCCGGAGACCTTGGCCGGCAGGCGAATCACGCGCGGCAGCACGCGCGGTACCTTCACGATGGCGATCGGGTTTTCGCGGCCGAAGGCATCCTTGCCGCCGAGCCTCACGATGAAGTTGAGCGACTTGTTGGCGACCTGCGGAAACGGATGGGCCGGATCCAGCCCGACCGGAATCAGCAGCGGGCGAACCTCGCGCTCGAAGTACTCGTGCACCCACTTGCGCTGGACCGGATTGCGCTCTCCGTGCGAGATGATGTGGACGCCCTGGCTCGCGAAGGCCGGGATCAGCCCGTCGTTGTAGAGCGCGTACTGGCGCGCCACCAGCGAATGCGCCGCCTCGGCGAGGTGCTCGAAGGATTTGACCGTGTAGTTGCCCTTCTGGTCGCCGGCCACGCCGGCCGCCAGATGGGGCGCGGCCCGGACCTCGAAAAACTCGTCGAGGTTGGATGAGACGATGCACAGGTAGCGCAGGCGCTCGATCAGCGGCACCTCGGGGCGGTAGGCCCAGTCGAGCACGCGCTCGTTGAAGGCCAGGATGGCGTGATCCCGATCGAGCAGGGTCAGGGCGGTTTCGGGTTCGACGATGGCAGGCGATTTGTCGGAAGTGGCAGGCGGCATGAATATGGATTCTGTAACAACCGCCGCGGGAGTGCTCAACGATCGCAGCATGCCAGTGTCACGGGCGCACATGACAGTTTTGTGACGATTGCGTGACGGAATTCCAACACTCCCTCGGCCCTCAGCGACCCTGGAAGTGCCTCTTGTAGCGTGCCGGCAACTCGTCGATGCGCATCAGCATCGGCAGGTCCGCGGTGTTGAAGTCCGGATCCCAGGCCGGCGGCCCGAGCACCTTGGCGCCGAGCCGCAGGTAGCCCTTGATGAGCGCCGGCGGCTCGATCTCGAGCGCGCCGTCCAGGCGCTGCACCGGCAGCGGCAGGCGCGGCTGCACGTGGTACTGGATCGGCGCCATGTGGGTGGCCGAGAGCTGACGCCAGATGCTGGCGGCCGCGTCGCCGCTGGTCACGCCGAGGTGCCACATCGGGATGCTGGCACAACCGATCATGGTGTCGAGCTTGTTGCGGCTCATGAAGCCGGCCAGCGCGCCCCAGAGCGCCAGGATGACACCGCCCTGACGATGCTCCGCATGCACGCAGCTGCGGCCGAGCTCGACCATGCGCTCGCGCAGGTCGCGCAGGCGGGTCAGGTCGAACTCGATGTCGCTGTAGGTGCTGCCGACGCGCCGGGCCTGGGCCGGCGTCAGCACCCGATAGGTGCCGATCACCTGGCCGGTGGCTTCCTCGCGCACCAGCAGGTGCTCGCAGAAGTCGTCGAAGAGGTCGACGTCATGGCCGGCGACCGGCGTCGCCAGCCGTGCGCCCATCTCGCCGGCGAACACGTCGTAGCGCAGGCGCTGGGCGGCGCGCACCTCGTCCTGGTGGCGCGCCCAGCTCACGCTGATGCCGCCGGTTTCTCGGCCACCCTCCGTGCGCGGGAGCGGCACGGGTATTGCAACGGGAGCCGGACCTGGCGCAGGCCGGAGGGAGCCGCGCAGGCCGAGCTGCGAGAACGGGAAGGTCGGGTTGGGCAGTTCTTTCATCGGGACCCTTTCTACGGACGCAGTCTGGGGACCGGCGGTGAAACAAGCATGTCGATTCGAAGGCAATTGCATGACGCCGCGCGATCCGGGCCGCTTCAGCGTTTAATGCCGGAAATTCG
This sequence comes from Variovorax sp. P1_G12, assembly GCF_056405555.1. Lineage (NCBI taxonomy): Bacteria > Pseudomonadati > Pseudomonadota > Betaproteobacteria > Burkholderiales > Comamonadaceae > Variovorax > Variovorax sp. P1_G12. The sequence goes on along the minus strand of NZ_JBFUBW010000072.1, from coordinate 5,019 downwards.
CTCTATGGAGTTTTGATGGCCACCGAAACCAGGATCGAGGTCGAGACTCGCCGCCACCAGATGTTTCCGGTCCTGAGCGACGCGGACATCGCACGCATCCGGCGCTTCGGGACCGTGCAGCGCCACGCGCGGGGCGACTGCCTTTTCCGGGCCGGCGAGCCTGGCCCCGGGATGTTCGTCGTGCTCGACGGCGCGGTGTCGATCACCCAGCGCGACGGCCTGGGGCATGTCGTGCCGATCGAGCGCCAGGGGCCGGGCCAGTTCCTGGCCGAGGTGGCCCAGCTCTCGGGCCGCCCCGCGCTGGTCGACGGCCATGCGGACACCGAGGTCCAGACCCTGCTGGTGCCGCCCGACCAATTGCGGGCGCTGATCATCGCCGAGGCCGATCTCGGCGAGCGGCTGGTGCGCGCGATGATCCTGCGGCGCGTGGCGCTGATCGAATCGGGCGCCAGCGGACCGGTGCTGATCGGGCCGCCGCAGTCGGCCGGCGTGCTGCGGCTTTCGAACTTCCTGGGCCGCAACGGCCATCCCTACCAGGTGGTCGACGCCACGCAAGACGCCGACGCAGTGGCGCTGCTCGAGCAATACGGCGAAGCCGAACTGCTGGTCGTCTGTCCCAACGGCACCGTGATGCCCAATCCGACCGAGCATGCGCTGGCGCGCTGCCTGGGCATGGTCGACAGCATCGCCCACGACGACCTGTTCGACGTCCTGGTGGTCGGCGCCGGCCCGGCCGGCCTCGCGACCGCGGTTTATGCGGCCTCGGAAGGCCTGCGCGTGATCGTGGTCGACTGCCGCTCCTTCGGCGGCCAGGCCGGGGCGAGCGCGCGGATCGAGAACTACCTGGGCTTTCCGACCGGCATCTCGGGCGGCGCGCTGGCCGGGCGTGCCTACGTGCAGGCGCAGAAGTTCGGCGTCGAGATGCTGATCCCGGCCCAGGTGGAATCGCTCGATTGCACCGCCGCCGAATCCCGGGGCGAAGTCTCGGTGCAGCTCGCCGACGGCCGGCGCCTGACCTCCAGGACGCTGGTGATCGCCAGCGGCGCGCGCTACCGCCGGCCCGAGGTCCCGCGGCTGGCGGAATTCGAGGGCCGGGGCATCTGGTACTGGGCCTCGGCGCTGGAGGCCAGGCTGTGCGCCCGGCAGGAGGTCGCGCTGGTCGGCGGCGGCAACTCGGCCGGCCAGGCCGCGGTGTTCCTGTCGCAGCATGCGGCCAAGGTCAACGTGCTGGTGCGCGGGCCCTCGCTGGCGGCCACCATGTCGCGCTACCTGATCGATCGCATCGAAGCCACGGACAACATCGCGCTGCGCCCGCACACCGAACTGGTGGCGCTGCACGGCGAGCCGGCCAGCGGCCTGAACGGCGCGACCTGGCGCCATCGCCTGAGCGGCAGGCAGGAGGATTGCCCGGCGCGCAACATCTTCCTCTTCATCGGCGCGGTGCCCGAAACCGATTGGCTTGCGGGCTGCGGCGTTGCGCTCGACAAGCACGGCTTCGTGCTCACGGGCCAGGCGGCGCGCGGCGGCTTTCCGGCCAAGACCGCGGGGACGCTCGAATCGAGCATCCCCGGCGTGTACGCGGTCGGTGACGTGCGCGCGGGCTCGGTCAAGCGCGTCGGCGGCGCCATCGGCGAAGGCGCTGCGGTGGTGGCGCTGATCCACCAGCACCTGGCGGCGTCGGCCGTCGCGGCGGCCTGAGCGGCTCGGGGCCCTGCAGGAAAACCGGTCCAGCGCTATGCTGGCCGGCTTCGCCACCCGCACGGATTCCCCGACATGCCTCAAGCGCCCATCGACGCCTATTCCTGGCCCACGCCCAACGGCCACAAGATCCACATCATGCTGGAGGAATGCGGCCTTCCCTATGTCGCGCATCCGGTCAACATCGGCAAAGGCGACCAATTCGAGCCCTCCTTCCTCGCGATCAGTCCCAACAACAAGATACCGGCCATCACCGATCCCCAAGGGCCGGATGGCAAGCCGATCTCGCTGTTCGAGTCCGGCGCCATCCTGGTCTACCTGGCCGGCAAGACCGGCAAGTTTCTTCCGGCCAGCGACCGCGCACGCTACGAGACGCTGCAGTGGCTGATGTTCCAGATGGGCGGCGTCGGCCCGATGCTCGGCCAGGCGCACCACTTCCGCATGTATGCGCCCGAGAAGATCGGCTACGCGATCGACCGCTACAGCAACGAGGCCAAGCGCCTCTACGGCGTGATCGACAAGCAGCTGTCGAACAACAAGTTCATCGCTGGCGAGAGCTATTCGATCGCCGACATCGCGATCTTTCCCTGGCTGCGCAGCTGGGAGAACCAGGGCATCGTGCTCACCGACTATCCGCACCTGGAGCGATGGTTCGACGGCATCGCCGCACGCCCGGCGGTCCAGCGCGGCGTCAAGGTGCTGGCCGACCTGCGTCAGCCGATCACGGGTGACAAGGAACGCGAAATCCTGTTCGGCAAGACGCAATATCAGCGCCGCTGAAAAACGCCGGCGCGCCGATGCCCCCATTCGCAGGTTAGAATCGAAGGCTCGTCGGGGTGTAGCGCAGCCTGGTAGCGCATCTGGTTTGGGACCAGAGGGTCGAAGGTTCGAATCCTTTCGCCCCGACCATGAAAAAAGTGAACGCCTGCAAGGACTTCGGTTCTTGCAGGCGTTTTGCTTTTTGGGGGTCGATTTTTAACTGCTGACTGAAATGTCCAACGGTGTGATGCCTCGACAGCTTCGACGACGACCACCTGGTCCGCTCGAGAAGCCCTCCCCTCACCGTTCCGGTTCGTTCAGGGGTTGAAGCCACTCCACAGCGGCCATGGCGGGCGCCATCGATCGCAGCCGCTCGTCGCGCCAAAGATCAGCCGCGACCTCCTCGAGCTGCTCGGGGTCCACCGTTCGCCACTGGCGCTGCAGCTGGTGGGCACAGGCTGCAATCCAGGTTTGTGCGCTGATTGGGTCCATGCGCATACTGTACGCCCATCCAGTATTTTTTTGCAGGTGTTTGCAATCGTCTACCGGTGTCGACGCGAGGGCCACTTGCTCGATGCGGAACCCCGCGGCGCGATGGGCAAGTTGCTCAAGTAGGACATCAGGGCCACCTAGATCTGGGGGGCGACCCGTGATCGCCACGTGCATGAAGTCGACGCGGCTGTCGGGTCGTGAACGCCTCTTCAAATGGCCGGTGGTCTTCCCTTTCGGGCAAAAAAGTTGCCCCCGCGCCCAATGTCCGCGTCGAACCAACCGCGCAATGATCGAAGGCGCAAGGTCGCGCGCCATGGGTCGAGTCGGCCGGTACGATGCCCTGCGAGGTCGGCCAGCGCCGCGGGCCATACGACGCGGGAGTCGGTGTACGCACGAACTGTGAAGAAGATCCGCCATGGAATCCGACATCAAAGCCAAGGCGCCGTTGCGTCAGCGAATGATCAGCGAGCTCCAGGAGCTCGTGGTCCTGACTGCCTACCTCTTCATCGTCATCTGGGCGATGAACGTGATGAAAGCCGCAGTGCTGCGCAGCCATGGCATCGAGTTCGTCTTCTGGGGCGTGGCGATTGTGAAAGCCCTGCTGCTCGCCAAGTTCGTGATGCTGGGCAGGGCTCTGAAGCTGGGGGGGCACAACGCTCATCGCCCACTCATCTGGCCGGTGCTGCGCAAGACTTTCACCTTCCTGATGCTGCTGATCTTCCTGACGATCGTCGAGGAGGTCGTGGTGGGATTGTTCCATCATCGATCGATCGGTGAATCGCTTGGCGAGCTGTTCGGCCAGCGGCTGCTGGAGTCGCTGGCCGGCGCGCTGCTTCTGCTGCTCGTACTCATTCCCTATTTCGCCTTCCAGGTCATTGCCGAGGCGCTTGGCGAAGGCCGGCTGGTGAGAATGCTTCTTGTCGACCGGAATGCGACAGGAAAAGGGTAGTTCGCAACACCCTCTACAGAGATCAATCTGTGGAGCGCCATGAATGGCTCACGCGCTCTCTCCTGGCCGTGCTGCTGCTTGGGGGGCCCACCCGTCCGATCAACCCGCCGATCACGCATGTCGATGCGAACCGCTGCTGCAAGCCGCCGGGGTGCCATCGACCACTATTCCTATGAGGTGGTCGGGCTTCGATTCCCGGAAGATCATCTGCGAATCACTTCCGCACCGTGCGGCCCTGCACAACCCTCGCGGACGACACCCCTGGCGCAAGTGACTTCCGGCGGATGGGCGACTGGCGGACGCACGACTTCCGGATGCACGACTTCCGGCCGCATGGATTGCAGCGACGCAATCGGGTGGTGAGGCAAATCTTCTGCCCCAAAGGGAAGAGTGTGGTGACAGGGCGGAGCGCGACGCTGACAAACTGGGCCGCTCGCTCGTTGGGCACCGAGGTAGTTACCGAGACGTTCGCTGGGGCTCTGCCTTGATCTTCGGCGCCCGCTTCACATGCATCGTCTTCGCGATCCGCTGGCGTGCCTGCCACTCGTCGTAGTCGCTCTGGCCGCCGAGCCAGAGCCGCGCCGCGCCGCCACGGTCGGCGCCAAGCCAGGCCTCCAGGCGAATCGCCAGCTCGGGCGAGATGGCGGCGTTGCCATTGATCACGCGCGAGAGCGCCACGCGCGACACGCCGAGCTGCTCGGCCGCCTCGGTCACGCTGAGGCCGAGCGCCGGCAGCACGTCATCGCGCAGCGTGAGGCCGGGATGCGGGGGGTTGAACATGCGGGCCATGATGAGTCCTAGTGGTAGTCCTTGTATCGCGTATCGCCTCGCGATACAACGTATGCGATCAATGAACCACGTCCTTGAGCCGCGGTCTGTGACCTGACAGCCTACGTTCCCACATAGATGAACATGGGAACGTAAATGACAGACGATTTGGAAGCCCTCAAACGCCGGCTGGTGGTGGGGCACAAGAGCGACGGACGCAGCGTGTACGACGAAGCGGCGAAGTCGGAACTGGTGGCACTGTGTCGGCAGCCCGGCGCCTCGGTATCGCGCCTGGCACGCGAGTGCGGCGTGAATGCTATCGCGCCTGGCACGCGAGTGCGGCGTGAATGCCA
>NZ_JBFUBW010000071.1:0-11590 GCF_056405555.1 Variovorax sp. P1_G12 | reverse complement strand
CGTTGATGGCAATACAGGTAGGACCGGGGCTGGTCAAACCTGACGGATATAACGAGCTTCGAGCTCGCAGTCTTATTGAGGAGCCAGCCAGCGCATTCCATCAGGGCCGAAGCGCTTCATGCGTCTGAAGGTCGGATGTATGTCTGCAATCTTCTCCTGCTCGCCAGCAACGTGACATAGCCTTGCAAACTGGGGGCGTCCATGTATACATTCGGCCTTGGATGCAGGTTCCGCCTGCGGGCCCTGATGGAATTCGCCAAGAACTGCCTCATCTAGTCGCCGCGCTTTGAGCGCAAGACATTATTCAGGTTTGAGTTCTTGCGGTCCGACCTGTCGTGCCATCACTTCATCATCAACCTGCGCAACCTTCGGTGCACTCTCATCGAACTAGGTCATTTGCGCCTGTGGCCGGGTTCTGATGTAACCCGCTTGGTAGGCTTGACCATGAGCGAGAATCGCCCACGCGGTTCGTGCCATCTTGTTGGCCAATGCGACGACCGCGACATTGGCATGACGCCGCTTGCTCAGTTCCTCTGCCCAGGGATTCGGCTTGCTCGATCTGAACAACACCGATCTGGCGCCATGAATCAGCAGGGTGCGCAGGTACGGATCCCCGCGTTTGCTGATCGTGCCCAGCTGAATCTTGCCGCCGGTTCCGCGCTGCTGCGGCACCAGCCCTATGAACGATGCCAGCTCACGCCCCGACTTGAAGGTGCGTATGTCACCCACGGTGGCGACCAATGCGCTGGCAGTCAAGGGGCCTATGCCCGGGATCGCCAACAACGAACGGCAACTGGCTTCCTGTTTCGGCCAGGCTGCTATTCTTTTCTCGAGAACCGAGATTTGTTCGTCCAAACTGTGAACGCGCGCGAGTTGCTCTCGCAGCACGTCCATCAGCAGACCGGGCACGCGCCCCTCAATGTCAGCCATTCGATCTTGCAGTTCGGCCAAACCGGCCTGCCTGCCAGTTCTCAACGTCACGCCAAACTCGTAAAGCAGACTGCGCAGCTGATAGATCTGCATCGTCCGGAACTTGGTCAGTTGAGTGCGCACTCGGTGCAGTCCCAGCACCGCTTGCTGTTCCTCACTCTTGACCGCCACCGTACGCATGCCAGGCTGCTGAACTGCAGTCCAAATCGCCCGGGCATCAGCAGCGTCGGTCTTATTGGTTTGCACAAAAGGTCGAATGAACTTGGCGTGCAACAACACTGCTTCGTGGCCAAGCGCGCGAATCTTGCGCGCCCACCAATGCCCACTGCCACACGCCTCAAGCGCGACCCTCCCTGCAGAGCTCTTCGACAAGAACTCAAGCAATTCCGTCCGGCTGAAGCGTCGATTCACGATCTCTCCGGTGTCGGCATCGACCCAGTGCATCTGAAATACGCGCTTTGCGATGTCCAGACCATACGTCGTACGATTCATTTCGGTCCCTCCGTTCCTGAGGTGGTGGATGGAGACGTCACTTTGGCACCGTTCGGTCCCGGGGTGCCTCTATCTTTGCCCACCCCGCCCCGAAGGGCGGCGGGTGTCCATCCCATCTAGTTGCGAGAGTGGACGTGGGCGACTCGCAGCAGGGGAGGGCGTGCTGGGCCTGCCCTATGCCTTCTTCTCGGCCGGGGCGCTGAGCACGGTGCTCACGTTGTGGAAGATCTACGATGACGCTGCCACGGCGAACCTGGTAGACCAGTTCATGGGCGGAGTGCGGCGCGGGTTGCCTGCGGACGAGGCGCTCACACTGGCCAAACGCGCGATTCGGAAGGCGGCCGATGACGCCAGCTGGGCGCCATTCATGCTGCTCGGCCGTTGAGCATTGGCTGGCCAGTCGATGTGCGGCATCCGATGATTCATCGGCCGCCCACATTGCGCGGCGTAGCTCCGTGCTTGGCAAGAATCCGCGCGACGTCGCAAGTTTCGGCTAGCACGCCGCCTCGTTGACGGCGTACCAACGGCGCTACCAAGAAGCAGAGATTTGGTTTCAAGACGCCATCGTCGACCTGGCGCTACGGTTAAGGAGCGACGGTTGGCCAAATCGGCAAGGTCGCCTGTAGCGACTGGTTCGGGGAACGGTCTAGCCAGGTGTCGGCGTCGGTCCCTGACCCGAAGACCGCGGCCTCCAGCATCCCGTGCTCCAGGAACGCCGTCAGCGCGGCCCAATTGCTCATCGTGTAACAGCCTCGCAGATCGCTTCTGCATCGAGCGTGTCGTTCTTGTTTGTCTTGACATACGGCTTGACGAACTGCGGCGCCATCATCTTCACGCGATGCCCGAGCGCGGTGAGCTTGGCCGCCCAATAGTGCGCCCCGCCGCAGGCTTCGATACCGATCAAGCAGGGCTCCAGACGCGCGAAGAACGGTGCAACTTGGTTGCGCTTGAGCTGCTTGCGAAGTACGGCGACGCCGTGCTCGTTGATGCCGTGAACTTGAAACACGTTCTTGGCGAGGTCCAAACCAATCGTCGTGATCTTCATGAGCTGCCTCCGATATGCAGGTGGGCAACATCGCCCGCTGACACTCTGGCAGCCGGCGGACGTCGAAGAAAGGGGGCGTCCATTCCAGTAAGACTGCAGCCCTGCCTCCTGCTTCTTCACACACACGAGTTACTTGCGATCCGGGAGGCGCCCATACAAGACCATTCCTAGGGGGCGCTACCCCGGCAAATTGCATCAGAATCAAGGAAATCCCTTGCACCGCGGCCAAAACCATCATCCCTTTCATCCCGCTTCATGCGCCTGCGTCATCTCGAAGTATTCCATGCGGTCATGCGTACCGGTTCCCTGAGCCGCGCCGCGCAATTGCTCTGCGTGTCTCAACCAGCGGCCAGCAAGGTACTCGCGCATGCCGAGCGCGATCTCGGGCTGAAGCTGTTCACGCGAGCCCACGGCCGCTTGCTGCCTACGCGAGAGGCGGAACTGCTCTACTCCGAGACCGAGCACCTGTTCGCGAACCTGGAAAATGTCAGGCGGCTGGCACGCAATCTCAAGCGGCATCCCGAGGGGCATCTGCGCATAGGCTGCCTGCCGAGCCTTGGTCTGAGCCTGATTCCGCAGGCGGTGCGTGACTTCCGGCTGCAATGCCCGGGGGTTTCGCTGGAGATCCAGACGCGTCATGGCGACGAACTGTTGGCGCTGGTGCTATCGCGGGCACTGGACCTCGCTGTGGTGTTCGATCCGCCGGCCCAGCCGGGCGTGGCAGTGGCCAATCTTGGACGCGCCGCAGTGGTTTACCTCGGGCCGCCGCAGGGCGAGGCGAAGCACGAATCCGTCCGCTTGGCCGAGCTTGACGAGCAGCGCTGGATCGGTATCGGAAGCGGCGATCCGCTCGGCGGTCTGATCGCGCAGGCTTTCCATGCGCTTGGCCTGGAAGAGCGCACCCCCATGATCGAGGCGCGCACCTACTATGTTGCGGCCGCCCTGGCGGAATGCGGCGTGGGGTATGCGCTGGTAGACCAGTTCACGGCGCAGTTCGCTGCGCGCGCCAGCCACGGTGACTTAACCGTGCAGCCGGTGTCGCCAGCGCTGTCCGTCGGAGTGATGGCGATCCATCCGGAGGGCGGCGTCTCGTCGCATGCGCTGGACGCGCTGCTGGAAGTGTTGCGCGAGCAACTGACTGCGACGCCCGTCGCGGCGCCGAAGGAGTGCCCATAACCTTGGGTTATGGGGGGGGGCTAAAAGTTCATTTGAACCTGCCTCCTGTCGCATCCACACTCTCGCTGTCCCCAGCCAGTCCGCCAGCCGCGGACCCGGCGGGCTTGGAGAGTGGCAGCAGGATATCGAGGCAGGAAAACATAGCATGCGGATTTGCGTACTTGGCGGCGGCGTGGTGGGTGTCGCCAGTGCATACTACTTGGCGCGCGAAGGGCACACGGTGACCCTGCTGGAAGCGCGCGAGGGTCTGGCGCTGGAAACCAGCCAGGCCAACGGCGCGCAACTCAGCTACAGCTATGTGGCGCCGCTGGCCGATCCGGCGGTGCTGCCTAAGCTGCCCGGCTGGCTGCTGGACCGCGATTCCCCCCTGCGATTCGTGCCGCGCTTGGAATGGCAGCAATGGCGCTGGTGCCTAGCCTTCCTGCGAGCCTGCCGCGGCGACGTGGCGCGTGCCGTCACTGCCGAATTGCTTGGCCTTGGCTACCACAGCCGCACCCTGGTGCATGAGCTCGTTGCGCGAGAGCAGATCGAATTCGACTACCAGCGCAACGGCAAGCTGGTGGTATACCGCGATCCGGTGGCGTTTGCCCATGCGCGCCGCCAACTGGACTACCAGGCCGCGCTAGGCAGCAACCAGCAGGCGCTGGACGGCACGGCCTGTATCGCGCTCGAACCCGCGCTGGCGCATCTCAGCGATCGGCTTGCCGGCGGCGTTCATACGCCCAGCGAAGATGCCGGCGACTGCCATGCCTTCACTACGAACATGGCGGAATTGACCGCGCGGCGCTATGGTGCGAAGTTCCTCTGCGGTGCGCGCGTAACCGGGCTGCGCCGCGAGGGGCGCGCCGTGGTGGCGGTGCGCACAGAAAGCCACGAGGTCGAGGCCGATGCCTTCGTTATCTCAGCCGGCATGGGCAGCGTACCCTTGCTGGCCGAATTGGGTCTGCGCCTGCCGATATTCCCCCTGACCGGCTATAGCCTGACCGCGCCGGTGGACGACAAGCACCGGCCGCCTGGGATCAGTATCACTGACCTCCACCACAAGGTGGTGTATGCGCGCCTGGGGCAACGCCTGCGCGTTGCCGGCATGGTGGACCTGACCGGAAGGCGCCCGCGCGCCGACCAGCGGCGCATCGCCTTGCTCAGCCGGCAGGCACGCGAAACTTTCCCCGACGGCGCGGATTTCGATGCGGCGGCCACCTGGTTTGGCAGCCGGCCGGCAACACCCGACAGCAAACCGTTGATCGGCGCAACGCCCTACACCAACTTGTGGCTGAACACCGGTCACGGCGCGTTGGGCTTTACCCTTGCCTGCGGCAGCGCGGCCCTGCTTGCTGACGCCATCGCGGGGCGCCAGCCGCCGCTGGATGCCTCTGCTTTTGCGCTGGCGCGCTGACTTTCCTCACTGAATCGAGAGTTCATGAAACAGATCATTGATACCGGGTTGCCATCCTCTGCGGCACCTGTCGAGTGGGCCGTGCTGAGCAATGGCATTCTCTTTACCACGCAGATCCCCATCGGCGCGGACGGCATTGTGGTGTCTGGCGGCATCGAGGCGCAGGCGCGCCAGACTCTGGTCAACCTGCGCACGACATTGGAGGCGGCAGGGGGTACGCTGGCCGACCTGACCCAGGTCCTGGTCTATGTCACGGACCGCTCGCACCTGGCCAGCTTCAACGCTGTCTATGCCGAGTTCGTGCCGCCTCCGTATCCGAACCGCGCGGCGTTCGTGACGGTGGGTTTCGGCCGGCCGGAGATGCTGGTCGAAATCGTGGCCTACGCCGCTCTTAGCTGACGTGGCACGCGTGCAGACTATCCCCCAAACGTTCATCCGCATGCGCATCGCGCGTCGCGGGTCGGCTTCCCGGAATTGAACCATGCCCTCTTGCGACTTGTTGTTCCTGAACGGTCAACTGATTGATGGCACCGGCGCCCCCCGGCGATCCGGCGCGCTGGCGGTGACCGGCGACCGCATTGCCGCCGTAGGCGACTGCGCTGGGTGGGACGCCGTCCGTACCATCGACGCTGCTGGCCGCGTGCTGGCGCCGGGCTTTATCGACGTACATACGCACGACGACAGCGCCTTGCTAAAGACGCCGTCGATGCCGGCCAAGACCAGCCAGGGCGTAACCACCGTGATTGCCGGCAATTGCGGGATCAGCATCGCGCCGCTGGTGCCGCGCAATCCCTTGCCCCAGCCGCTGACGCTGCTCGGGGAAATGCCCGACTTTTGCTTTGCCACCGTGGCGCAATACCGAAGCGCGCTTGAGGCCGCGCCGCCTAGCGTCAATGTCGGCCTGTTGGTGGGGCACAGCACGTTGCGCGCGGGGGCCATGCAGGACACCACCCGCGCCGCGAGCGCCGGCGAGATCGAGGCGATGAGCGCGGCCCTGGCGCAGGCCCTGCAGGACGGAGGCCTCGGCCTGAGCACGGGGCTGAGCTATCCCGCCAGCCGCGCGGCGCCCACGGAAGAGGTGGTCGCGCTGGCGCGGGTGACGGCGAGCCATCCCGGTGCCATCTACACCACGCATATGCGCAGCGAACGTGACCAGGTGATCGAAGCCGTGCGCGAGACGCTGGAGATTGGCCGCGAGGCGGCCATCCCCGTCGTGATCTCCCACCACAAATGCATCGGCCGCAGTAATTTCGGCAAGACCACGGTGACGCTCGAACTGATCGACCGGGCGCTTGCCACACAGGACGTCGCCCTCGATGTCTATCCCTATACCGCAAGTTCCACCGTTCTGTTGCCAGAGTTCGTTGGTGAAGCTGAGCGCATCATCGTCACCAGCTCGCAGCCGCATCCCGAGCAGGCCCGCCGCGACCTGCACGAGATCGCCGCCGAATGGGGGGTGTCGCAGGAAGAAGCGGCGGCGCGGTTGGGACCCGCCACCGCTATCTACTTCCAGATGGACGAGGCCGACCTGCGCCGCGTGCTGGCGCATCCGCGCACCATGATCGGCTCGGACGGCATCCCCGGACCCTATCCGCACCCGCGCTTGTGGGGCAGCTTCCCGCGCGTGCTCGGCCACTACGCGCGCGAACTCGGACTGCTGACGCTGGAGGACGCGGTCCGCCGCATGACCTCGCTGCCCGCCGCGGTCTTCGGGCTGCCCGGGCGTGGCGTGCTACGCGAAGGATATGCGGCGGACCTGGTGCTGTTCGATCCCGGCAGCGTGATCGACCGTGCTGACTATACCCAGCCGTGCGAGCTGTCAGCGGGGATCGAGCAAGTCTATGTGAACGGCTGTGAGGTCTGGGGGAGCGAAGGCGCAACCGGCGCCGCCGCCGGCCAATTCCTTACCCGCTGAACTCTGGGCGCGCAGATAAGCCTTGACTACCCGAGGAGGCCAAACAATGAAGAAATCCTTGCCCCTGTGGCAGCGCCTGGTATGGCGTGGTGGCGCCGGCACAACTGCCCGCCGACGTGCGCACCAGGCTGTCGGATGCCTCTATCGCCGCGCTCAAGGATTCAGGTACCCGGCAACGGCTGGTCGATGCTGGCGCCTATCCGGTCGGGAACGGCCCGGAGGCTTTCGCGCGCCAGATCGGCGGGGAATATGAGCGCTGGGGCGCGGTGATCCGCAAGGCCGGGATCACACCGCAATAAGTGCAAGAAGGCCGGACGCGGGGAGCGTAACGGCTGAACAAGAGATTTGAAAGAACGGAGACGACATGACCTTATTGACACAGAAGGCAGCTGCCTCGCGGCCGCCCGCTGCTGGCGCGCTGCAACCAGGCCGGCGCAATGCCGCCATCGCGGTATTCTTGCTTGGACTGGCGATTGCGCTGTACACCCACTCCACCATGGCAGGTCAAACCAGCCTGTGGGGACTGACGCCGGTACTGGTATTTGCTGTCATTGCACTTTTGGGGGTGGATATCGTGCTATCCACCATCGCCGCGATCGTGCTCGGCGCCATCATGACGGGCACCACGCCCATCGGCATGGGCAAGCTGCTGGCGGACTCGCTAGGTTCCTTTATCGCGGTGGTTGGTCTGATCATCGTGCTGGGTGCAGGCGTAGGCGAGGTCGCCTCCCGCACCGGGGCCGCAGAGCAGATGGTGCGCGCCATCGTGCGCCGCATCGGGCTGTCCAACCAGGTGCGCGTGCGCCTTGGCATCATGGTGACCTCGACGCTGATCTGCGGCGCGCTGGGCACGCTGGCTGGCGGCAATGCCATCATCGCTGCCGTGGTGATCCCGATTGCGGCCGCCGTACGCCTGTCGCCTCCCGCGGTAGCCGCTCTGTTCCAGACCGCCGGGTCGGCCGGGCTGGTGCTGGGGCCCTTCACACCCAACGTGGTCACGGTGACCGGGCTGACTGGCCTGAGCTACCCGGAGTACCTGCTGGTGGCCGGCATCCCGATGGCCGCCGCGACGTTGCTGAGCGGCTGGTTCATGTCGGGTCGTATCCAGAAGATGACCGAAGCCAGTCACCAGTATGAAGAGGCGGGCGCGGGCGGCATGGCTGCCATCGACCTCAACGCCAAGCCGTCGCGCCAGGCCGTGCGCGCGGCGTGGGCCTTCTGTCTGACCATCGTCGCAATGGCGGTGGCCGGGGTGTTGGCCAAGGCGGGCTACGCGTTCGCCATCATCGTCATGGTCTCGCTTGCCGCAACCACCGGGCTGGCCGGAGGCATGAGCCCGCGCGCCATCCTGCAGGCCATGTACGCGGGCGCCGGCAAGCTGATCTGGATCTTCTTCCTGTTCTGGCTATTCAATCCGGTGCTGGTGCTGGTCGACAAGCTCAACGCTTACCACGCATTGTTGGACCTGGCGAGCCCGCACCTGGCCGGCATCGGCGGCGCCATGCTGTGCGTGATCGTGTTGTGGTTCAACGTGATCGGGCATATCCCTGGCGCGGCGGTGGCGCAGATGACGTTCACGGCCAAGATCTTCGGTCCGCTGCTGGCGGCCGCCGGGGTCGGCCCGGCGGCCACCACCGCGGTGATCCTGGGCAGCTCGCAGATCGACTGGTTCGGGCCGTTCCCCACCTCCGACATGTTCGGCCAGATGGGGCTGGCGCGCTCGACCCAGCTCAAATACATGCTCTACAACGGCTGGGCCGTGATCGTGGTGAACCTGTGCTTGTTCTCCTCCCTGTTCTTCTTCCTGGTTTAAGGAGAGAGATCATGTTCCCGCTAGGATCGCATCCGCTGGACGCGCACGCATTGCGCCAGCATGTCGAAGCCGGCCTGGCGCCGCTGCTCGCGGCGACACCGGCACGCGTTTCGATCAGTCTGCGGGGCCTTGACGGCAGCGTAGTGCTGGAGCGCGACGCCGCCCGCGTGCGGCCGTCCGCCAGCATCATCAAGCTCCCCATCCTGCTGGCCCTGCTGGAGCGGGTGGCGGGTGGCAGCTACCGACTCGACGAGCAACTTCCCCTGGAGGCGGGCGCGCGCGCGGGCGGCACCGGCATTCTCCATCAGTTGCCCAGCGTGGCCAGCCTGTCGCTGGCGGAACTGGCGCGGCTGATGATCGTGCTCAGCGACAACGTGGCCACCAACGCCCTAATCGGCTTGCTCGGCTGCGCAGAGGTTACGCAGTGGTGCCGGCGTGCCGGCCTCGCGGGAAGCTGTTTGCAGCGGCGCATGATGGACGCCGGGGCGAGGAAGGCTGGTCTGGACAATTTCACCTGTGCGGGCGATGCCGCGGCGGCGCTCGGCTGGCTGTTGCGCGAGGCCTCGTTGCCGGCGGCACTGCGGACCTTCGCGCTTTCCTTGCTGGCCGACCAGCGCGATCGCGCCCACTTCGGCGCCGCACTGCCGGGGCAAGCGCATCTCGCCAACAAAACCGGCCAGTTGCCGGGCCTGCGCCATGACGCCGGCATCCTCACCGTGGGCGATTGCAGCGCGGTGCTGGCTGTGCTGGCCGATGGATTCACCGATCCCCGTACCGCGCACACGCTCGATGGCGGAGATGGCGCCGAACTGCTGGCGCGTATAGCGCGGGTGGTGGCGCAAGGGTTGCTCGCGCAGGCAGGCGAGCCGCAGGCAACGGAATAAGGAGCAGTCATGCCAATCAGAGTGGCAGCGATTCAACTCGACAGCCAGCAAGACCGCGACGCGAACCTGGCGGCGCTGGAGCGCTGGATATTGGCCGCGGCCGGCGACGGCGCCAAGCTGATCGTCACGCCGGAATACAGCGATGTGCGCGGCGACGCGCAAACGCTGCGAGTGGCGGCCAGCCCGATACCCGGCGAGGTCACCGGGCACATCGCGGCGCTGGCGCAGCGCACCGGCTGCTGGATTCACCTTGGCTCGATGCACGAGCGGCTGGCGGACCAGTCCCGGCTCGGCAACAGCGGCATTACCTTTGCGCCGGACGGCACCATTGCCGCGCGCTACCGCAAGGTCCACCTGTATGACGCGGTGGTCGGCGGTGTCTCCTATCGGGAGTCTGCCGACTTCGCGCCCGGCGAACACTTGCAGACCGTCGAGGCGGCGGGGCTGACGCTTGGCCTCAGCATATGTTACGACTTGCGCTTCGGGGAGCTGTATCGCACGCTGCGCGGGCGTGGCGCC
This sequence comes from Variovorax sp. P1_G12, assembly GCF_056405555.1. NCBI lineage: Bacteria > Pseudomonadati > Pseudomonadota > Betaproteobacteria > Burkholderiales > Comamonadaceae > Variovorax > Variovorax sp. P1_G12. Next base: position 1,420 of record NZ_JBFUBW010000071.1, on the reverse strand, counting down.
AATGTCCTAGTGGTGCCTGCCGCCTTCAATCTGCATACCGGGCGGGATCACTGGGAGACTCTACTGTGCGCACGCGCCATTGAAAACCAGTGCTATGTGGTGGCCGCCGCGCAGATCGGCGGCGCCGGGCCGGGATTGCCGTGTCTCGGGCGCAGCATGATTGTCGATCCCTGGGGCACCGTGTTGGCCTGCATGCCGGACCGCACCGGTTATATCCTGGCCGATATCGATCCCGAGCGGGTAACGGCCCTGCGCGCCGGGTTGCCGGCATGGGAGCATCGCCGCACCGACCTCTTTTTCCGCGACGGGGGCGGCGCGACGGCGGACTGAGCCGCGCGCAGCGCTGTGTGCCTCGCACGGCTGTGCGGCCTGCTGTGCGCGGCTCGACGCGCCTGGAGATGCGCATTGCTGCGGGAACTTTCGCCGCGTGCTGAGCGGCCCGTTCACGCCACCGACTTCGATTCGTTGACCTTCCTTGTAGAACACTACTGGCGCAGTCCTCGTCTCTCCGCGGGTCATTTCGCGCTCGAAGCCGCCCGCGCGCGGGTGCAGCTTGTCTCAACTCACTCGTGGCTGACACGCAACGTGAGTGGGCGCTCGGAAGAAGGCCGCGAGGCTGTTGCGGCGCCGAACGAGAAATAGCGCTTCATCTTGCTGATGCTGCGGCAGCCAGCGCGTGGGTTGGAAATTCTGAGCAGCCAAGGCCGGAATCGCGGGGGTATCACCACTCCGATCTAGCCAGCAATGCCGGTAGCGGGTTGGTGGCCGACTTTGTCAACGCTGCTTTCAAATGTCGCAGCGCCAGCGAAGTTGAAATGTCGCATTTCTGGCCTCTTCTGATGGGATCCGACGAACGCCGTGACTGCCTTGCCTCTGCACTACAGGTCCTTGTCAGCCGAAGGCCGGAGCGATCGGTTAGTTTTGCCGCGTTGAACGAGCTGTTGCTTTCGGAGCACGTTGACGCGCCTCTGAGTTCGCAGCGTTCGGCGAAGGGTTCATTGATTTGCAAGCCTTGCGCAATGCCTGCTCAAACTCTTTTTGATCCAGCCGGGGGGGATTTGACTTTTCTCACTCGCTCTCCGCCCCGGAAAAGCCCGCATGGCATAGGAAGAAGAGGGCGCCGCGGTCTGGCGTGACCCTGCGACAAACTGTCATGGCCTTGCGGGGGCGGCATGGCCGGCTCTCGCACATTTGGCATCCTCGCAGGAGCCCTCTCATGCCCTTCCTCGCGCCCTCGTTCGCCCGCCTGCCACCCCTGGACTACCTGCTCGCCGACCAGGTCGAGCCGCGCAAGCACGTCGCCCGCCACCTGGGCGTGAGCCTGCGCACCCTGCAGCGCTACCAGGCCAGCGGCAACGCACCCCGGGCGGTGTACCTGGCTACCAGGCCAGCGGCAACGCACCCCGGGCGGTGTACCTGG
>NZ_JBFUBW010000070.1:0-12077 GCF_056405555.1 Variovorax sp. P1_G12 | reverse complement strand
TGCTCTACTACCCGACCGTGACGCGCGAGGAGTTCCGCAACATGGGGCGCATCACCGAGCTGATCGAGAGCAACAAGCTCACCGACGACCTCGGCCTGCCGCCGCTCAATGCCGCCGAAGACCGCGTGATGCTGTGCGGCAGCCCGGGCCTGCTGGTCGACCTCAAGCACATCCTCGAGGCGCGCGGCTTCAAGGAAGGCAACACGTCGACGCCGGGCGACTTCGTGGTCGAACGCGCCTTCGCCGAGAAGTAGGGCAAGACCATGACCCATGTCGTCACGGACAGCTGTGTCCGCTGCAAGTACACCGACTGCGTGGACGTCTGTCCGGTCGACTGCTTTCGGGAAGGACCGGATTTCCTGATCATCGATCCCGACGAATGCATCGACTGCGCCGTTTGCATCCCCGAGTGCCCGGTCAACGCCATCTACGCGCAGGAGGATGTTCCTCCCGCCATGCAGCACTTCACGGACTTGAACGCGAAGCTGGCGACGCTGTGGCCGTCGATCGTGAAAAGACACGCGCCGCTTCCGGATGCCGACGCCTGGAAGGACAGGACAGACAAGCTGAGCGCCGTCAGTCTTCCCGAGCTGGAACCCTGAGGCCGCGACGCGGCCGCATGACGCAAGCCCGGCTTCACGCCGACGGCATCCATCCCCCGAGCTTTCAAGCTCGAGATGGCGAATCGGTCTGCTTGAGCTGGTCGAGGAACCAGCGGCCGGCCGGCCCCGGCGGCGAATCCTTGCGGTAGGCGGCGAACATCGAGATGGGAGGCAGTCGCGGCTGGAAGTTCTCGATCTGGATCTGCACCAGGGCACCGGCATTGAGGTCGCTTCGGACCATCGCAGCCGGCATGTGCCCCCAGCCGAAACCTGCGCGCAGGAACGCATGCTTCGCGCCAAGATCCGCCAGGCGCCAGGTCAAGGGGGAGAACACGCCGTAGGTCTTGCCGTCGGTCAGGGTCGTCCGGTCCGTCAGGACCAGCTGCACGTGTTCCTCCAGTTCGCGCAGCCGGATGAGTCCCTTGCGGCGCGCCAGGGGGTGGGCGTTCCCCGTCACCGTGACCATCGGCACGTCGAGCAGCTTCTCGGACTCCACGGCATCCGGCACAAGGGGCATCGATCCAAAGATGCCAAGCCGGCAAGTGCCCTCCATCACGGGTTGGATGACGGCGCCCAGCGCCTCCACATAGAGGCGCAGCGGCGTGTGGGGAAATGCCGCGCGGAAGAGGCCGACGGCCACGGTCAGGGACTCCATCGGATACATCACGTCCACCACGACCGATAGCTCGGGCTCCAGCCCTTCGGCAATGGTCCGCGCCTTCGCCTTGAAGCCGTTCATGCTGTTGACGACGAGACGGGCCTCCGCAAGGAGCGCCGTGCCTTGCTCGGTGAGTTGCGGATAGCGCGCCGAGCGATCGAACAGCTGCACGTCGATCTGCGCCTCGAGATTGGCCAGAGTCTGGCTGACGACCGACTGTGCCCGACGCAGCCTGCGGCCTGCGGCCGAGAAGCTGCCTTCGTCCGCCGCCGCGATGAAGGTTCGCAGTTGGTCCATGGATACGCCGTCCAGCATCTATCGCTCCTGTCGATGGGTTGCATCGAAAGATATAGGCTTCCCAGTGAGATGTCCAGCTCCTAACCTTCAGGCCATGTCATCACTGGAAGGAAATCTCATGGAACAAGCAGTCAGCGAACCCGTGCATGCCTCGCCTGCGCAGACACGCCGCATCGTCGCGCGCACAAGAGGCCGCGCGCATGGACCCATCACCCGAATCGTCAGTCCTTCGGACATCGGCGAACTGATCAAACCGTTCGTCTTCCTGGACTACTTCGATTTCAAGCCCACCGGCCATGCGCTGTTTCCGATGCATCCGCATTCGGGGATCGCGACGATCACGGTCCTGCTCTCCGGCGACTTGCGCTACGAAGACACGACCGGGGCCTCAGGCGTCCTGGCCGCGGGCAGCGTCGAATGGATGCGGGCAGGCAACGGCGTCTGGCACGACGCCAGTCCGGCCGGGCTCGAACGTTTCCAGGGCTATCAGGTCTGGGTGGCGCTGCCGCGAAGCCTGGAAAACGGCGTGGCGCAAAGTCAATACCTGCCCTCCGAGGCCGTTCCGCAGCAAGGCCCCGCCAGGCTCGTGCTGGGACGACATGCGGGCGCGAGCAGCCGCGTGGCCGCGCCGGACGGAATGAACCTGCTCCACGTCCATCTGGCCTCGGGCGAGCGCTGGCACTATCAGCCGCCCACGGGGCACGACGTCGCCTGGACCCATGTGCATCGCGGAGAGCTCCTTGTGGCCGGCGAGCGACTCGAGGGCGAGCTCGCGGTGTTCGAGGAGTCCGAAAGCGCGATCGAGTTCACCGCCCAAGGCGACACCGACTTCATCGTCGGATCGGCCGTGAAGCATCCGCACGATCTGGTGCTGGGCTACTACTCGGTTCACACCTCGCCCGCGGCGCTTCAACGGGGAGAGGCGGAGATCGCTCGAATCGGGCGGCAGCTTCGCGCCGACGGACGCATTCGTTGATTGCCCTTGCCTGACCTCCAGCTTCTTCAACCACCGTTCTTTTCACCAACCTCAAGGAATCCATCATGAACACTACTTCTGACAGCAAGAACTCCGTCCTGCCTTTCGCCGGGCGAATCCTCCTGGCCGCGATCTTCATCATCAGCAGCCTCGGCAAGATCGCGGCGCCCGAGGCGACCCAGGGATACATTGCCTCTGTCGGGCTGCCCGTGCCGGTGCTCAGCTACCTGGCCGCCATCGTCATCGAACTGGGTGGCGGCGTGCTGCTGCTGGTGGGCTGGCGCACCCGCGTGGTCGCGGCAGGGCTTGCCGCGTTCTCGATCATCTCCGCGCTCGTCTTCCATCACGCGCTCGGCGATCAGAACCAACTGTTCCACTTCCTCAAGAACCTCGCGATGGCCGGTGGACTGATCCAGGTGCTGGCATTCGGTGCGGGTGCATTCAGCATCGACAACCGGAAGAAAGCGCCACACCGCACGTTGACCGCTCAGTAGGTCTAGAACATCCGGTTCGCCCCTGCCGTGGGGCGGACTGGCTTCCATTCGAGGCGAACTGATCCTGGCACCAACTTAACTGAGGAGATCGAAATGAAGCTGTGGAAATTCATTGAGCGGCATCACGAGGACTTCGGAGCCGCACTCTTCGTTCTTCCGTGCCTGATGGCAACGCTCGCGATGGCTGGCATCGCCTTTGGCATCGGCCTGCTGTTGCGGTAGTGCCAAAACTGCGACTGACCACCACGCTGGACGGGGAGACCATGCAGGATGGCACGACCGCGGTTTTCTCGTTCGGCACGGTCGTCGAACATCAAAGACGCAAGCCATGGGACGGCCTCTCTAGTCCAGGGTCGCTCGCGCGAGGAAGGGTGCCAGCTGTTCCCGGGCCATCTCCGGCGTCACGACGTCCACGGGATCGAGCTTCTCGTAGCTGTAGCTCTCCGGGTCGTCGTAGATGCGTTCCGAGATCAGTTTCGGCTGGGGATCGTTGGTGTACGTGAAGATCTGGAACAGATGGTGGTTCATGAGGTAGTGGGCTTCGGGGTCGGCCTCGATGTCGTGATCCTTCAGACAGACACCGGGCACCACATGCGTCCAGACGGCCTCCGTGGTGACGCCATAGTCCTCGACCCCCATGTTCATCGTCCGGGCGCCCATGACGTTCTGCCGGGCCTCGAACGTCTCCCGGTAGAAACCTTCGACCGCCGCCTTTCCCGAAAGAACCCGCATTTCCCTTCGGTCTCCGACGCGGTACATGGGCTCGTCGACCGTCAGTTCCGGCACGATGATCTGGTCCCAGTAGCCGGCAACCTCCAGCAGGAGATGTCGGAGGTAGTTCTTCAGTATGGCCTTGTGCAGCGGCTTCTCGGTGGCCTGGAGAAAGGCCTCGACCTGCCTCGGCCACTCGGTGACATCAAACTTGTTCGGAATGCGCATCAGCGTCAGCGCATCCGCGGTATTGAACAGTCGATCCGCTTGATTCGAAGCTCCAGATTGCATGCTATTTCTCCTGTTCAGGTGGCCAGTGCGGGACTGACGGTCTGTGCACTTCGATGGAATGCGCCACTTCGGCACGCCGGGTCATCGCGCCGATGAACACGGCAGTTCATGGGACCAGAATGGGCAGGCCCGCACGGCGACGAGCGGCAATATCTTCGTGCGCGCGAGCCGCCTCCGCGATGGGATAGCGCGCGACTTCGATCTTGCCGAAGACGCCCTTGCGATAGGCATCGAAGAGTTCCCCGGTGGCAGTGGCCACGACAGATCCCTTGACGAACTGCGGCATGCCGCCGCCCGCGACGCGAATACGGCGCGCGGCAAGCAGCGCCTGGTCGATCGACGGCTGGCCGGAGGCGGCACCGATCGTCAGGATCGCCCCGCCGTCCCGGACTGCGGCCATCGACGCTTCGAAGGTGGCGCGGCCGACGAACTCGTAGACGACATCGACGCCATTCGGTGCCAGCGCCCTCACCTTCAACGCCAGTTCACGGTCGTCGGATCGCAGCGCATGGTCGACGGCGCCCTGGATCTCTTCGAGCTTGTCCGCCGATCCCGCCGTGCCGATCACGGTCGCCCCCAACGATCTCGCCCAACGCGAGATCAGCGACCCGACGCCGCCCGATGCCCCCTGGACCAGGACCGTTTCGCCGGCCTTCAGTGGGTACAGCGCGCGAAGCCCCATCCAGGCCGTGAGGCCCTTGGCCATCACGGCCGCGGCTTGCTCGGTCGGGATGTCGTCCGGCAGCTTGATCAAGGACGATGCATCGATCACGCGCTGGACCGCATAGCTGCCCGGCGCGAAGAAGTACGCGGCGCGGTCGCCGACCGCGAAGCCGGACACCCCCGGGCCCACGGCCTCGACGACGCCAGCGGCTTCCACCCCGGGAACGAAGGGCAGCGGAACGCCAAAGGAACCATCGCGAAACGCCGTGTCGACGAAGTTGACGCCGATGGCTTCCTGGCGCAATCGCACCTGCCCGGCTCCCGGGGCGCCCGCCGTTTCTTCCTCGACCTGCAGCGCAGAGGGAGGGCCGTAGTGATGCACACGAATGACGGTGGTCATGTTCTTTTTCATGTTGGGTGAGTGATGTCAGATCACCGACAGCAGTCCGCCGTCGACGAGGAGCGCGATGCCGGTCACGTAGCTCGACATGTCCGAGCCGAGCCACGCGACCGCATCCGCGATTTCGGAAGGCTTGCCGAGCCGGCGCAGCGGCGTGCGCTGCCGGAAGCCCTCGGACGCGGCGGCGATGCCCGGATTGGTGCGCAGCAGGTGGGTGTCGATGGTGCCGGGAGCGACGGCGTTGATGCGTATGCCATCCGGGCCGAGCGCGTCAGCCAGGGCCTTGGCCATGAGCACGACGCCGCCCTTGCTCGTGGAGTAGGCCACGGTCATGCCCGCACCCGCGATCCCGCCCATGCTGGCCATCAGGACGATGCTGCCGGCCTTGCCGCGCGCCTTCATCTGCCGCGCGGCGGCTTGCGCGCTGAACAGGACGCCATCGAGGTTGACCGCCATCAGTCGCCGGTAGTCGTCTTCGGCCACGTCGGCGCCATCCGAACGCAACGTGATGCCGGCGTTGCCGACCATCACGTCGACACCGCCGAACTCCGCCGCCGCTTCGACCAGCGCATCGACCTCCGTGCGCTGGCTCACGTCGGTGCGATGGAAGCGGGCGGCCACGCCGAGCGCCTCGATTTCCGAGGTGGTGGTGCTGCCGCCCTCGTTGGACGTTTCGGTGATGTCCGAGACGATGACCGCCTTCGCACCATGTTGCGCGGCGCCGATCGCGATCGCCCGGCCGATGCCGCTGGCGGCGCCGGTGACGATGACCACCTTGCCCTTGAGAATGTCGCTCATTTGAATGTTCCTCTTGGAGTCGCCGAAGGTCTCACTTGCCGCGCGGCAGCAGGATCTGCTTGGCCTGCGAACCGCCCTTTTCCACCATGCCGTAGGCCTCGACCGCCTGATCCAGCGGCCATGTCCGGATCGACGGCGCTTGGAAGATGCCCTCGTCGAAACCGACGCGCAGCGCATCCATGATCCTGGCGATCTCGGCGCCCGTGAGCTTCGCGGTGTCCACGCCGATCAGGCGCTGGCGACCGCGATAGAAGTCCACCAGGTCGAACTCGACGCGACGCGACCCCATGCTGCTGATGGCCACCTGCCGCCCGTCGAGCGCCAGTGATTTCAAGGCCGCTTCGAACAGGGCACCCCCGACCGTATCGAGCACGACGTCGACGCCCTTGCCGCCCGTCAATGCCTTGATTTCCTCGGGCAGATCCTGATCCTTCGTGTGGATGACGGCATCCGCTCCCGGCGCCTCGCCGGAAAGGATCGCGCCGATCACTCGCGCCTTCTTCCAGCGCCCGATCTGGGTGGCGGCCCGGCCGACCGCGCCTGCCGCGCCTGTGATCAGGACGGTCTCGCCTGCCTGCAGCCTGGCGGCATCGATCAGCGTCGTCCACGCGGTGACATAGGGCGCTCCCACCGCGGCGGCCTGTTCCATCGAGAGGCTCGCCGGCATCTCCGAGAGCCAGTCCGACGCCACGGCCAGATACTGCGCATGCGCACCGTTGCGGACCATGCCGAAACCCGCGCCGCTGCCCCAGACCTTCTTGCCGCGCCAAGCCGGGTCTCCGGCCACAACGACGCCCGCATAGTCCCGGCCCGGCGTGGTCGGCAAAGTGGCGTTGAAGAGTCCTGCGACGTTCTTCACGTCGCTCAGGTTGATGGCCGACGCATGCACCTCCACGAGAACCTCGCCACGCCCGAGTTCGGGAATCGCGATGTCCTGCAGTAGCAGCACCGTCGGCGCGCCAAACTTCTCCAGGCGCAAGGCGTTCATGGTCGTCATGTTGCCCCCTGCGCGCCTAAGCCTGCGCCGCCGGCGGCCAGGCACCGAGCTGCTGCAGCAGGGAGAAGAGATTCGCGACACCCCAGTGTTCCGTGATCTTTCCGTCTTGCACGCGCATCGCATCGACGGTTTCGAAATGGATCTTGCGACCCGTGGGCGCGATGCCGAACACGGCGCCCTGATGCGTCCCGTGGTAGGTCTTGAAGGTCGTCACGACGTCGCCCTCCACCCGCTGCCAATGGATGTCGGCATGAAAGTCGGGGAACGCGGCGCGCAGCGTCTTGTAGAGGCCCAAGGCGCCCGCCTTGTCCGGCGTGCAGTTGGGCTGCGGCGTGTGGTCCAGGAAGCTATCGGCGAAGAGCTCGTCGAACAGCGCATAGTTGCCGCCGCCTTGAACCTCTTCGGTGTTGCGACGGACGACGGCCTTGGCCGCTTCGCCCGCAGTGATCTTGCTGCTCATGGTTGTTCTCCTGGGAAGACTCGAAGCTCAACCGAACAGCTTGGCCGCCGTCTTCGCGACCAGCTCGCCCTGGTGGCGCGCGCCGGCAAGGTCGATCTCCGACGGCTGCCGCGATCCGTCGCCGCCTGCCACGGTCGTCGCGCCATAGGGTGCCCCACCGACGATTTCATCCATGCTCATCTGGCCTTGATGGCTGTACGGAAGGCCCACGATGGTCATGCCGAAGTGCAGCAGATTGGTGATGATCGAGAACAGCGTGGTCTCCTGGCCGCCGTGCTGCGTGGCGGAAGAGCTGAAGGCAGCACCCACCTTTCCATGCAGTGCGCCGCGCATCCACAGGCCGCCCGCCTGGTCGAGAAACGCCGCCATCTGCGAAGACATGCGCCCGAAACGCGTGCCGGTGCCGACGATGATCGCGTCATAGTTTTCGAGTTCGGCCACCGTGGCGACCGGGGCCGCCTGGTCGAGCTTGAAGTACGCGCTCTTCGCGACTTCCAGTGGAACGGTCTCGGGCACCCGCTTGATGTCGACCGTGGCGCCGGCACTGCGGGCGCCTTCGGCGATCGCTTCGGCCATCTTTTCGATGTGACCGTAGGACGAGTAGTAGAGGACAAGAACCTTGCTCATGGGAATCTCCTAGAAAAAGCGGACTGGGTCGCCAGCTCGGTTGGCAGACCACGAATTGACAGGAATCGCCGAAACGTCGGCGGGCGGGGAAGGAAGAACGAACTTCGATGACATGGCCCCGAGCGTATGAGCCTTGAATCTCTCGTGGAAGCCTGTTTGTTTCGATGGAATCCATCGAAAAACTCGATGATCCAGACAGCGAACGTCGCGCCGCCCTGAGTGCGCACGGAACCCCTATGCGTGCAGGCTGTCGATGTCGTGAGGGCGAACCCGAGTCATCCACTCCTGGCGTTGGCTACCTGTTGCGGTTGCGGTCATCGAACGGCGCGAATACCTCTGCCACCCAATCGGCGAAAACGCGGAGCTTCGAGCTCAGGTGTCGACTGCTCGGGTAGACCAGGTGCAGTGGATGCCGCGGCCGCGTCCAATCGTCGAGCACGGTGCGCAGCCTCCCGCTGTCGAGATGCGGCGTGACCATGAACTTGAAGGCCTGTCCGAGTCCCACGCCCGTGAGCAGCGCGCTCAGATGGGCTGTGCTCTCGTTGACCGCGACGGCGGCCTGACCTTGCACCAGCACCTGTTCGTCACCCTTGTGGAACTCGAGCGGGAACGCCTTTCCTGAGAGTGACGAGAAATACCCGACGATGGCGTGCCCTGGCACGGGCGTCTTGTTTGTCGGTCCGGGCTCGCGAGCCAGGAGTTCCGACGGATGTTGAGGAACACCGCGGGCGCCGAAATACAGAGGACTCCCGCAGGTGACCCAATCCAGGTCGGCGATGCGCCGGGCGACGAGCGATGTGTCGGCGAGCTCACCCCCGCGAACCACGCAATCGACGCCTTCACCGATGAGGTCAATGGGGCGGTCGCTGACGCCGAGGTCGACGTGCAGCTCCGGGTAGCGCGCGCGAAAGCTCGGCAGCGCCGGAATCAGAATCATGTTCGCCAGCACCGACCCGATGTCGACGCGAATGCGGCCGCGAGGCTGAGCCCGTGCTCGCGCTGCGCTCTCGTCCATCTCGTCGAGGTCGTCAATGAGACGCGTGGCTCGCTCGTAGTAGGCCGCTCCCTCGGGCGTCACGTTGACGCGCCGTGTCGTCCGCTGCAACAGCTTCGTGCCGAGGTGGCGCTCGAGGTCTTGCACGAGCTTGGTCACCGTCGGACGCGGAATGTTCATCGAGTCCGCGGCCTTCGAGAACGCGCCTGACTCGGCAATCCGCACAAACACGCGCAGGGCAAGCAGTTGGTCCATGGCTGGTCAGTGGGTGCGCACCGGGCCGAGATTATTCACACAGCTGAAATGAGAAATCAATTTTGTCGTCTTTATTCATTTGTGTGAACTGTCTAACCTTCAATCACCCTTCCAACAACTGGAGCACGACATGGGCAACAAACTCGCCGGCAAGGTCGCAGTCATCACCGGCGGCACCACCGGCATCGGCCTCGCAGCAGCGAAGACTTTCGCGTCGGAAGGCGCATTCGTCTAACTGTTTGCCGACGGCGGCATCGCGCAAGTCTGATCTACAAGCCAGCGCCTGGCGGCGCGGCGGCTCATCCGCGCTGGCCCGAAGCGCGCGCCCTGAGGCCGAAAGCGGCCTCTTAACCACAGAGGATCCTATGAAAACAGCGACCGACCTGCTTCACGCATATCTGGACAACATCGGAGATCCGGCGAAGGCCGCCGCACTGTTTGCCAACGACGGTGTCCTGGAACTTCCGTGGGTGAAAGCCCATGCGCAAGGTCCTGCGGCCATTGAGAAACTGATCGGGGGCATTCTCGTGAAGGTGCCCGAGTTCCGATTCAAGAACATCAAGCTCTGGATCGAGACGCCTGACAAGGCCTTCGCCGAGTACGAGGTCGAGGCAGTCGTCGTCGACACCGGCAAGATCTACCGGCAAACCTACGCCGGGTTGCTGATTGCGCAGGATGGCAAGATCGAGTTGCTTCGTGAAGCCCTCGACACCGCGGCGGCCGCACGAGCATTCGGCAAGGACTGAACGAGCAGGCGGGGTGGGGCCGGCCGGCGCAGCCCTCTATGGAGGGCTGTCAGAGGTCGAGGCTCAGCGTGTTGCAGAACGCGCCCACCAGACGGGTCGTCCTGAACCCCAGCCTGCGCGCCAGCGAAAGCATGGCCACGTTGGTCGAGAGGGTGATGCCGCTCAGTTTGCGCAGACCGAGCTGCCTGGCGGCGGCGATGAGCCGAAGCATCAGGTCACCCCCCAAGCCGCGGCCCTGCCACGCATCCGCCAGCACAATGGCGAAGTCCGTGTTGTCCGGCGACTCGAACACGCACGTTGCGATGCCGACGATCGCCTGTGTCCCCGCCGCACCGGAAAGTCCGATCAGCGTGTACTCACGGGAAGGATCCGTGTTTGACCAGTGGCGGATCTCATCGTCGGTCAGGCTGCGCGCGCCCATGAACCGCTTGTAGGCTGTGTCGCGGGACAGGGTCCGCACGAACTCGTGCACCAGCGGGTAGTCCTCGGCGCGGATGTGCCGAATGCTGACCGCGCGATCCGTCGGGCCGTGCCACTGCCCGGCGATCGAGCTTGCCGGAGTTTCGGCACCGGGCATACCGAGCGCATTCATGCTGGTCGTCTGTGTCATGGCCGTCTCCTGATGGAAGTTCGATGCCTCCAATCTAGGCGTGGATGCGTCGCAGACCAAGATGGCCGCCGGCAAAGTGGCATTTGTGAAACTGGAACAATGCGGGCAGTCGCCAGGCGCCGCCGACCGCGGCGCGGCAGGTGCCCAGGCTTCTCGGGGCTCCGAAAACACCCGCGCCAGGGAAAAAAGCCATTGCCAAACGGCGCAATGATTGCGTTGCAAGCGACCTGAATCGCGGGCGTATCATCCGATCCATCTCAACCGAGAGGCCTGCGACCGTGGACCGCATCGCCGCAATGACAGCCTTCGTTCGTGTGGTGGAAGCCGGCACCTTCACCAAGGCGGCCGAGACGCTCAACCTTCCCAATGCGTCGGTCACACGGCTCATCCAGGCACTCGAGGACGAGCTCAAGGTTCGCCTGTTGCACCGGACAACCCGGTCGGTGACGGTCACGGCGGAAGGCGCCGCCTACTACGAACGCGTCGTGCGCCTGCTGGCGGAACTCGCAGACATCGAATCCTCGGCAAAGCAGTCGCTCGCCTCGCCGACCGGCCGTGTCCGCGTGGAGACTGCAGCAGCCTTGGCTTCGATGGTCATCATCCCCGCCTTGGGAGAGTTCTACCGGGCGTATCCCAACGTGGACATCGAGCTGGGGGCCGGCAATCGCCAGGCCGACCTCGTCGCCGAAGGCATCGACTGCGCCATACGGGTCGGTGAGGTCACCGAGCAGTTCCTGGTGGCGCGGCGCGTTGGCGAGTTCCGGCTCTACACATGCGGGGCGACGGCGCTCTTCCCGCCGCACGGGCTGCCGGCGACCCCGGCGGATCTCGCATCATTCCCGACGATCGGCATGACTTCGTCGCAAACGAACCGGCCCCTTCCTTTCCAGTTTGCGAAGGATGGGGAAGTTCTTGAGCTCAGCTTCAGCCATCGCCTTGTCGCGAACGACACGAATTCCTATGTCGCGGCCGGCCTGGCGGGCCTGGGCATCATCCAGGCGCCGACTTACTGCGTCCACGCGGCCATTGCAGAAGGCAAGCTGGTTCCGCTACTCGACGAGTGGCGTACCCGCAGCATCCCGATTCACGTGATCTACCCACCCAACCGCTACCTCAGCGCCAAGGTGCGCGTATTCATCGACTGGGTCGTGACCTTGTTCGAGCGCGACGAACTTCTGAGGCGCGAGCCGACACACGCCTAGCGCATCGGCGTGGCCAACAGAACCGTCATTTGTACGGGATCGGCTTGCCCGACGCGTCCTTGATCTCGCCCCAGGCGGTGGCGATCGCGCCCTTGACCTTGTCGGGCATCGGCACGTAGTCGAGGTCGCCGGCGGTCTTGTCGCCGTTCTTGTAGGCCCAGTCGAAGAACTTGAGCGTGGTCGTGGCCTGCGCCGGCTTGTCCTGCAGCTTGTGCATCAGGATGAAGGTGGCGCCGGTGATCGGCCACGAATCCTTGCCTTGCTGGTCGGTCAGCACCTGGTAGAAGCTCTTCGAC
>NZ_JBFUBW010000069.1:0-12179 GCF_056405555.1 Variovorax sp. P1_G12 | reverse complement strand
GGCTCGGGGTCTCGCACGCGCGCTTCGAGAAAGTCCAGCAGCGCCCGCAGCGCGGCACTGTTGTGACGGCGCTGCGAATAGGCGGCGTACAGCCAGAGGTCGCGTGGCATGAACTCCTTCAGCACCGGCACCAGCGCGCCGCGTTCGATGTGCGACTGCGCCATCATCGTCGGCACGCAGACCGCGCCGAGTCCGGCCAGCGCGACGCCGATCAGCGGCGCGGCGTCGTTGGCGTCCATGCGGCTGGTCACCGGCACGCTGTAGGGCTGGCCGTCGACCTCGAACGGCAGGTGCGGCGCGCCGCCCGCCAGCGAATAGGTCAGGACGTCGTGCCGGCGCAGGTCGTCGGGCTGCGTCGGCATGCCGCGCCGGGCCCAGTAGCCCGGCGTCGCGCACAGGGCTAGATCCATCAGCCGCAGGCGCCGCACGATCAGGTTCTCGTCCCGGATGCGGCCCAGCCGCAGGGCGATGTCCACCCCTTCCTCGACCAGGTCGATCACGCGATTGCTCACGTGCAGGCTCACGTGCACCTCCGGATAGGTGACCATGAATTCGCCGATCCATCCCGCAAAGCTGCTCTGGCCGAGCCCGTGCGGCGCCGTGACCCGCAGCCGGCCTCGCGGGTGTCCCGCATGTCCCTGCAGTTCGGACTGGGTCAGCTCGATCATCTCGAGCAGCGGCTTGCTGCGCTCGAGCAGCAGGTGGCCCGCGTCGGTCAGGCTGACCGAGCGTGTCGAGCGATTGAGCAGCCGTACGCCGAAGCGGGTCTCCAGCAGCGCCACGTACTTGCTGGCGTTGGCCTTGGACATCCCGAGCGAGTGGGCGGCACGGGAGAAGCTGCCACGCAGGGCGACTTCGCGAAAGGTCTTGAGCAGTTCCAGGCCGTCCATGGCACTCCATTGTTTCTGTTTGATGAACACCCTGGTTCATTTTCATAGGGTTTGTACCTAGAAATCTGGGGCAAACTCTATCCCACTGAGCAGCCCATCCCCAAGTACACAAAGGACACTGAAATGAAGACCTCGAAGATCATCGCCGCCGCCGCCCTCTCGATCCTGGCCGCAGCAGGTGCCCAGGCCGAAACCTACGAAGGCGTCCAAGCCCCGGTGTCGGCCAACAGCCGCGCCGAAGTGAACGGCCAGGCCGTGGTGGCCGCGCGCAGCGAGAACCCCTATGCCGACGGCGTGTCCTCGCGCGTCGCCCCGGCGCTGACCACCTCGGCCGACCGTGCGACGATCCGTGCCCAGGCCGTGGCGACCGCTCACGAGCCGAACCAGAACCTGGACCGCAAGGCCTTCGTGAACAGCGTGGTGCCGGCGCAGTACACGATCGTCCGCCCGGCGACGCAGCAAGCCGGTCTCTGATCGGCCTTCATCGGCTGGATGCCGGACCGTGCCGAAGCACGGCCCGGCATTTCCCTTTTTCCCTGGGAATCGTGATTGTTTCGATCCGGGAAACGCGGTGTCTCTTTTCTTGGTGTTTTCCCTTAGGGATTCCGTTCGACACTCGAGCGCACAGGCCAGCGACAGCGAGCCTGGTTTGAAACCAACTCCGAAGAATCCAAAGGAACTGAAATGAAGACCTCCCGCATCCTCGCCGCTGCCGCACTGTCCTTCCTCGCCGCCGCTGGCGCCCAGGCTGAGAGCTACGACGGCGTGCACGCCGGCGTCTCGGCCAAGAGCCGCAGCGAAGTCAGCGCCGAAGCGGTCAGTACCGCGGCTGCGCCGAACCAGAACGTGGTGCGCGGTTCGCGCGGCGCCGAGCCTTTCAACTCGGTCGCCAATCCCGAAGCCGTGCGCGCCCAGGCCGTCGCCACCGCGAACGCACCCGACCAGAACGTCGTCGGCGGTTCGCGCGTCAACAGCCGCGTGATCTCGACCATGAACAAGTCGGCCGAACCGCGCGTGGAAGCCCAGAAGGCCGGCGCCGCAACCGTCAAGTAAGCCGGGCGCTGCCTGACCAGAAGCCGGAGGGTGCGAGAGCGCCCTCCGGCTTTTTCAATGGCTCAGTGGGGTCGGGCCAGGTAGCGCTTGCGCCAGAAGACGACGATCAGCGTCACCGCGATCACGCCCATCGACCCCATCGCGATCCAGAATCCGTCGGCCTTGTGCACCAGCGGGATGAACTCGAAGTTCATGCCGAAGATGCCGGCGATCAGGTTCAGCGGCAGAAACACCGCGGTCAGCACGGTCAGCACCCGCATGATGTCGTTGGCGCGGTGGCCCTGGACGCTGAAATGCATCTGGACCGCGGTTTCGGCGTTCTGCTCGAGCCGCCGGACGTGGTGCACCACGCGCTCGATGTGCTCGAGGACGTCGCGGCTGCGGACCATCACCAGTTCGCGCTCGCGCTGCTCGGTGGCGCCCGCCGGCGTCGGCAAGGTCTCGAGGGCGTCGATCCAGTCCTGGACCGCGGCGCGCTGGTCTTCGCAGATTTCGTCCAGGTGGTAGAGCGACTGCCGGGAATCCATCAGCGCGCTCCAGTTGGTGAAGCGGCTGTGCGGATCGATCAGCTCGGCCTGCCAGTGGTCGAGCTGGCGTGTCAGGTCGCGCCGCAGGTCGAGGTAGGCATCGACGATCTGGTTGACGACGCGCAGCATCAGGTCGGCCGGACCCGAAGGCATGCGGGAGGACACCGCGCGGACATCGAGCGCCGGGACCGCCGCGCGGCCGCGGTCGTCCGGCGCGGCGGCCGCCGCGAGCAGCTTGGCGGCGAAGGCGTCGCGCACCGTGCCGTCCTCGGGATGCACCGACAGCAGCACGCGATCGAACACCGCGAAGCCGACCGGACGGGTGTCCACCCGGCGCAGCACGGCCGGGCCGCCGCGCACCGGCGCGTCGGGCTTCGGCGCCGGTTCCTTGCCGTTGGAGGCGGCCAGCCGGCGGAACACCAGCAGGTCGTACTGCGAGGTGTAGTCATAGCGCGAGGGCAGCTGGTCGTTGAGCAGGTCGCTCACGTGGAGGTCCAGCAGCAGGGTGCCGCACAGCGACTGCAGCACCTCCTGCACCTGCGGCAGCGAGGTCTGGAATTCTTCCCGTGTCAGCGACAGCCACAGGTAGCCCCGTTCGCAGGCGCCCGGTGCTGCCATCGGCGCCAGCGCGTCGTGCTCGGTGACCTGGGTGCCGTCGATCTTGAAGATGCGCATGGGGGCCGTATTCTTAGTCAGTTGAGGACAGGGCAAAAAACTGCTGCGCAGTGTTGTTGGTCTGTCCCGCAAGGTCTCAGTTTTGCTTCAGCAGCCGCGCCGCATCGAGCGCGAAATAGGTCAGCACGCCGTCGGCACCGGCGCGCTTGAAGGCCAGCAGGCTCTCGATCATGACCGCGTCGTGGTCCAGCCAGCCGTTCTGCGCCGCGGCCTTGAGCATCGCGTACTCGCCGCTCACCTGGTAGGCGAAGGTCGGCACCCGGAATTCATCCTTCACCCGGCGCACGATGTCCAGGTAGGGCATGCCGGGCTTCACCATCACCATGTCGGCGCCTTCGGCGATGTCGATCGCGACTTCGCGCAGCGCTTCGTCGCTGTTGCCCGGGTCCATCTGGTAGACCTTCTTGTTGCTCTTGCCGAGGTTGGCGGCCGAGCCGACCGCGTCGCGGAAGGGGCCGTAGAAGGCGCTCGCGTATTTGGCGCTGTAGGCCATGATCCGCGTGTGGATGTCGCCGCGCGCCTCGAGCGCGTTGCGGATGGCGCCGATCCGGCCGTCCATCATGTCGCTCGGCGCCACGATGTCGACACCGGCGCGCGACTGTGCGAGCGCCTGCTTGACCAGCACTTCGACGGTCGGGTCGTTGAGGATGTAGCCGCTGTCGTCGAGCAGCCCGTCCTGGCCGTGGCTGGTGTAGGGGTCGAGTGCGACGTCGGTCATCACGCCCAGCTCGGGGAAGCGCGACTTGAGCGCCGCCACCACGCGCGGGATCAGGCCGTCGGGATTGAAGGCCTCGTCGCCGGCCGGCGTCTTCAGGCTGGCATCGATGACGGGGAACAAGGCCATCACCGGAACGCCGAGCGCCACGCACTGCTCGGCGACCGGCAGCAGCAGGTCGAGGCTCAGCCGTTCCACGCCCGGCATCGACGGGACCGCGTCGCGTCGTTTCTCGCCCTCCTGCACGAACACCGGATAGATCAGGTCATTGGTTGTGAGTGTGTGCTCGCGCACGAGATTGCGCGTGAACGCATCCCGGCGCAGGCGGCGCGGCCGGCCGGCGGGAAAAGAAGCGTGGAAGGTCATGTCGAAAATTGTGCCCCAAGAGCGATGGCCGCTGGGGAGCCGGCTTCCGCGCGATCTTCCAACTCATTTCTGTTCATAACGAAGAGAAAACGAATATGTTTGTACTAGTGGCTTCGACGATTAGGTTAAAAAATGGCCTGGCTTGCTTGATAGGTTGATTTGCCTTTGTTAAATTCTGTCCCGGGCGGCTTGCCGCTCCCCGCTTTTCCTCCCTGAGCGGGTGCCTTGATGTGTGACAGCAAAAGGGCTTCCCAAGCCCGGCGTTTTGACGTCGGGCTTTTTTTTCGCGCGTCCGGCGGCGGACGCCGGCCGGGCGGGGCGGAAGCTCGCCACTAAACTGCCGCCATGCTCTGGGTCAAATCGCTGCACATCGTCTTCATCGCCAGCTGGTTCGCGGGACTGTTCTATCTGCCGCGCATCTTCGTCAACCTGGCGCTGGTCGCGCCGGAATCGGTCGCCGAGCGAGCCCGGCTGGTTCTGATGGCGCAAAAGCTGTTCCGCTTCACCACCTTCCTCGCCGTGCCGGCGCTCGGCTTCGGGCTGTGGCTCTGGCTCGGCTACGGCATCGGCCGCGGACCGGGCAGCGGCTGGATGCATGCGAAGCTGGCCCTGGTGCTGGCGGCGATCGGCTACCACCACGGCTGCGGCGTGCTGCTGCGCCGTTTCGTGGCGGGCAACGACCGCCGCAGCCACCGCTGGTACCGCTGGTTCAACGAACTGCCCGTGCTGCTGCTGCTGGCCATCGTGGTGCTGGTGGTCGTCAAGCCGTTCTGAATGCGGTGGACACCCAGCACAAATCCGTCGCCTTGCCCCTGGCGCTCGCCTACGCGGCGCTGATCGTCTACGCGAGCCTGTATCCCTTCGCCGACTGGCGCGACCAGGGCATCGCGCCGTGGGCCTATCTGGCGGCGCCCTGGCCCAAGTACTGGACCGGCTTCGACTTCGCAATCAATGTCGTCGGCTATCTGCCGCTGGGTTTTCTTGCCGCCATCGCGCTGATGCGCAATCGGCCGGCCACTGGTGGCGTCCGCGCCGTGCTTCGTGCCACGGCCGTGGCCGCGGCGATCGCTTTCGCCATGGAAACCTTGCAGAGCTACCTGCCGGCGCGCATTCCCTCCAACGTCGATCTCGGGCTCAACATCGCTGGCGCCTTCATCGGCGCGGTGCTCGCGGCGGTGCTCGAGCGTGTCGGCGCGGTCGCCCACTGGCATCGGACCCGATCGAACTGGTTCGTCGACGATTCGCGCGGCGGCCTGGTGCTGCTGGCCCTGTGGCCGATCGCGCTGCTGTTTCCGGCCGCCGTCAGCTTCGGCCTGGGCCAGGTGTTCGAGCGGCTCGAGGCCGGCATTGCCGACTGGCTGGTCGACACGCCCTTCATCGATTGGATGCCGGTGCGCGAGTTCGAGCTCGAGCCCCTGGTGCCGGGGGTCGAACTGCTCTGCGTCATGCTGGGCGCGCTGGTGCCTTGCCTGCTCGGCTTTCTGGTCACGCGTTCGGTCGCCCGGCGCGCGATCCTGCTGCCGTCGATCCTGTTGGCGGGCGTGGCCGCCTCGGCGCTGTCGGCGGCGCTCAGCTACGGTCCGCCACACGCCTGGGCCTGGCTGAGCCTGCCGGTGCAGATCGGCATCGCGGCCGCCCTGTTCATCGGCGTGCTGCTGCTGGGCGCTCCGCGACGCTTCTGCGCGGCCTTGCTGCTGATCGCGCTGGTGGTGCACCTGAGCCTCCTGAATCAGGCCCCCGAGAGTGCCTATTTCGCCCAGACGCTGGCGACCTGGGAGCAGGGGCGGTTCATCCGCTTCCATGGCCTCGCGCAGTGGCTGGGCTGGACCTGGCCTTTTGCAACCCTGGCTTACGTACTGGCAGTGCTGTCGCGCAGGGCGCCCGGGGCGCCGGCTCAATAGAATGCGTCGATGTCGAGTTCCAGCATTCCCGCGCCGGCGGGTTACTACAGCCGCCACATCTTCTTCTGCCTGAACGAACGCAAGAGTGGCGAGGATTCCTGTTCGAAGCACGAGGCCCAGGCCGGTTTCGATCGCTGCAAATCACGCGTCAAGGAGGCCGGGTTGGCCGGACCGGGCAAGGTCCGGGTCAACAAGGCCGGGTGCCTGGACCGTTGTGCCGGCGGGCCGGTCGCCGTCGTCTATCCGGATGCGGTCTGGTACACCTTCGTCGACGACGAGGATATCGACGAGATCGTCGAGTCGCACCTCAAGAACGGCGAAGTGGTCGAGCGGCTGCTGTTGTCGCCCGATGTCGGCCGCTAGATGACATACCCCCCGATGCGCCTGCGGCGCCTCCCCCTCCAGGGGGCAACACCAGCGGCCCGGCAAAGCCGGTTCCGCGGTGTTCCTGGCCTTTGGCTGCGCTGGTTTCATGCGTCGGGGTCACGCGATTCGATTCGCGTGGAGGGAAACTGAGATGAACCCGCGGACCGAAAGGATCCAGCTCAAGGGCGCCGCCGGCGTCATCGAAGTCCTGCGCGACCGCGCAGCCGAAGGTGCGCCGGCGCTCGGCGTGGCGGTTGTCGCCCATCCGCATCCGTTGTTCGGCGGCTCGATGGACAACAAGGTGGTTCAGACGCTGGCGCGCGCCTTCGTCGCCTGCGGCTGGACCGCGGTGCGCTTCAATTTCCGCGGTGTCGGCGCCAGCGAGGGCATGCACGACGAAGGCCGCGGGGAATGCGAGGACCTGCGCGCGGTGGTCGAGCAGCTGGCGCCCGAGGGACCGCTGGCGATCGCCGGCTTTTCTTTTGGCGCCTTCGTCGCCAGCTGTGCCATCGACAAGCTCTGGGCCACGCGCGACATCCGGCATGTGGTGCTGGTCGGCACGGCGGCGTCGCGCTTCCCGGTCGCGACGCTGCCGGCCGAAGCCCACGAGCGCGCACTGGTGGTGCACGGCGAGCAGGACGACACCGTGCCGCTGGCCGCGGTGATGGACTGGGCCCGGCCGCAGTCACTTCCTGTCACAGTCGTTCCCGGAGGGGGGCATTTCTTTCACGGACAATTGCCGCTGCTCAAGAATCTCGTTGTCCGCCATTTGCGCGCAGGCTAGTCTTTTTCGTCTTCTTGCCCCCCATGAATCGCTTTGTTGAAGCGCTGCGCGCCTTCGCGGTCGCCGCTGCCGCATCTTTCTGTCTGGCCGCGGGGGCACAGGTGCCGGCACCGCCGGAGATCGCGGCGCGCAGCTTCCTGCTGCTCGACTTCACGGCCAACCAGGTGCTGGCCCAGAAGGACATCGACAGCCAGGTCGAACCGGCGTCGCTGACCAAGCTGATGTCGGCCTACCTGGTCTTCGACGCCTTGCGCGCGAAGAAGATCAGCCTGCAGCAGACCCTGCCGGTCAGCCCCCGTGCCTGGAAGATGCCGGGCTCGCGGATGTTCATCGACCCGACGATGCAGGTGCCGGTGGAGGACTTGATCAAGGGCCTGATCGTGCAGTCGGGCAACGACGCCACGGTGGCGCTGGCCGAGGGCGTGGGCGGCACGGTCGAGCACTTCGTCGAACTCATGAACGAGCAGGCCAGGGCCCTCGGCATGAAGAACACGAGCTACAAGAATCCCGAAGGCCTCGCCGAGCCCGGCCACACCACCACCGCGCGCGACCTGAGCATCCTGGCGACCCGCCTGATGCGTGATTTCCCGGAGTTCGTTCACTACTACGCGATCAAGAAATACCGTTTGCCCGGCACGCCGTCGACCAACGACACCAACCGCAACCTGCTGCTGTTCCGAGATCCGACCGTCGACGGCCTGAAAACCGGTCACACGCAGGCGGCCGGCTACTGCATGATCGTCACCGCCAAGCGCGACTTCCCGAATCTCACGGGCGGGCGGCGCCTGCTGTCGATCGTGCTGGGCGCCGCGAGCGAAAACGCGCGCGCCAACGAATCGCAGAAGCTCCTGAACTGGGGCTACACCGCCTTCGACGCGGTCCGCCTGTTCGATGTCAACCAGGCGGTGGCGACGCCTGCGGTCTGGAAGGGCAAGGAAAACACCGTCAAGCTCGGCCGCCCCGACGCCATCGTGGTGGCCGTGCCGGCCGGCTCGGCGGGCAAGATCAAGACGCAGGTGGTGCGTCCCGACCCGCTGGTCGCCCCGTTCACCAAGTTCCAGCCCATCGGCTCGCTCAAGATCACGCTCGGCGACGAGCCCGTGACCGAGGTGCCGCTGGTGGCGCTGGACGCAGTCCAGCAAGCCGGCGTTCTTGGCCGCGCCTGGGACGCCGTCCGCCTCTGGATCAAGTAGCCCGGGCCCGATGCGGCCCGGGATGGGCAAGCGCCCGAGCCAGTGCTATACTCGCAGGCTTTTCGGAAATTCCGAAGGGATTCACGTTTTCGGCCAATTTCTGGTCGTTTCCCCGTCTGGCCGGTTCACGCCTAGGGCCTGCGGGGCTAGTTTTGGGACTTATTCATTCATGCCAACCATCAATCAACTGGTGCGTCAGGGTCGGACGGTCGAAAAGATCAATTCGAAGAGCCCTGCCATGCAGAACTCGCCGCAACGTCGCGGTGTCTGCACCCGGGTCTACACCACGACCCCGAAAAAGCCGAACTCGGCGCTGCGTAAGGTCGCCAAGGTGCGCCTGACCAACGGCTTCGAAGTCATTTCCTACATCGGCGGCGAAGGCCACAACCTGCAGGAACACAGCGTCGTGCTGGTTCGCGGCGGTCGTGTCAAGGACTTGCCCGGTGTTCGCTACCACATCGTGCGCGGTTCGCTCGACTTGCAAGGCGTGAAAGACCGCAAGCAGTCGCGTTCCAAGTACGGCGCGAAGCGTCCCAAGAAGGCCTAAGGCTTTCTGTATTTCATTCAGCGGTGTTCGAGTGCCCTGGCCGGCGCATCGAGCGAAGTGACCCGATATTGGGTCGAGTAAGTGAGAGTTTTTGTTGGCTCTCGCGGTGTCGGAAACGACGCCAACTGAAGCAAAGAGGTTAGAAAAATGCCACGTCGTCGCGAAGTCCCCAAACGTGAAATCCTGCCGGATCCCAAGTACGGCAATGTCGAGCTGTCGAAGTTCATGAACGTGATCATGGAAGGCGGCAAGAAGGCGGTCGCAGAACGCATCATCTACGGTGCGCTCGACCAGATCGAGAAGAAGAACCCGGGCAAGGACCCGCTGGAAGCCTTCACGATCGCCATCAACAACGTGAAGCCGATGGTCGAAGTGAAGTCGCGCCGCGTCGGCGGTGCGAACTACCAGGTGCCGGTCGAAGTTCGCCCGGTCCGTCGTCTGGCGCTGTCGATGCGCTGGATCAAGGAAGCCGCCCGCAAGCGCGGCGAGAAGTCGATGGCCCTGCGTCTGGCCAACGAACTCATGGAAGCCACGGAAGGTCGTGGCGGCGCCATGAAGAAGCGTGATGAAGTGCACCGCATGGCCGAGGCCAACAAGGCCTTCAGCCACTTCCGCTTCTAAGAGTCGTTCCCCCTAATCAGACAGGCTGGAAGCCCGAACCACCGAGACCGGTGGGCGGGCTTTCATCCGTTAACGGAGTAAATTTCATGGCACGCAAGACCCCCATCGAGCGCTACCGCAATATCGGTATTTCGGCGCACATCGACGCCGGCAAGACGACCACCACCGAACGTATCCTGTTCTACACCGGCGTGACCCACAAGCTGGGCGAGGTGCATGACGGCGCCGCCACCACCGACTGGATGGAGCAGGAGCAAGAGCGCGGCATCACGATCACCTCGGCTGCCGTGACCTGCTTCTGGAAGGGCATGGACCACTCCATGCCCGAGCACCGCATCAACATCATCGACACCCCCGGCCACGTGGACTTCACCATCGAGGTGGAGCGTTCGATGCGCGTGCTCGACGGCGCCGTGATGGTGTACGACTCGGTCGGCGGCGTGCAGCCCCAGTCCGAAACCGTCTGGCGCCAGGCGAACAAGTACCGGGTGCCGCGCCTCGCGTTCGTGAACAAGATGGACCGCATCGGCGCCAACTTCTTCCGCGTGCGCCAGATGATGATCGACCGCCTGAAGGCCAACCCGGTGCCGATCGTGATCCCGATTGGCGCCGAGGACAAGTTCCAGGGCGTGGTCGACCTTCGCAAGATGAAGGCCATCTACTGGGATGAAGCTTCGCAAGGCATGAAGTTCGACTACCGCGAGATTCCGGCCGAACTGCTCGAGTCCGCCAAGGAATGGCGCGAGAAGATGGTCGAGAGCGCCGCCGAAGCCTCTGAAGAACTCATGAACAAGTACCTCGAAGAGGGCGACCTCTCCGAGGCAGAGATCACGCTCGGCCTGCGCACCCGCACCATCGCCGGCGAGATCCAGCCGATGATGTGCGGCAGCGCGTTCAAGAACAAGGGCGTGCAGCGCATGCTCGACGCCGTCATCGAACTGATGCCGTCGCCGATGGACATCCCGCCGGTCGAAGGCACCGACGACGACGAGAAGGAAACCAGCCGCAAGCCCGCCGACGAGGAGAAGTTCTCGGCGCTGGCATTCAAGCTGATGACCGACCCGTACGTGGGCCAGCTGACCTTCGTGCGCGTCTACTCGGGCGTGCTGAGCAAGGGCGATACCGTCTACAACCCGGTCAAGGGCAAGAAGGAGCGCATCGGCCGTATCGTGCAGATGCACGCCAACGAGCGTCTCGAAATCGACGAAATCCGTGCCGGCGACATCGCCGCCTGCGTGGGCCTGAAGGACGTCACGACCGGCGAAACGCTGTGCGACCCTGATGCCATCATCACGCTCGAGCGCATGGAATTCCCCGAGCCCGTGATCTCGCAGGCCGTCGAGCCGAAGACCAAGGCCGACCAGGAAAAGATGGGCATCGCGCTGCAGCGCCTGGCCTCCGAAGATCCGTCGTTCCGCGTGCGTTCCGACGAAGAGTCCGGCCAGACCATCATCTCCGGCATGGGCGAGCTTCACCTCGAAATCATCGTGGACCGCATGAAGCGCGAGTTCGGCGTCGAAGCCAACGTCGGCAAGCCGCAAGTGGCCTACCGCGAAACCATCCGCAAGACGGTCGAAGATGCCGAAGGCAAGTTCGTTCGCCAGTCGGGCGGCAAGGGCCAGTACGGCCACGTGGTGCTCAAGCTCGAGCCGAACGAAGCCGGCAAGGGCTTCGAGTTCGTCGACGCGATCAAGGGCGGCGTGGTGCCGCGCGAGTACATCCCCGCGGTCGAGAAGGGCGTGATCGAAGCGCTGACGCAAGGCGTGCTGGCCGGCTACCCGGTCGTCGACGTCAAGGTCACGCTGCACTTCGGTTCGTACCACGACGTGGACTCGAACGAAATGGCCTTCAAGATGGCCGCGATCTTCGGTTTCAAGGAAGGCGCCCGCAAGGCTTCGCCGGTGATCCTCGAGCCGATGATGGCCGTGGAAGTCGAGACCCCGGAAGACTACGCCGGCAACGTGATGGGCGACCTCTCGTCGCGTCGCGGCATGGTGCAGGGCATGGACGACATGATCGGTGGCGGCAAGCTCATCAAGGCTGAAGTGCCGCTGTCGGAAATGTTCGGCTACTCGACCACGCTGCGCTCGGCCACGCAAGGCCGCGCCACGTACACGATGGAGTTCAAGCACTACTCCGAAGCACCGCGCAACGTGGCCGAAGCCATCGTCGCGTCGCGCTCGAAGTAAACCTGTTCAGTCTGCGACCTTGTGCCTCTCGTTGCCCGTGGCGAGAGAACCAGCAACAGGGTGCAGACGTTAAACCTCACACGGGCAATGCTCTTTCAAGGATAGAAAATGGCAAAAGGAAAATTCACCCGCACGAAGCCGCACGTCAACGTGGGCACGATCGGTCACGTGGACCATGGCAAGACGACGCTGACGGCGGCGATCGCCACTGTGCTGTCGGCCAAGTTCGGCGGCGAAGCGAAGGCCTACGACCAGATCGACGCGGCTCCTGAAGAAAAGGCGCGCGGCATCACGATCAACACGGCCCACGTCGAGTACGAGACGGCCAACCGCCACTACGCGCACGTCGACT
>NZ_JBFUBW010000068.1:0-12536 GCF_056405555.1 Variovorax sp. P1_G12 | reverse complement strand
GCAGTCGGCCAACGCCTGGTCCGCGGACGCCCTGGCCGGCTCCGGCGTGCGCTGACGGGAGAAGGCATGCAGCGTCGCAGCATCCTCCTGGCCGCCCTGGCTTCCGGCGCGGGCGTGTCCGCCCGCGCCGGCGAAGCCGGCCGAGCCCATAGCGGCAGCGAGATGCTCGACCTGCCGGCACGCATGAGCGCGGTGGCCGACCAGCGCCTCATCACCGGCATCGCGCGCGCCGGCGACCGCCTGGTGGCCGTCGGGCAGCGCGGCCACGTCTTGCATTCGTCCGACGGCGGCCAGGCATGGGTGCAGTCCATGGTGCCGGTGAGCACCGACCTCACCGCCGTGCGTTTCGTCGACGACAGCATCGGCTTTGCCACCGGCCACGACGGCGTGGTGCTCGGCACGCGCGACGGCGGCCTCGGTTGGAAGCGACTGCTCGACGGACGCCAGGCCAATGCGCTGGTGCTCGACCAGATGCAGCAACGCACCGCCGCGGCCGATGCCAGCGACACCGACCGCAAGCTGCTCGACGAAGCCAGGCGCAACGCCGAGGCCGGCCCCGACAAGCCCTTCCTCGACCTGCATTTCCACAGCCCCAGCCAGGGCTTCGTGGTCGGCGCCTACGGGCTCGTGCTGCGCACCGCGGATGGCGGCAAGCGCTGGGAGTCGTGGTTCGACCGCGTCGACAACCCCGGCTTGCTGAGCATCTATGCCATCTGCGSCKCGCGCGGCGCGACCTACGCCGCCGGCGAAGCCGGGCTGCTGCTGAAGCTCGACGCCGATGGCCGGCGATTCCGCGCGCTGACCTCGCCCTACAAGGGCAGCTTCTTCGGCGTCCTGGCCACGAGCGCSGGCGTGCTGGCCTTCGGCATGCGCGGCAATGCCTTCCTGAGCGTCGACGAAGGCCAGWSCTGGCAGCCGGTGGACACCGGCCTGCCGGCCAGCATCGTGAGCGGCGCGGTCGCCGCCAACGGCACCGTGGCGCTCGTCGACCAGGGCGGCAGCATYGYGCTGAGCGTCGATGGCGGACGCCACTTCACCCGTTCGGGCCTGCGCCCGCAAATGCCGCTGGCCGCCGTCGCGTTCAGCTCGAATGCCTCGCTGGTCGTGGGTGGCCCGCGTGGCCTGCGCACCGTCGAGYTGGCGACCAAGGACAAATAGAAATGGCAGTCTCTTCAGGCCTCGACCGCATGCCGGTCGTGCGCGACCTCGCGGATTTCCCGCGCGACTCCGGCAACTGGCTGGAGCGCGCCGTCTTCAACCACCGCCTGGCGGTGACCCTGGCCTGCCTGGTCGCCACACTGGTGCTGGGCATCTTCGCCACCCGCGTCGCGCTCAACGCCAGCTTCGACAAGATGATCCCCGTGGGTCATCCCTACATCCAGAACTACCTGAACAACCGCAGCGAACTGCGCGGCATGGGCAACACGCTGCGCGTGGTGGTCGAGAACGAGAAGGGCGACATCTTCGACGCCCGCTACCTCGATGCGCTCAAGCACATCAACGACGACCTGTTCCTGACGCCGGGCGTGGACCGCGCCTGGGTCAAGTCGCTGTGGACGCCGGCCACGCGCTGGACCGAAGTGACCGAGGAAGGCTTTCAAGGCGGGCCGGTCATGCCCGACAACTTCAACGGCGCRCCKGCCAGCGTSGAGCGGCTGCGGCTCAACGTCGCGCGYGCGGGTCTCGTCGGCAGCATCGTGGCCAACGACTTCAAGTCGAGCGCCATCGTCGCGCCGCTGCTCGACGGCGSCAAGGACGGCCGCCTCGAYTACTGGCAGCTCTCGCGAGAAGTCGAGACCAGGATCCGCGACAAGTACGAGCACGGMCTCGCGCCGGACGGCAAGCCCTGGGGCGTGAAGGTGCACGTCATCGGCTTCGCCAAGATCATCGGCGAYCTGCTCGACGGGCTGCTGCAGGTGATGCTGTATTTCGGCGTCGCCACGATCGTCGCCGGCTTGCTGCTGTACGGCTACACGCGCTGCGTGCGCAGCACGGCGATGGTGCTGGCCTGYTCGCTGGTGGCGGTGCTCTGGCAGATCGGTCTGGTGCGTCTTGCGGGGCTCGAACTCGATCCCTACTCGATGCTGGTGCCTTTCCTCGTCTTCGCCATCGGCGTCAGCCACGGCGCGCAGAAGATGAACGGCATCATGCAGGACATCGGCCGCGGCACGCATCGGCTGGTGGCCGCGCGCTACACCTTCCGCCGCCTGTTCCTCGCCGGCGTCACCGCGCTGCTGGCGGACGCGATCGGCTTCGGCGTGCTGATGCTGATCCCGATCCCGGTGATCCGCGAACTGGCGCTGACCGCCAGCATCGGCGTCGCGGTGCTGATCTTCACCAACCTGCTGCTGCTGCCGGTGCTGCTGTCGTATGTCGGCGTGAGCCCGGCCGCGGCCGCCCGCAGTCTCGAGCTGGAACAGGAACAGGCCGCCGGCCGCGGGGGGCGCGTCTGGCGCCTCCTGGGCCACTTCGCGGAAAAGCGCAGCTGGGCGCTCGCCGCCATCCTCGGCTCGCTGGCGCTGACCGTCGGCGGCTATGCGATCAGCACGCGGCTTCAGGTCGGCGACCTCGACCCCGGCGCGCCGGAGCTGCGGCCGGACTCGCGCTACAACCGCGACAACGCGTTCATCACGAAGAACTACTCGCTGTCCAGCGACCTGTTCGCGGTCATCATCAAGACGCCGAAGGAAGGCTGCCTCAAGTACGACACGCTGGTGCACGTCGAYCGYCTGGCYTGGGAGCTGCAGCAGCTGCCGCAGGTGCGCACCACCATCGCGCTGACCGACGTGGTGCGGCAGATCACCGCCGGCTCCTTCGAAGGCAACCCGAAGTGGCAGACCATCTCGCGCAACCAGGACATCCTGAACTACGGCGCGCAGCAGGCCACGGTCAACAACCCGGAGATGTTCAACACCGAATGCTCGGTGATGCCGCTGGTGGCCTACCTCACCGACCACAAGGCMGAGACRCTGCAGCAGGTRYTGCGCGTGGTGGAGAAGTTCGTCGCCGAGCATCCGACCGACCCCGCCGTGGTGCAGGTGCTGCCGGCCGCCGGCTCGGCCGGCATCGAGGCGGCRACCAACATCGTGGTGCACGAGGCCAACCGCACGATGCTGCTGTACGTGTATGCCGCGGTCATCGCGCTGTGCTTCCTGACCTTCCGCTCGTGGCGCGCGGTGGTGGTGGCGGTGATCCCGCTGGTCATCACCTCGATCCTGTGCGAGGCGCTGATGGTGCTGCTGGGCATCRGCGTGAAGGTCGCGACCCTGCCGGTGATCGCGCTCGGCGTGGGCATCGGCGTCGACTACGCGCTGTACCTGCTGAGCGTGCAGCTGGCCGGRCAGCGCCGCGGCCTGAGCCTGGCACRGGCCTACAGCGATGCGCTGCTCTTCACCGGCCGCGTGGTCGCGCTCGTCGGCGTGACGCTGGCCGCCGGTGTGATCACCTGGGCCTTCTCGCCGATCAAGTTCCAGGCCGACATGGGCATCCTGCTGACKTTCATGTTCCTGTGGAACATGGTCGGCGCKCTCGTGCTGATCCCGGCGCTGTCCCACTTCCTGCTGAGCGACCGGCACTTCAGGAAAGAAGAACAGACCGATCCCGACGCCACGCTGGTGCCGGCCTGATCTCATTCAAAGGAAAAGACAAATGAACGGACTCATGATGCAGCAGTCGCTGCTGATTTCCTCCTTGCTCACGCATGCAGAGCGGCACCACGGCGAGCAGGAGATCGTTTCCCGACGTGTCGAGGGCGGCATCCACCGCTACACCTTCCGCGACATGGCTGCGCGCTCGCGCCGCGTGGCCAATGCGCTGGCCTCGCTGGATGTGACGCGCTCGGATCGGGTGGCCACACTGGCCTGGAACGGGCATCGCCACATGGAGCTCTACTACGCGGTCTCGGGATCGGGCGCCGTGCTGCACACGCTCAATCCGCGCCTGCACGCCGACCAGCTGGTGTGGATCGCCGACCATGCCGAGGACCAGGTGCTGTTCTTCGACCTCACCTTCCTGCCGCTGGTGGAGGCGATCGCGCCGCGCGTGAAGACCATCCGCCACTTCGTCGCGATGACGGATCGTCAGCACATGCCCAAGGACAGCCGCATCGAGGGCCTCTTGTGCTACGAGGACCTGATCGACGAGGGCAGCGACCGGTTCGCGTGGCCGGAGTTCGACGAGAACACCGCTTCGTCGCTCTGCTACACCTCCGGCACCACGGGCAATCCGAAAGGCGTGCTCTACAGCCATCGCTCGACGATGCTGCACACCTTCGCGGCGGCGCTGCCCGACATGTTGAACTGCTCGGCCCGCGACACGATCTTGCCGGTGGTCCCGATGTTCCACGTCAACGCGTGGGGCCTGCCGTACGTCGCCTGCATGGTCGGTGCCAAGCTGGTGTTTCCAGGACCCGGACTGGACGGCAAGTCGCTGCACGACCTGTTCGAAAGCGAAAGCGTCACGCTCTCGGCCGGTGTGCCGACCGTGTGGCAGGGCCTGCTGGCGCACGTCGAGGCCAACAAGCTCGGCTTCCGCACCATGCGTCGCACCATCATTGGCGGATCGGCCTGCCCGCCATCGATGATGCGCGCCTTCCAGGAACGCTACGGTGTCGCGGTGCTGCATGCCTGGGGCATGACGGAGTTGAGCCCGATGGGCACGGTGTGCACGTTCAAGCCTGCACATCAGTCCTTGCCGGAAGAGGCGCGCTACGCGGTGCAGGCCAGGCAGGGCCGCGCCGTATTCGGCGTCGACATGAAGATTGTCGGCGAGGACGGCGCCGAGCTGCCCTGGGATGGACAGGCCAGCGGCGATCTGCTTGTGCGTGGCCCTTGGGTGGTCTCGCAATACTTCCGCGGCGAGGGCGACTCGCCGCTGGTGAAGGCCGAGGGCAAGGGCTGGTTTCCCACCGGCGACGTAGCCAACATCGACGAGTTGGGCATCATGCAGATCACCGACCGCAGCAAGGACGTGATCAAGTCCGGCGGCGAATGGATCGGTTCCATCGATCTGGAGAACATTGCCATGGCCCACCCGCAGGTGGCCATGGCCGCCTGCATTGCGGTGCCCCACGCCAAGTGGGACGAGCGCCCGCTGCTGGTGGTGGTGAGGAAGCCGGACCAGCCCTTGTCGCGCGACGAGTTGCTGGGCTTTTACGAAGGCAAGATCGCCAAGTGGTGGACGCCTGACGACGTGGTCTTTGTCGACGCCATCCCGCTGGGTGCCACCGGCAAGATGCTGAAGAACCGGCTGCGAGAGTTGTACCGGGACCATCCGTTGCCGGCGCCTTCAGCCCGCCGCGATGTGTCATGACCAGGAACGTTCCGCGGTGTTTTGCCAACTGGCCTGGCCGCGGACATCCGTGGGTCTTGCCGCCCCACAGCAGACCTTGCCTGTCCTGGATGGATGCCTATACTGAATCCTTTCTGCCGCGATGCGGGGCGCTCTGCACCGCACCGGGTCGCAGATGACAAGGGGTCTCCGGCCTCGGAAGCCGGGGATTGAAGACATGACCATCCCGAACAATCCCGTCACAGCGATCGACATCCTGCTCGAGCCAGACGCCAGGATGCTCGAGCACGCTGAAGCCAACAACGCTCGCCTGCTTCAGGTTTTCCCCAAGGGGTTTGCTCTGGACGCGACCCACCGCCCGCACGTCACGCTGGTGCAGCGGTTCGTCCGCACCGCGGACCTGGACGAGGTGTATGCCGCGGTCGAAAAGGTCGTCGCTGGAACCCGACTGGGCGACATGGAGCTGGAGGCCATCAAGTACTACTACATCCCGAGCCAGGAGATCGGGCTGGCCGGCATCGTCGCGAAGTCCACGCCTCAGCTCCTCCAGCTGCAGGAGGCGCTGATCGAGGCGGTGACGCCGTTTACGACCGAGACCGGCGACTCGGCCGCGTTCGTCACGACACCCGATGACCCTGTCATCGACCCGATGCTCATTCAGTACGTTTCCGTGTTCGTGCTTAAGGCTTCCGGTGAACATTTCAATCCGCACGTCACCACCGGCGTTGCCTCGCGCAAATACCTCGACGAAATGCTCGCCGAACCGTTCGAGCCGTTCAGCTTTTCGTTCAGCGGCGCCGCCATCTATCAGCTGGGCCAGTTCGGCACTGCGGCCAGGAAACTCAAGGCGTGGAATTTCAAGGAGCGGGCATGAATCCGAAGAGGCTTTCCAGTTGGAACGACGGTCCGTCGCGCACTGCGATCGTGGACTTCGTCGAAAGGATTACCCGGTCGGGCAGTTCCGATTTCGTGCCGCCGTCCGATCGGATCGCGACCTTCGACAACGACGGCACCCTTTGGTGCGAGCGCCCCCTCCAGGTCCAGTTCTTCTTTGCGCGGGCACGCCTAGAACAGTTGGCGCAAGCGGATCCATCGTTTCGAACACGCGATCCGTTCAAGACCTTCCTCGAGCACGACATGACCAAGATCCCGGCCCTCGAGAAAGAGGACCTGCTGCACCTTGCAGCAACCGTGCACTCGGGCACGACGGTGGACGAGTTTGGTCAACTCGCCCGGCAGTGGCTCGCTTCTGCCAGGAATCCGACGCTCGGGCGCCCCTTCACCGAGTTGACATACAAGCCACAGATTGAACTGCTGCACTTCCTGCGCGAAAACGGGTTCAAGACCTTTGTCGTCTCCGGCGGTGGCATCGACCTCATGCGCGCGTGCAGCGAAAGGCTCTACGGGGTGGCGCGAGATGAAGTGATCGGCAGCAGCATGAAGACGCGGTTCGAGATGCGCGACGGACGGGGCGAACTGGTCAAGCTGGCCGAAATCGAAAGCTTCAGCGACCGTGAGGTCAAGGTGAACAGCATTTCCCGCCATATAGGTCGTCGTCCGATCCTCGCCTTCGGGAATTCCGACGGTGATCTCGCGATGCTGAGGTACACGCAAACAGGCGAGGGGCCGCGCCTGGCGCTGCTGTTGCACCATGACGACCCGGAAAGAGAATTCGCCTACGACCGCGACTTCCCCCTCAGCCCGCTGGCGGAAGCACTCGATCACGCGGACGAGTACGGCCTCCAGGTGGTCAGCATGAAGCGCGACTGGGCGCAGGTCTTTTCGGGTTGAAGATCAAGCTTTGGTCCGCAACCCCGGGAAGAGCTTGAACGCATCGTCGCGAATCATTTCAATGGCCTCTGCGCCCGTCAGCTGGGCATCCGGCGAGATAGTCGGCACCGTTGCGCCCAACATTTTCTCCAACGCCAAGATGCTATGCACCAGTGCCTTGCCGAGCGGCGACAGTGGCAGATCCGGAGGAAGCAGGGCGACGTCGAACTTCGGAACCGGCCGGGGGGCGACGTCAGGCCATTGATCCGGTGTCCTCGGCTTGCCGAGCGAAAGAACAGGGGCGAGGTCCGGCGCCGAGGCGTCGCGTGCGGTGAGAGGGCGCCCGAGCGACCACCGCTTGCGCAGGGTCTGGATCACGGAGGTGTGGCGATATTCATCGTTGACCACGGTGCGCTCGGGAACCCATGCCGAGATTCCGATGGCGGGCACCCGCGCGCCAGATCGATTGAACGTGAACCCCATCTGGCCGGCCGGTGCCGAGCGGTTCGGCGGCACGGCGGACGGAGGCGGTACATGGTCGTAGGTGCCGCCCGATTCGTCGAAGGCGACCAGCAGGAACGTGTTGAGGTAGTTCGATCCGCTCGACGATGTCGACGAGCGGACCGCGTCGTAGACCGTTGCCAGCAGCGCGTCGCCA
The DNA here is from genome assembly GCF_056405555.1 of Variovorax sp. P1_G12. Lineage (NCBI taxonomy): Bacteria > Pseudomonadati > Pseudomonadota > Betaproteobacteria > Burkholderiales > Comamonadaceae > Variovorax > Variovorax sp. P1_G12. Next base: position 4,819 of record NZ_JBFUBW010000068.1, on the reverse strand, counting down.
CCCAGCAGAGAGGACGGCGGATCGTACGGCAGGCCGTGCATCAGCGCCGAGATCGGCGGGTGCATGTCATTGTGGCCATGCCACAGGTTCGGTTCGATGAACGAGTAGGTCGGCAGGCGGCCTCTTCTGGCGTCCTCGAGGAAATCGGCCACCGTCGAGAAGTTGGTCGCGAAGCGGTTGCGCAATCGCGAGGCGTGAATGATCCCCGTGAAGGAGGCTGGGCTTGGCGCATCGCAGTAGACGCGCCATGTCAGTCTCTTGGCCTCCAGGCGTTCGAAGAGCGTCTCTGCCTTGTTGTGAACGGGAAAGGAGTCGGGAGGGGACATGTTGACGACGTATCCCGAAGCCGTACCCGCATGGAAGAACGAGCGATTGGTGAAAGTCTGCGACGGCACCTCGCAGAACCAGTGGTCGAAGACGGCGAAGCCACGAGCCAGCGCCGACATCACCGGCATCTGCTCCGGCGCGTACCCCGTCATGATCTGCGCGTACTCGTCGTAGGTGGGCTGCCGCTTCATCTCGGCCGTGAAGGCGCTGATGTAGTCCATCACGAATCCATCCATCGTGGGCTGCCGGCGCGGATCGCTCGGCGCGTTGTACGGAGCCACCATGCGCGCCAGCGGCATGAACCGGTTCTTCGGGTCCAGGGTTCCGTACAGATCCGTGTTGATATGCGGGTACTCCTCGCCCGGATCCGGCTGCGGCGTGTTCATCGTGGACGACATGACGTAGGGCACGAACTTGCGCTCGGCTCCATGCTCGGCCCATTCCGGGATGGGGTTCTTGAGATCCTTGCCGATCACCCCGTCGAAGGACTTGACGTCGCCCGGTGCGTAGAGGCGACCCAGCAGATTGTCGAATGAGCGGTTCTCGAACATGAGAACGACCACGTGGTCGAGCGCCTTGCGCCGGTCGCTGCTGGACCCTTGAGCCCGAGTGATCTCGGGGAAGGCAACGGTGGCAGCTGCCGCACCGACGATCTCGATCACCTTGCGCCGTGTTGTCATGGCTCACCTCGCTGGCCTGAATTTCGACCGAAACCGCGCGCTCCGAGGCGATCTTTTGGGTCGCAGAGCTGAAGACTAGCTTCGTTGCGCCGTTTGACAATCCCAGCGCCCACGTAGTCCACGTACGTGGACCTGTGTCGATCTCGGCGTGCGTGTCAACTCAGGGGTTCATCTCATACGCGCCCGCCAGGCTGCGCGCCTGCCCCCAGACCGTCTCGAAGCGGGCGCGATCCGCTGCAGGGCGGCGGATGCATCTCTGCGCGGCGGACTGCTGCGCGTCCGTTGCCGATGGCTTGTTGAACAGCATGAGGGCGGAGCCTGAGAAGTCGCGCACAAGCACATCGAAGATCTGATCCACAAGCGCCGTCTCGGTGCCTGCGATCGCGGCCTGCTGGAGGATCAGTTCGGCATACGGCACCAGCGTGAACATCTCCCCAATCGCGAGCATGAAGTCCAGATCCTTCTGCTGCGAGGGTGACGGCGCAGCGCCGCCGAACATGGATCGCAGCGCATCGATCTGTTCGGTGAACACGGCGACGTTCGGCACGTGAGCGAAGCTGGCAAAGACCGGCCGCCAGTCATGAAAACGCACCTTTTGCAAGCCCTTGGTCGGCCCCTGGCGAAACAGGAACTCATCGTCCACGGCATCCCTGCGCGTCGGCACCTCGTTGAGCGCCGGGCTGGCATTGCCCGGGTTGAGCAGGTAGCCGGGCATGAACTTGAGCGCCAGCGCCAGGTTGACGTGCACGGTGCCCTCGATCTTGGGGAAGCCCTGCAGGCCGAACTGGGCCATCTGGAAGAACATGTCCTTCTCGAATCCCTTCGCGGAGATCACGTCCCACAGGTCGGCGTACGCTTTGGCGCCTTGCCGGGTGACGGTGATCTTCTCGACGGTATTGAAGAGAAGATAGCGCCGGTCGTCCAGGGATGCGGAATGCATGTAGTCGATCGCGCGCTCCCCGAACAGCTTCATGCCCGCGAGGCGCGTGTAAGCATCCGTGAACAACGCCTGCACATGCGCAAAGTCGGTGACCTTGGCGTTGAAAAGCACGCGCCGCTCCGCGTGCGTGATCGCCTCGTAAAAGCAATGCTCGACCAGTCCGACTGCACCGAAGCCCAGGTTGAACTTGCCGACGTTGACGGTGTTCATGCCCGCATCGAAAGCCTCCTGCCCGGTATGCAGAACGTCGGCCGAAGTGACCGGGTAGTCTTCAAGGTCGAACGCCGCGACGTACATCTGGCTGGCCACGACGTTGCCGCGCAGCTTGTAGGCCGGGTGCTGGCTGTCGACAGTAAAGAACACGTAGGCATCCGGGCCGTCGATGCCCGCGATGCGGCCGAACACGGACACCATGCCAGCGACGTTGCCGTTGCCGATGTAGTACTTGCCGCCGTTGGCCTTGTAGCCGCCACGCCCGTCGGGGGTCAGGACCATGTCAGTCGTGTAGATGTCCGCGCCGTGCTCCCGTTCGGAGAGGCCGAACGCGAGGACTGCACCGGCGTCGAGCAGCGCCGCGGCGCGCTGCCTTGCCTCGGCGTTGGCGCTTTGCCAGACGGGGCCCAGGCCGAGAATGGTGACCTGCCAGACGTACCAGTACTGCCCGCCGTAGAAGCCGAGGATATGGCTCATCATCGCGATGCGGCTCGTGTCCCATCGCTTGCTCGGATTTCCGCCGCCCTCGGCCGCCGGCGTGAGCAGCGTGGCGAATACCCGCTCCCGTTTCAGGAACTCGATGAAGTCGGCATACCAGATCCGTTCGCGGTCCTGTTCGAGAAGCACGCGCTTGCCGCGCTGCTCGAAGAAGGCGATCGTCGCTTCGAAGATGCGTCGCGATTCGGCTTCGAAGGCGCAGAAGTCTGCGGCGTGCGGATTGAACAGGAGAGTCGCGCTCATGGGATGGGTTTCGATGTGAACGTCAGCGATGCAGCGTGTCACGTCAATGGTTTGTTGTGGACCTTCGACCCCTCGAGTTCACGCTCCGAACTGCGAGAAATCGGCAGGCCGCTTCTGCGCAAATGCAGCGAAGGCTTCGCGCGCTTCGGCGCTCTTGAGGCGGTCGGTGAAATGCACGCTCTCCCGGTCCATCTGGGTTGCGATGGCTTCCGCCTGTCGCATGAGGCTTTTCGTCAGCTTCAACGACCCCGCGGCCTGCCTGGCGAGAAGCTGTGCAACCTGCTGAGCTTCGCCATGAAGCTCAGTCGGCGACACAACCCGATTGGCGATGCCCCAGTCCAACGCTTGTGCAGCGGTGATCGGCTTGCCCAACGCGAACATCTCGAATGCGCGGACGTGGCCGATGCGAGCGGGAAGCAGCAGACTCGAGGCAGCCTCCGGCACGAGGGCGAGATTCACGAAAGGTGTAGACAGGAGCGCATCCTCCCCGAGCACGACGAAATCGCAGTGCAGCAACATGGTGGTCCCGACGCCGACCGCGCGTCCATTGACGGCAGCCACCAGTGGCCGGGTCGAGCCTGCGAGGGCGCGAAGAAATCGAACGACATGGCGCGGCTCACCGGTGCCGGCATCACCGCTTGCTGCAGTGGCGGCGAACTCGCCCAGGTCGTTGCCGGCGGTGAACATGGCGCCTTGGCCTCGGATCACGATGGCACGCACGGCAGGATCTTCCTCGGCGCCAATGAGGGCGTCGGCCAACACCGCGTACATCGCATTGGTGATCGAGTTCATCTTTTCCGGGCGCGCGAGCGTGAGAGTGAGGACGCCTTGGGCGGATTCGACGGTTACGTGGTCAGTCATTGTTTCTCCTACGGTTCGTTCCCCATCGGGGTGGCTTGGAATATATTTCGCAGGCGAAGTATATACTTCGTGCGCGAAATAAAATTGCCGTTCGTGTACCAATCAATCCGGTACGGTCCGGCGCACTTACAGATGAGAAATGAATGAAGGATCAGAAGAAAACGCGGCTGGTCTTCCTGCTCAACGTGGCCCAGAGGTCGGTGGAGCGATGGATCGAGAGCAAGGCAGACGGGCAGATGGCCCTGTCAGCGGCGCAGGCAGGAACGATGTTTTTCCTGTCGCGTCATGACGGCGCGCTCGTAGGAGACGTTGCGCAGGCGCTGAAAATCGGCGCACCCGCGATGTCCGGGCTCGCCAACAGGCTCGAACAGGCAGGCTATCTGATTCGAAGGCGTGATCCGGAGGACGGTCGCGCCATTCGCCTCTATCAAACCGAAGAGGGGCGCGCCGCCGGACAACATGCCAAGGCAAGGCTGAGTGCCTTGAATTCGCGATTGAGTGAAGGCTTCACTGCGGACGAAATGGAGGTTGTCGGAAGATGGCTGGAATCACTACAGCGCAAGTTGTCCCTCGAGGACATCGAGGGGCACCGCGAGTAGCCGCGACCGGCTACAGTCGGCTGCGGATTCAACCGGTCGATGCAACACACTGAGGCCTGCCATCGGCAGAAGGAGTGTTGCAGATGAAGTACCGGACACGAACCTACTACACGGACTGGCAGAAGTCATTGATGTGGGAACGATGGAGGGAGGGATGGACCCTCCATCAGATTGCTCATCTGTTTAATCGGGCACACACGTCCGTACAAAAGATTCTGTCCCGTACGGGCGGCATTCGACCACCGGAGCGAAGCCGGTCCCCGATGGCTCTGACATTGGCCGAGCGCGAGGAGATCTCACGTGCAATGGCGGCTGGCTTCTCGATTCGCGCGATCGCCCTGATCCTCGAGCGAGCTCCGTCCACCGTAAGTCGCGAGATCAAGCGCAACGGTGGTCCAGGATGCTATCGAGCGACTCAGGCCGACCAGGCAGCGTGGGACCGGGCCCATCGCCCCAAG
>NZ_JBFUBW010000067.1:0-15798 GCF_056405555.1 Variovorax sp. P1_G12 | reverse complement strand
CCCCGAAGCTGGGCATTTTCTTCTTGACCATCTCTACGTGGCCCCCGCGCATCAAGGCCAGGGCATCGGTGCCGCAGCCCTTGCAGTCGTGTTCGCCGATGCAGATGCGCAAGGGATGTCCGTTCGGGTCGGCGCGTTGCGGGAGAGCGACTCGAATCGCTTCTATGCGCGACATGGTTTTGAGCTGGTCGAAGAGACCGAGTGGGACAACTACTATGTTCGGGCGCCGGCCATTGGGGCGAGGGATGGCGCCTCAAACGGCTGACGAGCGCGCCCGGCTCAAGGCAGAATGCGGCCAAAGCCCGAGAACGGCCATAACCAGCCGTTCGCTGACCAGGCCCAATTTGCCCGATAGCCGACGTTCGGCGACGATTGACTACACAACCTTAGAAGTACATGCGCTCCGTCTTCTCGACATTCGGCCGGAAACCGCCCTCGGAACAATCGAGGATGTCCACGGTCCACTCGACGTTGCTACTGCGGTTTTTCGAGCAGCGCCTAGCCCAAGCCGAGAAGTCGGCTGGATGTTCACGATGCTTGGGCACGGACCGGGAAGGTTACGAGTGTCGTTTTTGAGTTGACTTCGTGCCTCAAGGAAATCGGCACGATCGTTCGCCGCATCCAATGCGACGAACAACACGGGCCTACCGGAGGACTCGGACGCAGCCTCGAGCGAGCCGCTATGGGCGACTCGCCGCCGAAATGACGATCTCGACGCGACGGTTCTTCGCCTTGCCTTGTGGCGTGTCGTTGCTCGCCACGGGGCGCGCATCGCCGAAGCCCTGCGCCGAGATCGATCCCGACGGCACGCCCTTCGACGTGAGGTAGCGCACCACGTCATCCGCACGTGCTGACGAGAGTTCCAGATTGGAGGGGAATCGCGCCTTTAGCGACCCACTGATGGGCACATTGTCGGTGAAGCCCTGCACGATGATCTGCTGACCCGGCAGGTTTGAGAGCGTCGGCGCGATCTTGCCGAGTGTGTCTTCGCCTTTGGCATTGAGCGTCCACCCTCCTTCGGGGAACAAGATCTCGTTGACCATCGTCACCTTGAGTTGGTTCTGCAACTGCGTGATCTGCGCCTGATCGCTGCTCAGCTCGCCCGAGAGCTTGGTGTTGAGTGCCTGGTAGGTGTCGGCGGTCTTCACTTCGGCGTTGTAGGTCTGCTTGGTCACGCAACCTGCAGCGAGCACTGCGGCGCACAGCATGAGACAAATCTTCGCGTACTTCATGGTTCCTCCTCGTAATATGCGGATAGGTCCGCATGTTGCTGCATTCCTTGGGGGCCACCTCGACCTTGGGCAGTAAGTTAAGGTACCCGAGCACTTCAGTCAGTAGCCGCGCGCAGGGCCAATCTGCGGTGCGCGAACTGGCTTTGCCATGCCGAAGAAAATCACTACGCCCTGGCCACCGCAGAGAGTCGAGAGCGCCTCATCGGCTTTCGGGAAACAGCTGTCGATGTTCTGCCAGTTGTTCATCACCCAAACGTCACCCGAAGGCGAGATCGCCAGGTCGGTCTGCATCTGTAGTCCGCCCCCTACGTAGCCACCGGATGGAGAGATCTGATCGCCTGTTTTCATGCCCGGCGGGCAGTTCTCGGTCTTGACGCCGCAGAGCTGTACGATCGGGCTGCTAGCCATCGCGAAGTTCGAAATCCAGACATTGTCGTTGCCATCCACGACTGCGGCCCAGGGGCCGGGAAGGCCGCCACCCGTGAAGGGTGAGCCGGGAAATTGCGTGCCATCCGGCCGAAGAAGCGTGATGCTGCCGCCATCCGCTCCGCGCTGCTGGTACATGGTCCGGACAAGGAACTCGTCGTCGTAACTCGTGGCCATGATCTTCTGGAATTTCTCAAAGGCTACCTTTCCCCGATCGCTGTTGCCCAGCCGGTTCGTGACCCAGACATTTCCCTGACTGTCGATGTTGAGCCCGCTCCCGCTATAGCCCGTCTTGAATGTCTCCACTTTGCTTGGGTCAGTGGCAGGGAATCGGGTGACGAAGTCGCCAACGCCGTTCGAGACCCAAATCCTGTCCTGCTGATCGATGGCTAGGTGGAATGGCCCGAGGAACGACTTGCAAGGCTCCGCGGCGCGCCCCTCGCATACGATGCGGCCCCTGGCGAAATCGCCTTTAGGGAAGTACACAAGTTGATTCTTTGAGACGCCCAATACCCAAACGTCGCCGTTGGGCGCGACGACGATGCCCTGCATGAGCCCAAGCTGGCCGTTGAGCGTGATGCCTTCCGGCGGTGACAGTGGATTGCCGTTCTTGTCAAAAACCGCGATCGACTTGCCCCCGTAGCTGGAAAACCATGCGTTGTCCTTGGCATCGACCGCGGCACCGAAGGTACCGCCTTGCATCCCGCCGCCGACGAATCCGGTCGTGATTGGCGACAGTGGCTTGCCATTGGGAGAGAACTTGGTTGCGTTGCCTTGCCACAGCGTATCCAGCGCCTGCCAGCCCACCGTGAAGTTATCGCCAACCCACAAGTCGCCTTCGCTGTCGAACATCGCCTTGCCGCCTGCGCGGTAGCCCCCGCCATCAAATTTGAGCGGCAGCACCCAGGCGCTGGGCGAAAAGCTCAGGTACGGCACATACGGCACCGGGCGCATCGACTTCCCCTGCGGGATCGGATAGAACGTCTCAAGCAGCGCGAACGCCCGCCCGGGCTGGTACCACGAATTTTGGGCGAGATACTGGGCCGCAGTCAGCGTACTCGTCGGGACGCTTCCACTCGGAGAAGTGGACGCAGCAAAAAGCTTGTCGCAAGCATCTGCCGTCACCCGCGCCACGCAGCCCGCGAGCAAGTCGGCCAAGGTGGCAAAATTTGCCATCGTTGACGTCTGACCGCTGTTGAGCGGGTCCTGAATGGTCGCTCCCCACCCGCCGGTCGCCAGATTGACGAAGCTGGGCACGTTGCCCGCGGCGATTTTGAGGCCAAGCGGATTGCCGTTGATGGCGGTCCCGTCAACAAACTGCGCATGCGTCCACACCGACGCGACAGTTGTCATCTCGTTGATCGTAACGGCGGCCGGCATCTTCCGTCCGAGCACGGTCATCAGGGCGATGGCAGGATTGTTTCCCCCAGCCTTGTCGGCGCGTGCCTGACCGCCTTGGGCGACCAGGTATAGGCTGCTGTCAGTGCTCGGGCTAGCGGGAATGGTCATTGCGAAGCGGCCACCTGCGTTGGTCCTCGCCCGCGCCAGTTCCTTTGGGGCACCCCTCGTTGCAGCGTAGAGCGTTACCTCGGAGCTCGCAATCGGCGCCCCTGCGCCAAGCACTTGTCCCTTGACGCTGTCTGCTGTAGCGGCATGGGTGAACGACAACGCGCCGAACGCGACGAGCGGAGGGATCCACCCCGGAGCCCGCAAACTCCAATTACACACAGACGATGACGCACTCATATTGGCTCTCCTTAAGTTGAAAGTCAGATCTTTCTTCCCTGTAGCAAAGCGTCAATCAGACGGCTCGTTTCAAAGGGCTTTTGCAGAAAGTCAACGCAGCCAACGGCCAGTCCCTCAGCGCGCGTCGCCTCATCGTCGAAGGCCGACATGAACACAACGGGCAATCTCGAACCCATCGCCAACAGACGCCGGCGCAACTCAATTCCCGACATCCCCGGCAAGTGGACATCGAGTACCAGGCCGACCGCGCTATCAGCAACCCCACTTTGCAAGAACGCTTCGGCACTCGCGAATCCAACCGTTGCGTAGCCAAATGCCTGCAACAGGCGGTCGAGGGATTTCCGCATGGCGGAGTCATCCTCGACAATTGCAACCAGATCGACTGTTGTCGGCACGAATTTTTCGCCACACGTTCAAAGACAGATCCAAGAAACCGAGCGAGAAGCGTATTCACAAGGCTACTTTGTACGTGGTGAGCAAGCGAACGAATACTGTCCTTTGGTGCGGGGCCGCACCAAAGGACAGGTACGAGCCAGCAGGCCGATCTTCCAACCCTGTCCTAAAGGCCAGTAGTCAAGCAAGCGAGGAGCACCTAAGCTGAACCACCTCAAACCATCCAGGAGATCGCCGTGAAAGAAATGCTCGCGGTATTTATCATCGCCAGCTCTATATCTGCTGGCGTGCACGCCCAAGCCCCCGCGGGCGCCTCATCTGAGGGGCAGGTGATCACCAATAGCAAGTCGCAGGACCGTGCTCAGGCCAAAGACAACGCAAAGGTCCAGGGTCAAGTGAAGAAGGCCGGAGGCGACGAACTCACGTCGACCGAAAACGATGCAATTGGTACCGGGAAGGCGGCCACTGCGGGCCAAAATAAAATCAATGCCCGGGATGCGAAGCACCCAAACCGAGCACAATCAACGCAGGGCGGAACGCCTCAATGATCGGTTCGAGATAGTCAATCCCCGGGGAGATTCGGGCCCCCAAAAGCTCTGTCATCCAAGTAGGAGACGCTAGCGAATCGATGCCGGCCCGCGGGTAGTGTTGGGGCGGCCAACAACGCGGACGGTTGTCGAAACAGAAAGGGGCCGGGAGGTCGACCACGTCCGGTAGTCGGCTACAGCGCCGGTGCGCGCCTTATCTGGACTCGTGATTCCGACGATCCGGCTCTTCAAGCAGCCCAAGTCGCTCTGCGAGAGAAACCAACTCGGCGAGCGAATCAATCTGAAGCTTCTCCATGATGTTGTGGCGGTGCCACTTGACCGTTCGCTCGGTAATATCCATTTCCACGGCGGTTTGCTTGTTCATCTTGCCGCGAACAACCTTGGCGACTACCTTGCGCTCGGTTGGCGTCAGCGCTTCGAAGCGCGTGCGCAAACTATTGCCTTGAATGCGCCGCTCGTGCTCCACGCATTCGCGCGTGATCGCCTGCGAGATGGCGTTCAACAGGGCGTCCGTGTCAACGGGCTTGGTCAGAAAATTCTCCGCGCCTCCCTTCATGGCAAGGACGCTGGTCGGGATGTCGCCGTGGCCAGAAATGAAGATGATCGGGAGCATGCGCCCTAATTCGGAAAGGCGCTGCTGCAATTGCAGTCCCGTTAGCCCCGGCATGCGCATGTCGAGCAGAATGCAGCCGATTTCGCCAAGATCGTCTCTTTCGAGAAACGTTTCAGCAGACTCGTATAGCGATACACGATACCCAGCTGCCGACAAAAATCGCTGCACTGACTTGCGCCACGCAGCGTCGTCATCGATGACATGCACGACGTAATCCACGACCGTCATGCGTCCCTTTCAGCCGAGATCGGCAATGTGAAATGGAAGGCTGTTCCGCCTGTCGGCGGGTTCGTCGCTCTTATCCTCCCACCATGCGCCTCGACGATGGTGCGCGAGATCGAAAGCCCAAGTCCCATACCGCTCGCCTTCGATGTGACGAAGGGATCGAAGATGCGCGGGAGCATCTCTGGCGCAATGCCAGGCCCAGAATCGGCGACTGTCACCTCGGCTTCCTTGTCGCCAGCCCTCGCAGTCGTTATCACCAGCTCGCGAGCCGGCTCTGCCTGATCTTGCATGGCTTCCATCGCATTGATCGCCAGATTAAGGATGACCTGTTGGACCTGGACTCGGTCGGCCCAGACGCTCGGAAGGCCGGGTGCAAGCTTCGCCTTGAGTGACACTCCTCGGGTCGCCGCATCGGCTGACACCATTTGCATCGCGTCGCCCACGGCTTCGTTGAGGTCCACACCTCCCATTTCGATCTTCGCCTTGTTCAACATCTTGCGAATTCGAGCGACGACATCACTGGCACGCTTATCATCATGTTGAATGTCCTCGAGGATTTCTGCAATGTCTTCGAGCTTGGGTGGATCGGCCTTGATCAGCATCTTGGCCGCCCCCGCATTGTTGTAGATCGCCCCAAGTGGCTGATTGAGCTCGTGAGCGATCGAAGCAGCAAGCCCCCCCATAGCAACGCGGCGGTTCATGTGTGCCATTTCCGCCAATCGAGCTTGCGCCTCGCGCTCCGCGATGCGGCGGCGGCGGCGTTCGAAGAGCAAGCCGATGATCAGTCCTGCCTGCAGCAGGAATACGACGCTAGCGGCGATGACATCGTTGCGATGCGCCTCTAGAAGCGTTGGCTCGCGGAACCGCACGATAGCATCAGGCGGAATGGCCTTCTCGTCGATGCCCCACCGCTGAACTTGTCGCCAGTCGACGTTCAAGGCGGTTGGCATGGTTTCTGACGAGCGTAGTGAGGCGGGCGAGGCTCCTTCGAGCAGGGCCTTCACAGTTTGTCCCGCCCGCTGCCCCATCGCTTCGAAACTCGTCACGTAGCCGCCGACAGCGCCCGCACCTATGAAAGGGTTGAGAGGGCCGAACAGAGGCGCCGCTGACGCGGCGGACATGATCCCAACGGTCTCGACGGGAGTGAATACCTTCCCGTCTCCGTCCTCGAAGTAGCCCGGTGTGTACACCACGGCGTCGTCGCCGAGCGCGGCGAGCTGCTTGAGGAGGGCTTCCGTGGGCCCCGCGAGAAACTCCGGTTTCGCCCGAGTTGGAAAGCTTGGCAGTTCGCTGCGTAAGCGCGCTTCCCATAGTTGACCCCACTGGCTCCGGCCTGTTACCAATACCAACCGTGTCGCCTTGGGCCGGAGCCGAAACGCCAGGTCGATCGTGCGCACAACGTCGTACTCAACAGGCGTGCCGATGACGTCGTCAGGCAATGGCGGGCGCGATTGCAAGAAAGCTGTGGTAACACCCGCATGCACGACAGGCGCGCGGGCGAAAAGAAGCTCGCGATTCTCGAGAAGGAATTCAAGCGCACTGTCGCCACCGACGACGATGACATCGGGTGGGCGAGAGGCATACTTGTCGCGAAGGAAAGCAGCCACGGTACGATCGTAGGACTCCCCAGCGAACCGCGGCACGTCCAGAAATTCCACATACAGTTCGATGTGCCTATCCGGCGAGTTCTCAAGCGCCCTGTGGAGCCCACGCTCACCCTCGATATTTGCGGGCAACAGCCGAGACGCGCCAAACAAGAAGAGGACATTCCGTGTTTCACCGGCTGCAATGGCCGGCGTGGACACGGTGAACAATATTGCCGCAATGAAGCATGCGCTTGCCCACGGTGCAAGCATGTTTGCTAGCGGTCGCGCGATGGTATGGACCGCGCTCAAGAGGTCGCGATGAGCTACGCTGCTCACCTCCGAGCGGTGATGCGCAAGGCAAGATCTAGTCGACTGCGCCGACATTGACTTTGCCGGGAGAACGACCGTCCCGTTTGAGGTTCTGGTGATCGTGAACGCAGGCATTGGACTTCTTGATGGCCGATGCTAGGCACTGATTGGTCGGGACTGACGCTGCGTGTGCCGGCTCCGCAGGCACACCGATTTTGGCGGAAATAGCTTGATTCAACCATGGTGTGTCCGAATGGGCCGCACTTTGGTAAAGGTCATCGACACCTTGGAAAGCGAGCGCTGGTGAGGCTTTCCGGCTCGGGAGGGCTCTTGGCGCCCTCAGGCGACCAGGGCTGCCGCGTTTTTTGGCCCTCTCGAAAGTCTGATGAACCACAAATTTGCAGACCCTTCGGTCGCCAATTGATGCGCACCTTGTCGTCGCCGAGTGAGAGATTCGCCAGGGGCGCTTCCCCGCCTTCTGTGCCGCTCAACATCAGTGGACCAACATCAACGAGGTGAGCAAGGCGGTCAACGGTTGCCCAGCACCGACTCTTTCGAGACGACAGTCGGCATGCCGCGGGATCAAGCCAAGGCAGCGTCCGTGCCGGTGCAGCTCGACGCCACGCCCTCGCCAACAGCATCGGACATCCGCATCGAACTCAAGCGCGGCGCGACCACAGTGGTCGTGAACTGGCCTTCCAGTGCCGCAGCGGCGAGCGCTGCCTGGCTTCGCAACATCTTGCGTTGATCCGCGTCGGGTCGATCTGGATGGCGGTGCAACCGCTGGACATGCGCGCCGGCACGGAGGCTGCCTTGGCCCGCGTCGTGTTGGTGTTCGGCGCTGCACGCCCGCACCACGCCTACCTCTTCGCCAACCAGCGTGCAAACCGTATGAAGGTCCTCGTGCACGACGGCATCGGCGTGTGGTTGGCAGCAAGGCGGCTGAACAGCGGCAAGTTCGCCTGGCCCAAGAACATCGACGGGACGCTGACACTGAGCCGGCCGCAGTTCGACGCGCTGGTACTGGGACTGCCATGGCAGCTCGTCGGTGAGGCCGGTGTGATCACCACGCTGTAGCGCGTCCATTGCGGTATCTGCCAATGGACTGAGGTCGGGTGCATGGCACACGCGCGGCGCAAGTTCCATGAACTATGGGTCAACCATGGCAGCCCGGTCGGCGAACAGGCGCTGAAGTTCTTCGAGTGAGCGATGAAGCGCAGATTTTGCTGGATGGCCGACGCCACCCTCTCATTTGGACGCGCCGACGGAAGTCTGCTTCTGCCAAAGGCAGAACTTCCCGAGCGACCCGCCAATGCAAGCCCTTCGAACGGAACGACTGGTCCTTCGGCCCTGTCAGCCCACCTTGCGCGGGTCATTTTCAGGGGTCCTTGACCCCTTGGCACATTCGAAAAAAACGCGACCTGGCCCCATCTGTGAGGTCGACTCTCGGAGTGACGGCGACCGCGAACCCGAAGTTCGCGGCAGCCTCTCAATTGGTGAGTCGCAAAGCCAGCGCGAGCAATCCGCGCACCCCGTTCCCCTCGGTGCCTACCTCGACCAAGCGATGATTCGGGGCTTGGACCCCGTATCCACTGCCGGCCCTGCCATCGGCTCAGGGCGCCCGACGTGGCATCGATGGTGTAGGCCGACACAGCGACTAGGAGCGCCGGGTCGGGACAATGCACGGCTAGCCAATAGTGCATTGGCCAGATTGACGAATCAGAAGATGCGCAACGACGGATCGCGCACGTAGCGCAGATAGGGACGCACCTTGCGGAAGCCGCCCTGCTCCGCGAACATCTGTTCGGCTTCCTCGTCCGAGATGAAAGGCAGCACCACCGTGTCGTCGCCCGGGTGCCAGTTGGCGGGCGTCGCGACATGGTGCCGGGCCGACAGCTGCAGCGCATCGAGCACGCGCAGGATCTCGTCGAAGCTGCGACCGATGTGAGCCGGGTAGGTGATGATCAACTCGACCCGCTTGGCCGGCGAAATGATGAACACGCTGCGCACGGTCATGGTCTCGCCGAGTTGCGCGCCGTGGCGGAAGGTGGTCGGATCGAGCATGCCGAACAGCATCGCCACCCGGCGCTCTTTGTCCGCGATGATCGGGAAGTTGACGCTCGTGTGCTGGGTCTCGTTGATGTCGACGATCCAGCGTGAATGGTCCGCGGCGCTGTCGACGCTCAGGCCGATCACCTTGGCGTTGCGCGCGCGCCATTCGGGTGCGAGCTTGGCGGTGGCGCCGAACTCGGTGGTGCACACCGGCGTGAAGTCGGCCGGGTGCGAGAACAGCACGCACCAGCAGTCGCCGATGAAGGCGTGGAAATCAATCGGGCCCAGGCTGGTCTCGGCATGGAAGTCGGGGACGCTGTCGCCGATGCGGATGTAGCCCTGCTTCTTGAGCTGCTCCTGGGTCCGCGTGAAGACCTTGTCCGGTCCGATGTACTTGAATTCGAAGGCGCCGCTCGGCGCCTCGTCAACGTCGGGCAGCAGCGTCTGGTATTCGTGGTCGAGCAGCTTCACGGTGCGCCGCTTGACCGAGCCTGCGAAGACGAAGTCGCCGTCCGGGCCGCGCACCAGCGGCAGGTCGAAGCGGAACGAGCTGTTGTCGAGGAAGTCGTTCTCGGCCGAGGTGTTGGCGCGTTGCAGCGCCTTGTTGCGGTGGGGAAAGCGGCCGAAGCGCTGGATCACGGCCACGTGACGATGGAAGATTTCGTGGAAGGCGTTGAGCGGGTCGTCGGGCGCCASTTCAATCATCGCACGCCCCCATTCCTCCATGCACAGGTGCTGGTCGTCGAGCGCCTCGGAGTGGGTCAGCACCAGGCACAGGAAGACCCTTTCGACCGGGCGCAGCCGTTCGGCCACGCCTACGCGCAGGCCGCGCTTCACGAGGTCGCGGCAACGCGCATCGCAGTCGTACATCTGCGGGGTGTCGCGGTACATGTTGCGCGGGAACTGGTCAAGGATGATGACCAGCGCCACCAGCAGGCGCGGGTGGTCGACGTCGAGTGCCCAGTGGTCGTAGTGGCCTTTGGCAGCCAGCGCGACGTCGGCGCCGAAGCGGGTCCAGATCTCCTGGTCGGTCTGCTCGGACTTGCCGAACCACAGGTTGAGGCATTCCTCGATGTTCGGTCGCAGCATGTACTGCAACACCTGCTCGGCCTTGTCGATCTCGGCGGCCGCGATCTGGATGCCTTCGAGCTTCAGGAGCATGCGCAGTTCGCGCCGCAATGTCTCGGTGTCTGATTCCGACAAGGTCTCGCGTCCGTCGAGGCCCGCCAGGATCACCTGCAGGCTCTGCTGCATACGGCGGCCCAGCACCTCCGGCGGTTCCTCCGCGGAGAACAGGTCCATCAGCATGGACAACAGATCGGCCATTTGCGGGTCTCCTGGAGAAGGTCGAACAATCTACATCATTGGTGTCGATTTGTCCCTACGTCCTCCTGCGTCGAAGGCGTATCGACGTGTCTCTCGACGCCGGCACGCTCCCATCACCAGGCTCAGCGCCTGGTTCGCCGTCGCCACGCCCAGGGCGTTCGGGCGCCCGGTCGAGGTCTTCGCGCCGGGGCACGTTCGCGTCGTGCACGACCTCCCAAGCACGAGCCCCATTGGCGTAGCCACGGGCAAATGAAACCATAGAAGCTTCCTCCACGACAAACACCATCACGGCTGCCCCTTGAGAGAGCTGGCTGAGTACGGCCAGAACCCGTCATTCGCCGCCCGCGCTCAATTTGCCCGATAGCCGACCTTGAGCCGCCCCCTCCACATTTTTGATGAGATTTCATTCTCAGCAATGTGTAGCCCGGCCTGACCCAGCGGTCGCAACAGCTGCTGTGGCAGGATGCGGGCCAAGAGCCGACTGTCGGAGGACCAGGCAGAATCGGCGCCCCGCAACTCCTTGAGCCGCTATGACAGCCTGGACCATCATCGAAGCGCCACAGGAGGAAGTGAGGTCGGGCGAGCTCGGTCGGAAATTCGTCGGTTCAGGCTTGGTGATGAAGCTGCGTTGTTCCGTGTGTATTTCACGGCCATCCATGGGGTCGCATCCCGCGACTACTCGCCTGAGCAAGTCGAGGCATGGGCTCCGGCAGACCTTGACGTGGACCTGTGGGCAAATCATGTTCAAGGAATCCGACCCTTCGTCGTTGAGCTTGACAACGAGATCGTCGGCTATGGGGACGTTCAGCCGGACGGTTACGTCGACCATTTCTTTGATTTCCAGTCCTTCGGGGCGTGACCCTTGAGAATGCCTTGATGCGTAAGGAGTTTAAGCATGGCGCCTGAGCGCCGCATGTAGCGGCCGCATGACCGGCAGGATGCGGCCACTTGCGGACCGTCAGCGCTGCTGCAGAATTCGGCCGCCTCCATAGTTTTGTGGAGACTTCAGCCGCGGCGAGTGTGTGGCCAACTCGGATACACGTAGGCCCCCTCTTGCGCTTTATGACTGCCTCGACAAAATGGCGCGAAACAGTCAAACCAGGAACGAGGGCACCATGAAGCTGCGCGTGGCAACGTTCAATCTTGAGAATTTGTTTACTCGTCCGGCCGCCATGGACTCGGAGTCCGGGGTGGCAGGACAGGCAGCCATCAACCATGACGCCGAGCTGAATGCAATCATCCGCAAGGAGGTATACACCGATGCGGACAAGGCCCGTTTGCTCGAGCTAGACAAGACCTACAAGTTTTCCGCTTTGAACGCGCCTAAGAATGCCTTGGTGCAGCTGAACAAAGTTCGCGGGCAGTTGTTCGGTACGAGGGAAGGCGTAGTAAAGGTCGTAGCAAATGGCGCCGCTGACTGGACGGGGTGGTTTGAGCTACGACGTGACGACATCACCTGGGAGGCCACGCTCAATACGGCGAGGGTCATCTCCGAGGTGGATGCTGACATCCAGATTTGCGTAGAGGCCGAAAGCCGGCCGACGCTGAACAGATTCAACGACCAGATTCTCGGCGCCATTTTCAAGAAGCAGTACCCGCATGTCATGCTCTTGGACGGCAACGACGAACGAGGCATCGATGTCGGCATCATGAGTCGCTACCCGATAGGGGGAGTTCGCTCTCACGTGGATGACCGGAACGCCGGCGGGACGAAGACCTTCTCCCGAGATTGCCCCGAGTACGTCGTCCAGCTTCCGAATGCGAAGGACATCGTCATCATTCCCAATCATTTCAAGTCGAAGCGAGGAGGCGACGACGATGCCGCCCAAGCTCGCCGGCGCGCGCAAGCGGAGGGGGCATTCTCTATTGCCAAGAATGCCGTGGGGACCATCAGCCCCTACGTACTCGTCGGCGGCGACCTGAACGACACGCCGGATAGCGAGGCACTCAAGCCACTGTGGGTCGGCGAGTTCAAGGACGTTCAATCACACTCGTCGTACCCAACTGACCGACCTGGAACCTACGACACAGGCACCGCCGGCAACAAGATTGACTACCTCATCATGTCCAAGAAGTTGGCAACCGGGCTAAAAAATACCGGCATCGAGCGGCGAGGCTCATACCATCCGCATACGTGGGAGCCGTTTGATACCGTTGTAAGCAAGGCGACGGAAGCGTCGGACCACCACGCTGTTTGGGCCGACTTCGAAATCTGAACGTCCAGGGTGTGGCTCTGAAGAGTAGGCGTTGCCTGGAGCAGCGCTTCGCTACGCCAAGAAGCGGCCACAAGCAGACCCCCGAGGTCGATCTCCACCACAAGGCCGTTGTGGACAAATTGGCGGGTACAAATTTTCCGTTGATGGCCGGTGGCTGCGATGAGGCGCTCGCGTTCCTGGCGGACTTTTCCCGACACCTCTCTCTGGCCTTCCTGACGGGACACCTATCCAGATTCGAGTGGTTCCGTGAACCAGCGTCATCCGGCAGAACCCGGCCAACAGCAGTCGGTCGGCCGCACCACAGAATTCGCGGGATAGCGGACGTTCGCGGCGCGCGCACGATCCAGAAGCGACGCGATCGGTCTGATCGAGTTGGAATTCCACGCGGACGCGCGCGCCGGTCGTTGCCCAGTTGCCCATGGCTTCGCCCTGTAGGGCCGTGGCGCGCACTACGCACCTCGGGCGCTGCCTTCGAAAGAACTCGTGACGGGGATCTGGCTGAGGGGAGCCGATGTCGACGAGATGTTCATTGACTCCTCATCGCAGCCGGCGGAGTGGGGTCGAACGTCGCTATTCCGCCGTCATCAGGCTCTTGAGGTCGTTCATGTCTACGCGCCCGGAGTATGGCTGTGGCCGTGACGGCGATACCGAGGCCGCACCGCTTGCGCCGGCCGTGTCGCCCGCGGAACCCACGAGGTACATCTCGGGATCGACGGGCTTGCCCGAGCGTCGCACTTCGAAGTGAAGCATGGTCGTGCGCGCTTCGGAACGCCCCATTTCGGCGATTTGCTGCCCGGCGAGAACGACGTCGTTCTCCTGCACCAGGATCTGGTGGTTGTGCGCATACGCGGTGAGGTACTCGTCGTTGTGTTTGACGATGATCAGGTTGCCGTAGCCTCTGAGCTTCGACCCGGCATAGACGACACGACCCGGCGCAACGGCGACGACCGGCGATCCGTCCTCGCCCGCGATGTCGATGCCCCGGTTGCGATCGCCGTCGAAGCGGCCAACGATCGGACCCTGCGCAGGCCAGACCGCGGCGGTGAACGGTGCGCCCTGGCTCGCCGACGACGTTGAGGCGCGCGGAGGCGCGACGCACCCGCCAAGGCCGAAGACAACGAATGCGGCGGTGCTGGCCGCGCAGACGGTTCGAAGAAGCGGGGAGGGCGCTCCAATCGGGCGAAGGGTGGTGTCGATCATCTATTGTTCCTAACGACCGTTCGCCGCACGCAGGCGAAGCTCGAGTTGGGCGCGTGACGCTTCGAAGGTCGGCATCGTCGGTGAACGCATGTCGCGCACTTCGATGACGTGCCAACCGAAAGGCGACTGCACCGGCGCTTCGACCATGCCTGCCGGGCCCAGTTTGCGCATGGCGTCGGCAAATTCGTCGACGAAGTTGCCGCTGAGGTTCCAGCCGAGTTCGCCGCCTTTGTCGACGGAGCCTTCGTCGATGGACATGTCCTTGGCGACCTGTGCGAATGCTTCGCCGCTCCGGATGCGGGCCAGCGCGATGTCGGCCTGCGCACGCGCTTTCACGAGAACGTGCCGCACGTTGTATTCGAACTCACCCTGGTGGGCAGCCGACCAGCGTTCACCGATTCGGGCGTATTCGGCACGCAGTTCCGCCTCGGAATAGCGGCCGGTTTCGTTCGCATGCTGTGCCACGGCGAACGAGAAAGGTAAGGCCCAGGCCAACGCGCATGCGATCACGACAGCGCCGGTTGGCTTCATTTGAGCTCGCGGCAGTTGCCGAACTCGCAGCGCACCGCGAGCGCATCGCCGTTGGTGCACGGGATGGAGTAGGTTTCAAAGCCGGCGCCCTTCGCGACGAGGGCCGCACGCGGCTCGGCATTGCAGGACGTCGATCTGGCGAGGCGCTCGGCGTTGTAGGCATCCCTGCCGGTGCCCGTCGAAGGCGTGGAAGGCCGAGCTTGGTAACTCGTGCTGGCGGCCGTCGCCGGCGGCGTGACCGACATGGAAGCCGGTGTGGTCGTCACCGCTGTTGCCTGCGGTGCAGGCCTGCCGGATCGCTTGTACTCCGCCAGCGCCTGCGCGCCGCGTGTCGGAATCTCGCCGATCCATTGCGCGGGTCGCGCGAAGTTGAGGTTTTGCGCCGTGCCGGAGATCCCCGCGGTGGTAATGCCGATGAGCCGTCCTTGTTCGTCGAAGAGACCTCCGCCGCTGGACCCCGGCGAAATAGGGGCGCTCATCTGGATAAACTCGATCTCGCCGGCACTGTCGCGCCGCAGTGCCGAGACCAGTCCGTCGCTGAGCGACTGCTCGAGCCCCTGCGGCGCGCCGATCGCGTACACCTTCTGTCCGACGCGAAGAACCGAAGTGGGCGCGATCTGAATCGGGACCGCAGGCGAAGGCAGACCGTCGGTCTTGAGCTGACAGAGATCGCGCGCTGCATCCGGAAACTCCAGCTTCGCCTCCATCTCCCTGCGCTCTTGCCGCAATGTGATCGAGACGGCACCACGCAGCACGTGGCAGTTTGTGACGACGCGGCCGGCGGCGACGACCACGCCGCTACCGGTGGCCACCACGCGGCTATCGGCGCCCTTCGCAAGCACAACCCAGATGCTGGGCGATGCATCGCGAAAGATCTCCTCGGGCGTACTTGCCGTGGCGAGCGTCGGCAGCGCCGTCGTGAGGACTGCGGCAACCGCCAAGGCGCTGAAAGCGGGTCTCATGGGGTATCTCGTTCTATTGGGGAAGGAGCGGGCCGAGGTCTTTCATCTCGACGCGCCCGCCCGCGCCGCCCGACCACGGTACCGCCGAAGTCGAGTCCGAGGCTGGGATCGATGTCGCCATGGCGCGCCGGATGAGGTCTTCCGAGGCGATCGTGCGTTCGCGGCCCTGGGTGGCGATGAAGCTCTTCAACGAA
Organism: Variovorax sp. P1_G12; assembly: GCF_056405555.1. Taxonomy (NCBI): domain Bacteria; kingdom Pseudomonadati; phylum Pseudomonadota; class Betaproteobacteria; order Burkholderiales; family Comamonadaceae; genus Variovorax; species Variovorax sp. P1_G12. Next base: position 239 of record NZ_JBFUBW010000067.1, on the reverse strand, counting down.
TCGAGCACCACGCTGGCCTTGRGTGAATACGCTGCGTCGGGCTCATCGAGCGACTTGAACATTGCGATCGTCGCGCTGCTGCGCCACGTCGTGATCTGGCCGCCGCCATAGCTCGGGATGTAGACGTAGCCGCCGCCTCCCTTCAGTTCGATGAGCTTCCCGTCCGCCGAGTCATCGCGAGCCATCCGTAGGGAAGACGCGTCATCGTCGGCAGCGCTTGTCTTGGCCTTGGGCAAGAC
>NZ_JBFUBW010000066.1:0-16590 GCF_056405555.1 Variovorax sp. P1_G12 | reverse complement strand
GACCTGAACTACGTCGAGATCGGCCGGGCCGAGGGCGCCACGCTGGCGGCCGGCGGCGAGCGCCTCAAGCTCGATACCGACGGCTTCTACATGTCGCCCGCACTGTTCAGCGAATCCGTCGCCTCGATGCGCATCAACAAGGAAGAGATCTTCGGGCCGGTGGCGAGCGTGATCCGGGTGAAGAACTACGAGGAAGCGCTGGCCACCGCCAACGACACCGAGTTCGGCCTCTCGGCCGGCATCGCCACGACCTCGCTGAAGTACGCGACCCACTTCAAGCGCCACAGCCAGGCCGGGATGGTGATGGTGAACCTGCCGACCGCGGGCGTGGACTACCACGTGCCCTTCGGCGGCCGCAAGGGATCGAGCTACGGCCCGCGCGAGCAGGGCAAGTACGCGCAGGAGTTCTTCACCGTCGTCAAGACGGCCTATACGCTGGCCTAGTTGCCGGATGAACAACCTCGCTTTGGACTACGCCAACCTTGCCGGGCGTGCTGCAGGATGTCTCGCTAGAGGAATTCCGTGCCGTCAACGACCGTTCGCACCCGAAATGCCGATTTTCACGGCCCTTCCCTGCTGAGCGACCGGAGTCGGCCTCACAGCGTGATTTCGCCCGGCGGCAGGGAAGGACAGCAATCGCTGCGGATCCGCCGTAACTCGCGCCCCGTTGTTCGCGATCAAGCATTTGTCCGCAAGGGTCGGAAGAAGGCGCGCGGACCCTCGAGACCGGCAATTTAGGTTGCCCCAGCGAGGCCGAAGTGTCCGCCGTGTGGAAGCTCGGTCCAACGCTGTACGTTGAAGAAGCGTTCGGCCCATTCACGTGGCGGCGACGAAATGTCCCTGGGGAACATCGCGAACGTTGGTCGGACATCCACGTACAGAAGGCCAAGGCGCACAGCGGATGTCCATCACGGCCGGACATCTTCACGATAGCTGCCTTGCGACGCCTGCCCCGGGCGCCTCGTGCGCTCTTGGCTCTTCCCATACCCAGCTCATTGGAGCTTGGTAAGGCGCTCCTCGGCCACGTCCGCCGCTTCGGATTCTGGATACGCCTCTACGACGTCTTGAAGCGTCCGGCGGGCCGCTTTGACATCCATGAGTTCTACTTGGCAATCGGCCACAGACAACAGTGCGTCGGGTGCGCGCAGATGGCTGGGCTCGGCCGTCACCAGCGCCCGGAAATTGACTTCAGCATCCAAGTAGTTGTGCAGGGCGTACTGGACATTGCCCAGCCAAAACAGCGCAGATGGCTTGTATCTGCTTTGGGGGTAATGCTTGACGAAAGCCACAAGGCCATCTTGTGCTTGAGCAATGTCGCCTTCGCGAAGGGTGGCAAGCGCCACTTCAAACTCATGCTTCTCGGCTGGCCCGACGACAAACTGCTGGCCATCCACCAAGACCATGGTCGACTCAACATTGCGCTCGCCAGGGCTCTGTACCGTGCCCGTCTGGATTCGCTGCATATCGGCCATGCCATGGGCCCGCCCCTCGTTTTGTCCGCGCACGATCGCCACTTCGTTGCGCAACTCCTCCATCTGGTTGGAAAGATCGAGCATGCTGCGACGAAGCTGGACATTGTCCTCATCGGCTTTTCTCAGGTCATCTGCGACGCGCTGCTGGGAATTAGAGACCCTTTGTCGCAACTCGAAGGCGCTCGCGGCTGAAAGGGCATACAGGCCATGCCCCACGGTGCAGCCCATCGAGCACGCCACGCCCGCGCCCATCAATGCAGCACCTACCCGACGGCGAAAATCGCCGCCTAACAAAGCCCAGAAAATCAGCCCCAAGACAGTCAGCGGGGCCAGGCCCAGCCCAGCAAAGCCGCTCGATATGCCGAGCGCGCTGGGCGTGCTCGATCCGGACATATTCGTTCCTCCAAGGCGGTTGTCAATTAGATCCTGAAGGAAACAGACTTAGGTCAGTAGGGTCATGACGCCCTTTCTCCAGGTTTGGCGTGCAGGCGTTTACCCAGCGAACAAACATCGAACGCATCGGAGGGCTCATTCGATCTTGATGTCACGCTCCTTGACGAGCTTCGACCACTTGGCGCTCTCACTGTCGATGAACGATGCGAACTCCGCAGGCGTTCCGCCACCTAGTTCGTTGCTTTGCGCCAGGATGCGGTCCTTGATGTCGGCATGGTTGATCGCCTGCACGAAGGCCGTGTGCAGCTTGGCGACGATCGCCGGAGGCGTGCCCTTCGGCGCGATATAGCCCATCCAGTTCGAGACTTGCACCTGCGGGTAGCCGGCTTCTGCGAACGTGGGCACGTCGGGCATGCTCGATAGGCGCTTCGCGGAAGTCACGGCGATCGGGCGAATCTTGCCGGCCTGGATTGAGGGCTGTGCAGCGCCAGTCTGCTCGAACATCAGGTCGACCTGGCCGGCCAGCAACGCATTGGAGGCCGGGCCACCGCCCTTGAACGGCACACCGACCATCTCGATGCCAGCGGCGCTTTCGAAGAGCTCGGCCGATAKGTGATGCGCTCCTCCGGGACCTGCGTTGGCGATGTTGAGCGATCCCGGCTTCGCCTTCGAGGCCGTGATCACGTCTTTCACGGTCTTGTAGGGCTTGTCCGCTGGCGTGACGAGCACGAGAGGACTCTTCTCGATCAGCACGATCGGCGCGAAGCTCTTCGGGTCGAAATTGACCTTCGGATAGATCGAGGGGTTCACTGCCAGCGGGCCGAAGCTGCCCATCCCGATCGTGTAGCCGTCGGGCGTGGTGCGGGCGAGCAGTTCGATGCCGATGTTGCCGCTCGCGCCCGGACGGTTGTCGACGATCACCGGCTTGCCGAGGATGGTGCTGAGTTGCAGCGCGACGACACGCTGCGCAACATCAAGAAGATCAGTGGCATCCTCAAGACCTGAAGCTCGCAAATGAAGATCGACCCCACAGTCGTCAAGGCGTTGACGCCGCATGGCGTTCTTCGCGCCTCCATCAATCTCGGCAATCCCATCCTTGCAAACGTCGACAAAGCGACGGGACAACCCGGCGGGGTCTCGGTCGATCTCGCCCGTGCCTTCGCCCAGCGCTTGGGCACCGAGCTTGAACTGGTCGTCTTCGACGCCGCCGGCAAGTCGGTGGATGCGGTCGCCGACGAGCGGACCGACATTGGATTCTTTGCGATCGATCCTTTGCGCGGCACGCACATTGCCTTCACCGATGCTTACGTCCTGATCGAGGGTAGCTACCTCGTTCGCGAGTCTTCGCCTCTGCATGACAACGACGACGTCGATCAGAAAGGCTTGCGCTTGACGGTAGGCAAGGGCAGCGCTTACGACCTGTTTTTGACGCGGGAACTGAAGCATGCCGAGATCCTGCGGGCGCCTACGTCGCCCACGGTGGTTCGCACCTTCCTGGAGCAGGACGCCGACGTCGCCGCGGGAGTCAGGCAGCAGCTGGAGGCGGACAGCCGCGTGCACGAAGGGCTACGGCTGCTGCCTGGTCGCTTCATGGTGATCCGCCAGGCGATGGGTACGCCCAAGTCGCGCGGCGACGCCGCCGCCAAGGCGCTTCGCCTTTTTGTCGAGGACATGAAAGCGAGCGGATTCGTGGCCGATGCGTTGCGGTGCCATGGGATCGAGGGGGCGTCCGTCGCGCCGCTATCGCTGACGCCAGGGCTGGCTCCGATATGAAATTCGTCGTGCTGCCGCGTGACGCCATCGGACCCGAAGGTCAACTGCCAATAGGTAGTGCGATCAACCTGGTCCAGAATCGACCTGGGAACAATTCATCATCTAGATGAGGCTGAAAAATGAGCAACCGCATTCCAAAGATTGAAACCATCCGATTGAGATCGCAGGCAACGCTCATCTGGGTGCGGATTCATACGGACGATGGGTTGGTGGGCCTGGGCGAGAGCTGGTTTGGCTGCGCGGCCATCGAGGCGGATATTCACGATCGGGTCGCGCCGCTCATCTTGGGCCAGGACCCATCGCGCATCGAGGCGCTCAACAGGCTGATGCGCCCCTACGTCGGCTTCTGCGGCACCGGCGCGGAGATTCGCGCGCTGTCTGCCGTGGATGTTGCGCTGTGGGATCTCGCCGGAAAGCGGGCGGGCATCCCGCTCTGCGAACTTCTGGGCGGCAGGACGCGAGACCGCATCAGGGTCTACAACACCTGTGCGGGCCCGAGCTACGTCACCAAGACTTCGGATGTCAGGCCTGACAACTTTGGACTGAAAGGACCTGCGGCGGCTCAGAAGACCTACGAGGATCTCGATGCCTTCATGAATCGGCCTGCGGAGTTGGCGGCTGAGTTGCTAGGCATGGGCATCACGTCCATGAAGATCTGGCCTTTCGATTTTGCGGAGGGTGCTGTCGACGGGTACGACATCTCGGCGGCAGATCTGAAGAAGGGGATGGCGCCCTTCGAGGAGATTAGAAAGGTTCACGGCTCGCGCATGCGCCTGAAAGCCGAGTTGCATGGACTCTGGAGCCTTCCCGCTGCGAAGAAGATCGCGGCCGCTCTGGAAGAAATCGAGCCCGACTGGATTGAGGATCCGATTTGGATGGACCGGCTGTCGGAACTGGCAGACCTGACTGTCGCCACCTCGGCGCCCCTTGCCGGCGGTGAAACGCTCGGAGGCCTGGGCCAGATTCAGGGGCTGCTGGAAGTCGGAAAGATCTCGACGCCGATCATCGACGTGACCTGGGGCGGTGGCGTGACGTTCGCGCGAAAGGCCAGCGCGTTGGCCGAGGCGCACGCCAGATCGATTGCGTACCACGATTGCTCCGGGCCGGTGACGCTGGCCGTCTCGACGCACCTCGCGATGGTCTTCCCCAATGTGGTCGAGCAGGAGATCGCGCGGGGCTTTTACTACGGCTGGTACGCCGACTGCGTCCAAAGTCTTCCGCCCATCGAACTCGGGTTCATCCGTCCGCCGGCAGGGCCCGGACTGGGGATGGCACTGGTGCCTGACATCGAGAAGCGGCCGGATGCGATCGTGATCGTGTCGACCCTGCCGTGAGAAAGCACCTGAAGGTGAGCCGGCGCAATCAGCGTGCGGTGCCGGGCGTGCCAAGGGCTAGGTAGTTTTCGTCGTCCTGCAGACTGCAATCGAGCGTGCTGGGCGCCACGTCGCGCTCGAGCACTTCGAACATGCCGTCCACAAAATCCATCAGGCCGTCGGACGCCGAGATGGCCTCATCGACATTGCCGTTGGCCACCGCGTCGATGACGGCGATGTGTCCGTCGACCGTACCCTGCAGGTGAACCTCGTTCGGGTTGTGCATGTGATAGATCCAGCCGATCCGCCGGAAGATCGTATGCAGCGGCCGCAGCGTTCCCTCAACGAAGGGTTCCTGCGCGGCCGCGAGAAACAACTGGTCGATCATGCGGTCGACGACATTGAACTGGTCGATCGTCATCTGGGAGCCGTGCTCGATGAGCTGCCTTTTTATGTGCTGCATGCGGTTGCGCTGTGATGCGCCCGATCGCTCTGTGGCGAGCCGGATGACAAATCGCTCCATGTCGCGGCGAAGGCGCAGTAAGAGGCGGTCTCGTGTCAGGTCGATCGGTGCGATGCGGATGCCATGGCGCGGGGTGATCTGCACGAGGGTGTCGGCCGCCAAGCGGCTGAGCGCCTGGTGCACCGGCGTACGGCCGTAGCCGACCATTGCCTGCAGTTCGTGGGTCGCCAGGAATCGGCCGGGCGGGAGCTTGCAGCAGATCAGCAGTTCTTCGATGCGCTCATAGGCTTGATCCGACAGATTGGTAGCCGCCTTGCGCGGGGTGGCAGGCGTCGTTGTGTCAACAGGTACCAGCTTGGGTCGGGCAGGAGCGCGGGTCGCCATGAAATCTCCTTGATGCAGTACCCAAGCATAGCTGATATGTCAGCGTTGTCACTCGCGTTCTCGACGGTTTTCCCAATGAGCGAAGGCTTTGGCTATGTCAGATTGGTCGATAGGGTATTCACTTAGAAATATCGTGAAATATCACAGTATTCTTCGTTTCCTTCCATCAAGAACCAGCGGCCGACGCACCGCTTACTGGGGACATGCATGAATCAACTCTCGGGCCTCTCACGCATCTCGGCCAGCGCCACGGCCATCGCTGCAGCCATCGTCTTCGCCTCGTCCTTGCCTGACGCTGCGCATGCGCAGGCTAAGGAAACCCTGAGCTTCGCTGCCGCGACCTTTGCGGAATCCGGGCGGGGCGACAAGCTCAAGGTCTGGGTCGACAAATTCAACAAGAGCCAGAACGCGATCGAAGTGCAGCCGCTCGCGCTGCCGTTCTCCACGCTCGCCAAGACGGTGTTCACGCAGATGGGCGGCGGGGCAGGGCCCGACCTCGTGCGCTTCGACCTGATCGACTACTACGCGGCCGCACAGGCGCAGCGCATCGTGCCGCTGGACAGCGAGATCAAGGCCAGCGACTACAAGCTGACCGGCCCCAACAAATACCTGGTGATCGACGGCAAGCGCTACGGCGTCCCTTTCGAGATCAGCAACTACCAGTTGATCTACAACCCGCAATTGCTCAAGGGCGGCAAGCCGCCGGCGACCTTCGACGAGTTCCTTGCGGCCGCCAAGGGTGCGACCGGAGACAACGTGTTCGGCTTTGCCTACCGCGCCACGATGGCCGAGAGCAACGGCTTCTGGCAGGACCTCTGCAACTTCGTCTACGGCTTTGGCGGACGCTGGAGCGACGAGAAGGGCAACCTCACGATCAACAGCCCGAAGGTGGTGGAAGGCGTCGTCGCCTACAAGAAGATGTACGACCTCGGCGCGACACCGAAAGGCGCCGATGCCGCGACCTACCGTCGCATGTTCTGGGAGAAGAAGCTGGCGATGGAGATCGACAACGGCGGTGTGGCTGGCATCTTCAGCCAACAGGCGCCCGACCTGCCGCTCGCTGCGGCTCCATCGCCATTCCCGACCCGTGCGCAAGGCCTGATCCTCGCACCGCTCACCATCAACGCCAACACCAAGCACAAGGCTGCGGCGGTCACCTTCGTCAAGTGGATGATGCAGCCCGAGAACCAGAAGGAACTGCAGGGAATCCTCGGCGCGGCCAGCGTCGCGACGGTGGTCGAGCGCACGCCCGAAGAGCTCAAGGCTAAGCCGTGGCTCAAGGTCTATGACGACCAGTCGGCCAACAGCGTGCCACAACTGGTGCAGGGCTTCGAGGCGCGCACGCCGGAGATCCAGCAGGTGATCCTGGAGCAGGTGCTGCGCGTGCTGCAGGGCGGCGCCGATCCGCAGAAGGCCATGGACGACGCGCAGAAGCTCGTCAGCACACGGGTGCTGCGCAAATGAACGCCGCGGCCGCGACGGACGCAAAGCCAGCCATGGCTGTCAGCAGCAAGCCAGCCGCCTCCGGCGGCGTGGGGTGGGCACCCTATCTGTTCTGCGCGCCTGTCATGCTGTATCTGCTGGTCTTCCAGGCCTATCCGCTGGTGCAGGAGCTGTACCTGAGCTTCACGCAGACCTCGCTGCTCTCGCCGGGGCAGCACACGTGGGTCGGGTTGCGCAACTACGCCGACCTGTTCGGCCAGGCCGAGTTCAACCAGGTCCTGGTCGTCACGCTGGTCTACACGGTCGCCTGTGTCGTTTTCTCGATCGGCATCGGCCTGGGCACTGCGCTGCTGCTCAACATGCCGTTTCGCGGTCGTGGACTGGCCCGCTCGCTGATCACCATCCCGTGGGCGGCCCCGCCGGTCGCCGTGGCCCTGATCTTCATCTGGATGTACAACGGCCAGTACGGCGTGCTGCAGCACGTGTTCAACTTCCTCCATCTGTCATCCGGCATGGAAGGCTGGCTCGACAACCCGTCGCGTGCCTTGCCGGCGGTGCTGATCACCACCGTGTGGCAGATCTTCCCATTCACGTCCGTTGTGATCCTGTCCGCATTGCAGGGCGTGTCAACCGATCTTCGCGAAGCCGCGGTCATCGATGGCGCCGACCGGCTCAGCGTCTTCGGTGCGGTCGTATGGCCCGCCATCCGGCCGACCGTGATGCTGCTGACGCTGTTCATCACGATCTGGTCGCTGCGCCGCTTCGACCTGATCTGGCTCATGACGCAAGGTGGCCCCATCGGCTCGACCAACACGCTGGTGATCGAGCTGTACCGCCGCGCCTTCACCTATCGTGAGCTGGGGGAGGCTGCGGCAGTCGGCATGGTCGGCTTGACGCTGGCCCTCGCCATCACAGTCGTCTATTTCCGGTTGACGGTGCGCGCCGAGCGCGCGGCGGGGCATTGATGAAAAACACCACCCTTGGCTGGCGCCAGGCGCTGCTCGTGATCGTGATCCTGGGCATGCTGGGCATCACGGCCTTTCCGATCTACTGGATGCTGGTGACCTCGATGACCAGCTCGGCGGACCTCTTCGCCACGCCGCCGCATCTGGTGCCGGACTTTGCCAACCTGCATGTGTTCCGCGACGTGTTCGGCAGCACGGAAGTCGGCACCTGGATCGTCAACAGCGCCATCGTCGCCGTGGGCACCACGGTGCTGAGCATCGCGCTGGCGGTCCTGCCCGCCTATGCGCTGTCGCGCTTCAAGTTCGCCGGCATTGCGATCGTCGGGCTCGCGCTCTTCATCACGCAGATGCTGCCGGAGGCGATGCTGGTGGTGCCGCTGTACGCCATCTTCGGCCAGCTCTCGCTGCTGAACACGCTCACGGGCCTGATCCTGGTGAACACCGCCTTCACGGTGCCGGTGATCACATGGATCCTGAAGGGCGCGATCGATGGCGTGCCGATCGACATCGAGGAGGCGGCCAGCATCGACGGCTGTTCGCGCATCGGCACGGTCTTCATCGTGGTGATCCCGCTCATCGCGCCGACCTTGGCGGCCACCGCGGTGATCGCCTTCTTCCACGGCTGGAACGAGTACGTGTTCGCGCAGACGCTGGTCAGCGCGCCCGACCTGCACACCGCCTCGGTCGGCTTGGCCGGCTTCGTCGGCGAGCTGAGCACGCCACTGCACTCGGTCATGGCGATCGGGCTGATGTACACGCTGCCGGCCGTCTTCTTCTATCTCCTCGTCCAGCGCTACGTTGTTGCCGGCATGACCGCCGGCAGCGTCAAGGGCTGAGGCATTCACGCACACGCACAAGGACACCACCATGTCTTCCATCGCGCTCCAACACGTGACCAAGGCCTTCGGACCGAAGCCGGCCGTGGACAACATCAACATCGACGTGGCTTCCGGCGAATTCCTGGTCCTGCTCGGGCCGTCGGGCTGCGGCAAGTCGACCCTTTTGCGCATGCTCGCGGGTCTCGAATCGCTGACCAGCGGCGAGATCCATCTGGCGGCGCGTCGCGTCGACACGCTGCCGCCGAGCGCGCGTGACATGGCTTTCGTGTTCCAGTCGTACGCGCTCTATCCGCACATGACGGTGCGCCGCAATATCACGTTCCCGCTGATCATGCGGCAGTTCAAGTGGTGGTTTCACATCCCCCTCATCGGTCATCTGGCCAAGCGCCGCATCGAGCGTTCGCCCGAAGTGAAGAGCCTGGTCGACCGCACCGCCGGCATCCTGGCCCTGACACCGATGCTCGACCGTCATCCGCGCACTCTCTCCGGCGGACAGCGCCAGCGCGTGGCGTTGGGCCGCGCGATGGTGCGGCAGCCGGACGTGTTCCTGATGGACGAGCCGCTGTCGAACCTCGACGCCAAGCTGCGCTCATCGATGCGCGCCGAGATCATCAAGCTGCATCGCGAAGTCGGTGCGACCTTCGTCTACGTGACGCACGACCAGATCGAGGCGATGACCATGGGCACGCGCATCGTGCTGATGCGTGAAGGTGTCGTGCAGCAGGTCGGCACGCCGCGCGAGATCTACACCAACCCCGCCAACACCTTCGTGGCGCGTTTCATCGGCACGCCGGCAATGAACCTCGTGCAGGCGCGCATCGACGGCAAGCAACTGACCATCGGCGAGATGACGACGCAGTTGCCGGACCGTCTCGGCGTGCGCGCCGGAGACGGACAGAAGGACGTGCTGATCGGCGTGCGTCCCAACGCACTCACGATCGGCACCGACCCGTCGCAGCCGGGCATCGCCGGCACCGTAGGCCTGGTCGAACACGTCGGCGCCGAATCGATCGTGACCATCCGCCTCGACACGGCGCGCACGGTGCACGACCGCGACGGCGGCGCAGCCGACGAGATCATGGTGACGGAAACCGGCTACAGCACCCTGCAAGCCGGCAGCAAGGTCCGCGTCATGCTGGACCTGAACCAGGCCGTGCTGTTCGCGGTCGGGTCGGGAGAGCGCATCTCGAGCGACATCCCCGTGCCCGATGAAGTTCGCCACTGAGCCCCGAAACCTGCAAGGAAATACGCCCACATGGCAACCCTCATCTCCGACGTGAAAGTCATCCTGACGGCGCCCGAGGGCATCAACCTCATCGTCGTCAAGGTGGAGACCAACCAGCCGGGCCTGTACGGCCTAGGCTGCGCGACCTTCGCCTACCGGCACCTCGTCGTTCAATGTCTGGTTGAGCAGTATCTCAAGCCGCTTCTCATCGGCCGCGACGTCAGTGCGATCGAAGAGCTGTGGCAGCTGATGCACCAGAACGCCTACTGGCGCAACGGCCCCGTCGAGAACAACGCCATCTCGGGCGTCGACATGGCGCTGTGGGACATCAAGGGGAAGATGGCCGGCATGCCGGTCTACCAGCTGTTCGGTGGCAAGGTGCGCGAGGGCGTGCCGATCTATCGCCATGCCGACGGCCGCGACCTGAGCGAACTCTGCGACAACATCCAGCGCTACCAGGCGCAAGGGATCTCGCACATCCGCTGCCAAAGCGGCGGCTATGGCGGCGGTGGCTTCGGACCCGCTCCGTCGACCGCGCCGCGCGGCGCACCGGCAGGCGTGTATCTCGACAGCCGCACTTACATGCGCGACACGCTCAAGCTCTTCGACGGCATCCGCAGCAAGGTCGGCTTCGACGTGGCGCTGTGCCATGACGTGCACGAGCGGCTGAGTCCGATCGAGGCGATCCGGTTCGCATGCGACATGGAACGCTTCGAACTCTTCTTCCTGGAGGACGCGATCCCGCTGGAGGAGGGGAAGTGGCTGCGCCAATTGCGCGAGAAGACCCGCATTCCGCTGGCGCAGGGCGAACTGTTCAACAACCCCTATGAATGGAAGACCCTGATCACCGATCAGTTGATCGACTTCATCCGCGTGCACCTGAGCCAGATCGGCGGCATCACGCCGGGTCGCAAGCTGCAACTCTTCGCCGAGCAGTTCGGCGTCAAGACGGCATGGCACGGACCGGGCGACATGTCTCCCCTGGCCCATGCGGCCAACATCCACATCGACCTGGCCGCGCGCAACTTCGGCGTGCAGGAATGGTCGGGCATCGAGCCGCCCAACTTCGTGATCCAGGACCTGAAGGGGCCGCGCGGCGCGCTGCTCGACGTCTTCCCTGGTCTTCCGGAGTTCAGGGAAGGCTACGTCTACGCCAACGACAAGCCGGGCCTGGGCGTCGACCTCGACGAGGAAGAGGCCCGCAAGTATCCGTGCGAAAACACCGTGACCACGTGGACGCAGACGCGCCTGGTCGACGGCACGCTCCAAACCCCCTGACCCTCCTGGAACAAAAACATCATGTCCACACAACTGTTCAGTCTCGCGGGCAAAACCGCGCTGGTGACCGGCTCATCCCGTGGCCTCGGCTTCGCGATTGCCGAGGGCCTTGCCGCGGCGGGCGCGCGACTCGTCCTCAATGGCGTCGATGCCGCACGGCTTGACGCATCGGCCGCTTCGTTGCGCGACAAGGGCTACACCGTCGACGCCCATGCCTTCGACGTGTGCGACGAGGCTGCGGTCGTCGCCGCCTTCGAGAAGCTCGACGCGGCGGGCATTGCCATTGACATCCTGGTCAACAACGCCGGCGTGCAGTTTCGAAAACCGATGGTCGAACTGGCGACCGAAGACTGGCGCCGTGTGATCGAGACCAATCTCACCAGCGCCTTCGTGGTCGGGCGCGAGGCGGCCAAGCGGATGATCCCGCGCGGGCGTGGCAAGGTGATCAACATCGGCTCGCTCACGAGCGAGCTGGCGCGTGCCACGGTCGCGCCGTACACCGTGGCCAAGGGCGGCATCAAGATGCTCACGCGCGCGATGACCGCCGAGTGGGCGCCGCACAACATCCAGGCCAACGCCATCGGTCCGGGTTACATGCTCACCGACATGAACCAGGCGCTGATCGACAACCCGAGCTTCGACGCGTGGGTCAAGGGCCGCACGCCGGCTGGCCGCTGGGGCAAGCCCGAGGAACTGATCGGGACCGCCGTGTTCCTCGCGTCCGACGCATCCAACTATGTGAGCGGCCAGATCATCTATGTCGACGGCGGCATGGTGTCGGTGCTTTGACCCATCGAAGGAGACATGACATGAAGAACTTTCGAATCGCCTGCGCTGTCGCCGCAACCCTCCTGACACCACTGGGATCGCACGCGGCGGACTACCCCACGCGACCCATCGAGGTGGTGGTTCCCTCTTCCGCCGGCGGAGGGACCGATGTCATGGCACGGCTCTTCGCCGAAGCCGCGAAGAAGAACGTGCCACAGCCCTTCATCGTCACCAACAAGCCGGGCGCGGGCGGCGGCATCGGGATGACCGAAGCGCAACGCGCAACGCCGGACGGCTACAAGATCGGCGTGCTCATCTCCGAGCTGGCGATCATTCCGCACCTGAACATGACCAAGGTGACGACCGCCGACTTCATCCCGATCGCGCGGCTCAACGGGGACCCCGGTTTGATCGCGGTACGCGCGGATTCGCCTTACCAGACCATCGACGACCTCCTGGCCGCTGCGCGCAAGCAAGAGGGCGTGGTGTCGATGGGCAACGCCGGCAGTGGAACGATCTGGCATTTGGCCGCCGCCGCGGTCGAGCAGAAGACGGGCGTGAAGTTCAACCATGTGCCGTTCCAGGGTGCCGCACCGAGCGTGCTGGCGCTGGTAGGCGGCCATGTCGACGCCATCACGGTGAGTCCGGCGGAGATCGGTTCGCACGTCGCGGCCGGCAAGGTGCGCGTGCTGGTCGCCATGGCTGACAGGCGTCTGCCTGTGCCCTACGACAAGGTCGTGACTTTCAAGGAGAAAGGGACGGATCTGGTGCTGGGCACCTGGCGAGGATTGGGAGTTCCCTTGAACACGCCACCGGACATCGTGAAGTACCTGCGCGACGCAACCCGAAAGACCGCTGAAGATCCTGCATTCCGTGAATCCCTGATCAAGGCCAACCTCCAGCCGGCCTATATGGACGGCGATCAGTTCCAGACGTTCATGAACAGTCAGTCGGCCTATTTCAAGACGCTGCTCGCAAGCGTCGAGCTCAAAAAATAAGGACTGACCCATGGAAGCCCTTGTCATCCACGCACCTGGCGATCTGCGTGTCGAAGAATTCGAAACTGCTGCGCTCGGTTCCGATCAACTGCAGGTGCGCGTGCGCTGCGGCGGCATCTGCGGGTCGGACCTGCATTACTACCAGCATGGCGGCTTCGGCACCATCCGGATCAAGGAACCGATGGTGCTGGGGCACGAAGTGGCAGGCGTGATCGAGGCGGTCGGCGCCAGCGTCACCGCCTTCAGGCCGGGCGAGCGCATCGCGATCAGTCCGAGCCGGCCGTGCGGCATCTGCAAATACTGCCAGCAGGGTCTGCAGAACCATTGCCTGGACATGCGCTACTACGGCAGCGCCATGCGCACGCCGCATGTCCAAGGCGCGTTCCGTCAACAGATCGTGGTCGATACGTCTCAAGCGCATCGGCTGGCCGACTCGGTAAGCGATGGAGAGGGCTCGATGGCCGAACCCCTGGCGGTGGCGTTGCATGCGGTGCGCCGCGCCGGCTCGTTGCTCGGCAAGCGGGTGCTGGTCACCGGCTGCGGACCGATCGGCGCGCTGGCCATCATCGCGGCCCGGCGCGCAGGTGCCTCACACGTCGTGGCGACGGATGTCAGTGCCCATACGCTGGGCAAGGCGCTCAAGGTGGGTGCGGACGAAGTCGTCAACGTCGCGGAAGAGCCGCACGGCCTGGCCCGTTTCACCATCGACAAGGGGAGCTTCGACGTGCTGTTCGAGGCCAGCGGCAATGCACGGGCGCTGGTGGGCGCCTTCGATGCGATCCGCCCGCGCGGCATCATCGTGCAACTGGGGCTGGGTGGCGACATGACCTTGCCGATCAACACCATCGTCGCCAAGGAGTTCGATCTGCGCGGGGCATTCCGCTTCCATGAGGAGTTCGCTGTCGCGGTGGAGTTGTTGAACAAGGGGCTGGTGGACGTGAAGCCGCTGATCTCGGCGACCCTTTCGTACCGCGATTCCGCGCGCGCCTTCGCGCTCGCGGCCGATCGGACTCAGGCGATGAAGGTGATCTTGAACTTCGACTAACCCGCCTGGTCGGCAACGATCCTCGCCTGTCAGACCACGCCTTTCCATCGGCCGCTTTCGTCCGAGGTGAGATTCGCAGTGCGTCGACGCTGTACTCGTGGTTCGGCAGTCGTTGTATGCCCTGTGCAGAAAGGCGGCTGTGCAAGGTCCTCGACGCCGAGACGGCTCCAGCCGCTTGAGTGCCGGCTATTTCTGCACCGCCTTGGGACCGGTCATCGATGCTGGGATCTTGTGGAGCCTGGATGACCGGAATCGGGCATACAGCGTGAGTTCGTCGAGCGGCAGGGAAGGACGGCAGTCGTTGCAAAGGCAGCCTTCGACCGCTTTGATGGGTGGGGCACTGCCCTCCAAGCGGTGGCTCTGGTGAGGTCGAAAATACCTTACATCATTGTGTTTCGAGAATTTCCGTGTAGAACGATGCACCTGCATACAAGGACACAATGGCAAAAACTCAGCCGGTCACACTCGAAGAATTGAGCGAATGGATCACCGACAAGGCTCGCAGGACTTCCGGCTGCACGGGCCTCAAGGTGAGCGTTCAGTACAAGCTGGCGAAGTCCGATCACGCCGGAAAGAACTGGGCCGACTCCCTGGTCGTCAACACGGGCGACTGCAGTATCGACGATGCATTTGCCGCGATCGTGAATGCGCAGCGCGACGCTATCGGCCGCTTCCACATCTCGTAGTAAAACCTCCGGCCGAGAGGAGCGGAAAGCGGAGCGCGCAGGTGTTGAATCTCAAGCTCTGGCCCCTGCCAGTGTCAACGCCTCCTGCGATTTTGCAGATTCAACCGCGATGGCCTGTATGACTCTCAGGGTGTCGACGTCGATGCGCAGCTGCCCTTGCCACAGCGCGGACTTGACCATGCTGATGTCGCCGGGTCGGCCTTTGTGATTGGGCGCGCACAACTCGAAGGCCTCGAGTCGACCTCGAATATCGAGATCATTCGGAATCTGATTGAGACGGTCGATCGCCTGCGAAATGGTCATGGACATGAGGTGCCTTTCAGGCGATGTGGAGCGTGGAGTGTGCGGCATTCGCAAGCGCGCGTTGTCCTGAATGCCCTTATTTCGCTCCCCCTCGCCTGATCACGCGGCCAATGCACTACGATGGGAGCGACCTTGGTCCCTGCTGCCACCGCCGCCTGCGATTCTTCAATTGTGTGACGCGCCTCGTTCGATCGAACGCGAGCCGTCCTCTGGAACGATGACTTCCCTCATCTCCCGAAAGCCTAAATCTTGACCGATGAATCGACATTTCATGAATCGTCGGGCACTGTCCGTTTCTGGGTGCCGATAGGCGAGCAGCACGTCGGTGCGAGTGTCGGCAAGGAGACACTCCACTATCGCTATCACCCGACCGGGCGTGACGACACGCCCCTGTCGACCTTTGCCGACCATCTTCAGGAAATCCATGCCGCGGTGCGCCGCCGGGTCGCCAATGGCTCGGTCGAGCCCGTCATGCTTCGCGATGCGGACTTGCGCGCCTTGCCGACGGCGCCGTAAGCGATGACGCTCGACAAGAACTCCCTCATCCTTTCCCTCCTTCGCGACCGCTCGCCGCAGTTCGACTCCGAGCTGGCCCAGTCCGGCTCGATCTCCAGCGCAACGCTGCAGGCGCGCCTGGAAATCCTTCAAGACCAGGGACTCGTGTCCCCCGTTGACACCGTCGCTCCCGGCGCGGGCGATACGGCGACGCCGCAACGACGCCAATACAGCCTGACGACCAAGGGTAGGGCACGGCTTTTCAACGAAGCGGCTCTCGAGATCAATGCCGATGCCACCGCTCGGCGATTTGCACCCCGGCGCCGCTGATATCCTTCGGGGTGCCGGCGCACGGCGTTCCGCTTGAAACATTTTTTGGGCGAAAGGATCTCCCAACTCGCAAGCGCCCACGCCTATCGATAAGCGGCCACGGGATCCGTCGCGCGCTTTCGCGTCCAAAGCGGAAACAGGGTCCAACCGTTGGCGCATGCGTGCTCGAGTACCCGCTTCAGACTGCGGATTCAACCGGTCGATGCAACACACTGAGGCCTGCCATCGGCAGAAGGAGTGTTGCAGATGAAGTACCGGACACGAACCTACTACACGGACTGGCAGAAGTCATTGATGTGGGAACGATGGAGGGAGGGATGGACCCTCCATCAGATTGCTCATCTGTTTAATCGGGCACACACGTCCGTACACAAGATTCTGTCCCGTACGGGCGGCATTCGACCACCGGAGCGAAGC
>NZ_JBFUBW010000065.1:0-16869 GCF_056405555.1 Variovorax sp. P1_G12 | reverse complement strand
CCACCGCAAGCGTCCTTCGGGACGTCCAATTTTCAACTATCCAAGCGATGCCTCCTGCCGAGGCATCGGGAGAGATTCATGCAATTGTCGATATTCAATTCCTCCAGTCGGCGCCTGCGTGCTCGCCGCGGCATCGTGGTTTCCGCGCTGCCGGCACTGTGCCTGGTGGCCGCGTCGGCCGCCTTCGCGCAGGCAGCGCCGAAGACGCTCAGCGATCGCGAAGGGCCGGGCTATCGGCCGGGACCCGCCGTGGCTTCCCAGTTGGCCCAGGTGGTCTACTTCAGGGGCGCAGCCGCTTCTTCTTCCGGCGGAGGTCGAGCGGCGGCGCACGTCTACGTGGACGGGGAGTTCCACACGGCGCTCATGCCGAACGGCTTTACGCGCTTCTGCGTCGCCAAGGGCACCCATGGGTTCGAAGCGTATATCGGTGATGCGCCCGCGTACGCCGGCAAGGCGAACCCGAAAACCCGAGGGCAGTTGGAAGGCGGAAAGACGTACTTCGTGGAGGTTTCGGAGCGCGGCATGGGTGAGCCCGTGCCGTTCAGCCGCGCTGACGCCGAGCGCTTGCTGGCGAACTCTCACGAGCAGCGTCGCTTCGTCAGCCGCGCGAGCACCGTGGTGCCGTGCGAGGACGCACCGCCCACAGCCGCCGCGCCGGAAAAGATCCGCTACACGCTGAACGCGGATGTCCTGTTCGGCTTTGGGAAAGGGGACTTTCAGGCGATCACCCCGCAGGGGCGCGCGGAGCTGAAGAAGGTCGCGGACCAGATTCGCGCGCAATCCCCGCAAAGCGTCAGCGGGGTCACGGTGCGAGGACATGCCGACGCCATCGGCTCTCTCGCGAGCAACCAGAGGCTTTCCGAGCAACGGGCGCGGACGGTCAGCCGCGTCCTGACCGAGGAAGGCATTTCTTCGAACCGCATCAGGGCCGAGGGCCTGGGCAGCAGCGAACCGGTCGTGTCCTGCACGACCGGCGGCTCCAGACAGGCGCGCATCGACTGCAACAGCCCCAATCGCCGCGTCGAAGTGAATGCCGAGGGCGAGAGGTAGGCGCTTGCCATCTTCGGACATTCCGGTGATTTACTGAGCAGAAGAAGGCGGTCGCAAGGCCGCCTTTTTGTTTGGCGCATTCAGCACCCGCGTACACGCCCAGCACCTGCGCGGACTTCATGCGCGTACGGCGGAGCCCTCGGACAGGCCAAGG
This sequence comes from Variovorax sp. P1_G12, assembly GCF_056405555.1. Lineage (NCBI taxonomy): Bacteria > Pseudomonadati > Pseudomonadota > Betaproteobacteria > Burkholderiales > Comamonadaceae > Variovorax > Variovorax sp. P1_G12. Next base: position 15,665 of record NZ_JBFUBW010000065.1, on the reverse strand, counting down.
ATTCCATCTTAAGGATGCTTCCTTGGCGGAATGCGGCGCTTTCTCATTCCTTGTTTCAGCCGGATTTACTAAAGTTCCATTTCTCAAGTGGATCGCAGCCTGGGTGCCGAGATTGCCGCCGCATGGGGTGACGGCGAGTGACAAGAACACGCTTCAGTTCGCCTGGTTGCAGGTCGGATCGAATTCGCAGGTGACTCCTTTGGCGCGGCTTCTTGCCGCCCGGAACTTGCGACTCGAAAAAGCGTTTCGCTTCTTCTCGATTTTTCCAGCCTCGGCTCATGGGCGATGCCGCCCGAAAAGCTTCAACTCTCCAAGCGATCACCCTGAAGAAGGGTCATCGGACCAACTCATGCAATTCTCGAATTTCATTGCATTCAATCGACGCCTGTGCGCAAGCCGCGGCCCCGTCGCCGCGGCGATGGCCGCAGCCTGCCTGCTGGCAGCGCCGGCGGCCTTCGGTCAAGACGTCATGCCGCAGGCCTCGATCACTGCAGCGGCGCCGTATGCCCATGCGAAGCCGGGACCGGTGTACGAGGCCGTCCCCGCGGTGGCCGCCGACCTCGCCCAGGTGGTCTTCTTCAGGCCCGCGGCCGCGGGGCCTGCGGCCGCGGGCGGTGCGGCCCACGTCTATGTGGACGGCCAGCTCCATGCCGCACTGCTGCCCCATGGCTTCACGCGCCTGTGCCTGGACCCCGGCAGTCACACGCTGGAAGCCTATATCGGCGATGCCCCACTCTTTGCAGGCAAGTCGAATCCCGCGACGCGGGTCCACCTCGAGGGCCGAAAGACCTACTTCGTGGCGGTGTCGGAGGGCGGCGGTGACCCTCAACCCTATCGCCGTGCCGATGCCGAACGCCTCCTGGCAGGTGCCCATGAGCAGCGCTATGTCATCAGCCGTGCGAGCACGGTCGTGCACTGCCGGGAGGCGCCGGGCAGCCGCGTCGAGTGACGCCCGGGGCGACCTGGGCGGCCCCGATCGCTTCGTTTTTCAGATCTTGCAATGGTGATGCGCGCCGCCCGAGGGCGACCGCGCGGCCGCAGTGGAACAGGGCCCGTTGGCACGGACCCCTGGCAGCTTGCCAGCGGAAAAGCTCGACGGTGAGTTCCACACCGTCGCGAACAAGGAATTGATATGGCAGCAGTGATGAAGCAGGACGGCCCTGTGGAGGGGCAGCATGCGTCCCACGCGGAGGCAGGACAGGATACGTTGCTGGGGGCCGTGCATTGGTTGTGCGTCTACCATGGCCTGACGATCAGCGCGGCCGCCTTGCAGGCGGGATTGCCGCGCGACGCGAGACTGTCACCCACGCTTGCGGCGCGCGTGCTGGAACAGGCCGGCATCGGCGCGGGCTGGGTCAAGCGGGACGTCGGAGACCTGCTCTCCTATCTGCTGCCTGTGGCTTTGCTGCGCAAGGACGGCGGTGCTTGCGTGCTGGTCGCCCGTCATGGCAAGGGCAACGCCGCTTCCTATGACGTCGTGCTGCCGGAAGCGGGTGGCGGCAGCGTGCGCCTCAATGCCGGCGAGATGAACGAGCTCTACGCCGGGCATGCGTTGCTCGCCAAGCCGCAGCCGCGCCTGGACGATCGTGCCGGGCCGCAGGTGCAGGAGAGCGCAGGCCATTGGCTCTTCGCCACGCTCTGGCGCTATCGCCGCTACTACGCCAGCGCGGCGCTGGCGGCGCTGCTGATCAACGTCCTGACGCTGGCCAGCACCTTCTTCACGATGAACGTGTACGACCGGGTGGTACCGACCGGCGCCTACGTGACGCTGTGGTCGCTGGCCATCGGCGTCATCGTCGCGATGGTGTTCGAGTTCGCCGCGCGCCATGTACGCGCTCATCTGGTCGACGTGGCGGGAAAGAAGGCCGACCTGGTGCTCGGCTCCGCGTTGTTTCGCAAGGTGCTGGCGACGCGCATGGAGTTCAAGCCGCAATCGGCCGGTTCGTCCGCGAACCAGTTGCGCGAATTCGAGTCGGTGCGCGACTTCGTCACCTCGGCCACGATCTCGACGCTTTCCGACTTGCCGTTCTGCCTGCTGTTCGTTGCCATCATCGCCATGATCGGCGGGCCGCTCGCGCTGGTGCCGCTGCTCGCCATACCGGTCATCGTCATGATCAGTATCGCCATCCAGTGGCCGCTCGCGCGCAGCATGCAGGAGAACCTGCGCGAAGGCTCGCTCAAGCAGGGCCTGCTGATCGAGTCCATCGAAGGCATCGAGTCGCTCAAGGCGGCACGGGGCGAAGGCGTGATGCAGCAGAAGTGGGAGCAACTCAGTGCGTTGGCTGCGTCCAGCTCGATGAAATCCCGCGCGCTGTCCAGCATGGCCTTGAACCTCGTGACCTTGATCCAGCAGGTGCAGACGGTGGTGATCGTGGTGTGGGGCGTGTACCTGATCCACGCGGGCACGCTCAGCATGGGCGCGCTCTTCGGCACGGTGATCCTGGCCGGCCGCGCGACCGCGCCGCTGGCGGCCGTGGTCGGACTCGCGGTCCGCTACCAGCAGGCCAAGACGGCGCTGCGGTCGCTCAACCAGTTGATGGACCAGCCGGTCGACCGGGTGCCGGAGCGGCGCTATCTCGCCAAGCCCCATTTCGCGGGCCACGTCACGCTGAAGAAGATCAACTTCGCCTATCCGGCGCCGCCGATGCAGCCGTCGCCGCCGGTGCTGCAGGACATCAGCCTGGAGTTCAAGGCGGGCGAGCGCGTCGCGCTGCTGGGCAATATCGGTTGCGGCAAATCGACGCTGTTGCGCGTGATGGCGGCGCTGTACCAGCCGCGCAGCGGCCAGGTGCTGATGGACGGCATCGATGTCGGCCAGATCGACCCTGCCGACGTGCGTGCCGCCGTGGGCATGCTGGGCCAGGATGCCCGCCTCTTCTACGGCACGCTCAAGGACAACGTGACCATCGGCAATCCCGCGGCGACCACGGAGGAATTCCTGCGGGTGGCGCGGCTGACGGGCCTCGACGCCATCGCGGCGCGACATCCGCGCGGCTTCGACATGCCGATTGGCGAGGCGGGGCAAGGCCTGTCGGGCGGGCAGCGCCAGCTGGTGGCGCTGGCACGCTGCCTTCTGTTGCGCCCGCGCGTCTTGCTGATGGACGAGCCGACCAGCTCCATGGACTTGCAGACCGAGCACTACTTTCTCCGACGGATGGCGGTCGCCACCCAGGGCCAGACCGTGATCGTGGCGACCCACCGGCTCTCGGTGCTCGAACTCGTGGACCGCATCGTCGTGATGGATGGCGACGGCAGGGTGTTCGCGGACGGCCCCAAGGAGGCGGTGCTGGAGAGCTTGCGGGCCAAGGGGCCGAGCGATGACAAGGCCGCCGCTTGAACAGGACGACGACCGAGATTGGCGAAGGTGAAATCATGAAGAACAAGCAAGTACACCCGGCACCCGAAGTGAAGGCCGCCCCGCCGGCCGCGGTCCAGGGTGATCGCCGCCATGCTGCCGGCCCGACCGGACAGGCGCGCAAGGAAGATCTTGCATTCATGCAGGATCTCCGCGAGGCGATGCTGGTCCAGAAGACGCCGGGCAGCATGCTCGTGCTGTACCTGGTCGCCCTCATCCTCGTGGTGGCGCTGGTGTGGGCGCACTTCGCGAGGGTGGAGGAAATCACGCTGGGCGAAGGCCGCGTGATACCGGCCAGCCGCGAGCAGGTGATCCAGAGCCTGGAGGGCGGCATTCTGGAATCGATGAACGTGCACGAGGGCGACATCGTCGAGCGGGGCCAGATCCTGCTGGAGATCGACCCGACGCGCGCCGGCGCGTCCTACCGCGAGGGCGTATCCAAGGTCCTGGCGATGAAGGCCTCGATTGCCCGGCTTCGCGCCGAGGCTTACCAGGAGCCGCTGACTTTCCCCGACGATGTCAAGGCCGTGCCGTCGATCGTGAGCGACGAGACGCGTGCGTTCAATGCGCGCCGGCAAACGCTTTCGGCCAGCGTGCAGGCGCTGCAGCGAAGCCTGGAACTGGCCGAGCGCGAGGTCGGCCTGTCCGAGCCTCTGTCGGCGCGCGGCCTGATGTCGGAAGTCGAAATCCTGCGCATGAAGCGCCAGGCCAACGAGTTCCGGCTGCAGATCGCCGAGCGACAGAACAAGTTTCGGTCCGACGCCAACGCGGACCTGACACGCCTGGAGGGCGAACTGGCCCAGGCCAGGGAAAACGTCGGCGCGCGCGAGGACATCGTGAAGCGCACGACCATCCGGGCGCCGCTCAAGGGCACGGTCAAGAACATCCGCGTGACGACGATCGGCGGCGTGATCCAGCAGGGCGCCGACATCATGGAGATCGTGCCGCTGGAGGATCAGTTGCTGGTCGAGGCCAAGATCAAGCCGTCGGACGTGGCTTTCGTTCGCCCGAACTTGCCGGCCGTCGTGAAGATCTCGGCCTACGACTTTGCCATCTACGGGGGGCTGAAAGGCGAGGTCGAGCACATCAGTCCCGATACCTTGAAGGACGACGAGAAGGCGCGCCAGGGCCGTGCCGACGCCAACTACTATCGCCTGCTGGTGCGCACGGACAAGGCGTCCCTGAGTGCCGGCGGCAAGGACTTCCCGATCATTCCGGGCATGACCGCGACGGTGGAAATTCGTACCGGCGAGAAGACGATCCTCAGCTACCTGCTCAAGCCGGTGCTGAAAGCGCGTGAAGCCTTCAGGGAGAGATAGAAAATGACGACATCCCTGCAGTCAGGCGTCCGTGCGCATCATCCGCCCGGCGCACGCCGTGGGCTCGCGCGCGCCATGATCCTGTTGCCCTTGTGCCTGAGCGCCGAAGCGATGGCGCAGGTCTCCTCGCCGACGGCGCCGCGAGCACTTGAATGGAGCAGCTTTGCCTATGAGGCGCCGGTGGTCGGTGCGCCGAAGATTCCTGCCACCGTCTCCAAGCCACCTGCGCCGGCATCGGCTCCGATGCCGGCGCAGGAGAAGCAGTGGAGGGAGACCGCAGCCGTCCCCATCGCCGGCGGCAGCCAACAGCGGGAGAAAGGCGCGGCGCCGGCCGGCGAGGAGTCCGCCAAGCTTGCACGCGCCACGGCCGCCGGCGAACTCGAGCGCCAAGGCGGCGGCGCTCGCGGCTTCCTCGAGTCGATGGTGGCGAAGGCGCTCGCCTTGAGCCCTGACGTCCGTGAGGCGAGCGCCAAGTGGCAGGCCGCCGAGTTCGACATCGCCGAAGTCAAGGGACAGCGCTGGCCGCAGTTGCAGGTGGGCGTGGCGTCTCCCTCGGCGACTTTCGGCAGCGGCACGGACGACTCCGCCCGCAACGCGATCGGCAATGTCCAGCTCACGACGCCGGTGTATGACTGGGGCCGCCTGAGCCGCTCCATCGACAGCCGCACCGAGACATCGAAGGCGGTGCACGAGCAACTGTTGCAGGTGCGCCAGCAGGTCGCCTTCGACACCCTCAACGCTGTCATCGAGTTGCGGCGTGGCCGCCATGCGATGGCGCTCAGCAAGGCCTACGTGGATCGCATGACCGAGCTGGTCGAGATGCTCAGCGAGATCGTCAAGACCGACCGCGGTCGCGCCAGCGAACTGACTCAGGCCCGCGGGCGCCGCCTGCAGGCGATGGCCAGCCGCGACCTGGTGGCGGCCAAGCTGCGCGAGGTCGAGATCAGTCTGGTCAAGCTGGTCGGCGAGGAGGTGACGCTGCCGCCGGATCTGCAATGGGGCGGTGGTGTCGTGGACGTCCAGGAGGCCTTGTTGGCAGCGCCGGAGCATCCTGCCCTGCGTCAGGCACGGGCCGAGGCGAAGGCCGCCGACCTGTACGCTCAATCGGTGCGGGCTTCGAGGTTGCCGCAGCTGAACTGGGTGGTGTCGAAGACGACGCAGGAGGACAGCCTCGGCAAGAGCCAACCGTGGGCGACGGGACTCTCGATTCAGTGGAACGCCTTCCAGGGCGGATCGGCGAACGCTGCGGAGCGAGCGGCATTCGAGCGCGCCACCGCTGGCGAGGAAAAAGCCCTGGCAGCCACGCGCGACCTGGAATACCGCTTGCGCACGTCGGCCCAGCAACGCGATGCGGCGTTGAGCCGGGCGGTCGAATACACCGAGCTGATCAAGGACTCGGACCGCGTGCGGACCATTTTCTTCGAGCAGTGGTACCACCTCGGCAAGCGGACCTTGCTGGATGTGCTCATCGCCGAGAACGACCACTACAACAACCAGATCGCCCAGGTGACCAGCCGCTTCGACGGCGAGGCGGCCGACCTGCGCATCCGCGCGGATGCGGCGATTCTGCTGCCCTGGCTCTTTGGGACGGCCGATGGCGGGGTGCCCAAGTCGCGGTGAGTGCGAGCGACAGAACGCGCGCGCTCGCTCAGATCCCCCGGGATTCGAGCGTGACGGTACCGCGCGGCGAGTCGAGCACGGCGCGGATGTTCGGCGCGCCGGCGATCGGCGTCAGCCCAGCAAGGCCGATGGCGCCCAACGCGGCGTTGAGATCATCCGCCCGCGGATGCGTGAGGCCGAGCGAGCGCAGCGTGATGCCCGAGTCGGGCATGCTGTCGGTCGGGTGCACGGGCCCCCACTCGATCAGCGTGGGAAGCGTGCCATAGAACAGCCGCTGGCCGTCGTCGCGCACCGTGATCCGCCAGGACAGGCGTCCGGCCGGCGTGTCGCGCGAGGCCTCGAGCACCTGGCCGCGATCGATGCGCTGCCGACCCAGCGCCTGTACGGCGGCGCTGGCGTCGGCGACTTCGGCGACGAAATGCACGAGCCGCGGACCGTCCCGCGCGAGCGCGGCCTGCAGCACGGCATCATCGAGGTCGAACCAACGCCGCGTGGCGGCTGCGCGCCTGGGCGCGGCCCGGGGATCGATCGCGATGATCTCGAAGTAGGCGTGAGGAAAGGCCGCCGTCTCGACCTTCATCAGCCGGTTGTGTGTGCCCATCAGGGGATGCGCGCCGCCCGGCCCGGGCGTGACGCCGAAGCTCGCCTCGCACCAGCGCACGCCTTCGTCGAGACTGCGGGCCGCGATCACGAGGTGGTCGATGCGCGCACGCATGATGGATCGCCCTAGAGCGCCACGCTCCCGTCGATGCAGGTGACCGAATCGCCACCCACCCAGACCAGGCCGTCCGCATCGCGCGTGACATGGACGCGCCCTGCGCGCCCCAGGGTCTGGCCCTGCGCAGCGACGTAGTGTTGCGGCAGGTGGCCGTCGGCGATCAGCCACTGCGCCAGGCTGGCGTTGAAGCTGCCGGTGACCGGGTCCTCCTCGATTCCGACCGGGGCCGCGAAGGCGCGCACCTCGACGTCGGCGGGTGCTTCGTCGGAGCGCGCGAAGGCGCGCGCCTCGCGGTTCGAGCGTGCAATCAACTGGGGCGAATCGCCCGCGGTCGGGATGCCCGCGACACCCACCTTCTGGCCGAGCTCGCGCAGCGCGCGATGGTCGGGCTTGAGCGTGAGCACGGTGTCGGCGTCCTTCAGCAGCAGGCCCAGCCACACGGGGCCGTTGTCGAGCAACTGCGCCGCGACGATCTGCTGGGCCTTGAGACCGAGCGCCGCGGCGATCTTGGCCAGCAGTGTCGGGCTCGGCGCGCTGCGCCGCAGCGGCGGCGAGGAAAAGGCCAGCCGCTCGCCGTCGCGCCGGATCTGCACCAGGCCGACGCCGCACTGCTGGACGATGCGCCCGGCCGCCTTCGGCTTTCCGCCGGCCTGCAGCCAGGCATGGCAGCTTCCGAGCGTGGGGTGGCCGGCGAACGGCAGCTCGCCGCCGGGCGTGAAGATGCGCACGCGGTAGTCGGCCGTCGGCTCGGTGGGCGGCAGCAGGAAGGTGGTTTCCGACAGTTGCGTCCAGGCGGCGAAGCGCTGCATCGCGGCATCGTCGAGACCGGTGCCATCGAGCACGACCGCGAGGGCATTGCCGAAGTAGGGCGTCGACGTGAAGACATCGACTTGCTTGAAGGGGCGGGCTGTCATTGGTTTCATTCGAGAGCGAGGTCGAGCACCCCGCGCGCGCCTGCACGGCTGCGCAGGTCGGCGAACCAGCGCTCGACATGCGGCCAGGCGGGGCGCGTGTATTCCGTCAGCGGCAGGCCGAACCACCGGTGGGCCTCGCAGCCGAGCGGGATGTCGGCCATGGTGAAGGCGTCGCCAAGCATGAAGGCGCGGGTGGCGAGGTGGGCATCGAGCAGGGCGAACAGCGGCTCGGTGGCGTGCACCGAATAGGCGATCACCTCGGACTGGCGCTGCTCGGGCGGCGTGCGGACCCATTGCTTGAAGGCGCCGCCGCTCACCGGGTTCAGCGTCGTCTGCTGCCAGTCCATCCAGCGTTCGGCATCGAAGCGTTCGGCCAGTTTCTCGGGATAGAACTTGCCCATCGAATGCTTGGCGCAGAGGTAGCGCACGATGACGTTCGACTCCCAGAGCGTCACGCGCTCGTCGCCGTCGCCGTCGTCGATGGCCGGGACCATCGCATTCGGATTGAGCTGCAGGTAGTCGGGCGTCTGGACCACACCGAACCGGCCGCCGGCCTCGGTGCGCTGGAAGTCCAGGCCGAGTTCCTGGGCGCACCACACCACCTTGCGAACGTTGATGGAGCTGATGCGCCCCCAGATGTTGAGCATGTCAGAGTCCCTTCGAGGGGCGATCGATCAAGATAAGTCTTACGGCCAGGCCGAACATCACCGTCGCGAGCAGGCCGCGCTGAAAACCCGCGGCACCGCGCCGGCGCTGCAGCCAGCGGCCGATCTGGCCGCTGCATGCACCCAGCACGGTGTTGAAGACGAGGCCAGCCAGCGACAGCGTGATGCCGAGCAGCATCAACTGTAGCGGCACGCTGCCGCGCGAGGGAGCGACGAACTGGGGCAGGAACACCATGAAGAACAGCAGCGCCTTCGGATTCACCAGGTTGTTGAGCCAGGCCATGCGCACCACGCGGGTGAAATCCGCGGCGTCGGCGCGGGCCTGCAGGCGGGCGTCGCCGGAGCGCAGCGCCTGCCAGGCCAGCCACAGCAGATAGAGCGCGCCGGCGTAGCGCAGCAGATCGAAGGAGGGCGGCCATGCGGCCACCAGCGCCGTGATGCCGGTCGCGGCGCACAGCGTGTGCACGAGATCGGCCGCGGCGATGCCGAGGCCGGCGGCGAAGCCCGCGCGCGGCCCCAAGGCGACACCGTGCGACAGCACGAAGGCCATGTTCGGCCCGGGCGAAAGGAACAGGGCCAGCACGGCCAGCAGGAACAGCAGCAGCGTGTGGCCGTCGATCATGGGGGCGTCTGGTACCGGCGAACCTGGCTCAGAGAGGACTCGCGGCCAGCTGGCGCTGGACCTCGGCAGCGGCGTTGTGCGCCATCTGCTCGCGCACGACTTCGGCCAGCGCGGCGATCGCGGTGTCGATCTCGTCGACGCTGGCCGTCACGAAGGACAGCCGCAGCGTGCGCGGATCACCCGCGCCCGCATAGAACGGCGCGCCCGGCACGAAGGCCACGCCGCGCTCCACCGCCTTGGGCAGCAGCGCGACCGTGTCCACGCCTTCGGGCAGGCGGACCCACAGGAACATGCCGCCGGAAGGCTTGGCGAACTCGACCTTGAGCCCCTTCATCTCGCGCGTCAGCGCGGCCAGCATCGCTTCGCACTGGCGCTTGTAGAGCGCGCGGATGGTCGGCACGTGACGGGACAGGAAGCCGTCCCTCATGACCGCGTGCACCATGCGCTGGGTGAAGATCGGCGTGTGCAGGTCGACCGCCTGCTTGGCTTGCAGCAGCTTGGGGAAGACGGCCTTGGGGGCCACCATGAAGCCCAGCCGCAAGCCCGGTGCGAGCACCTTCGAGAACGAGCCGAGGTAGATGCAGCCCTCGGGGTTGCGCGCGGTGAGCGGCGGTGCCGGTGGCTCGTCGAACCACAGTTCGCCGTAGGGGTTGTCCTCGATGATCGGCAGGCCGGCCGCGGCCGCCGCGGCCGACACCGCGGCGCGGCGCTCCTCGGTCATGGTGCGGCCGGTCGGATTCTGGAAATTGGGCAGCAGGTAGATGAAGCGCGCATCGGCGGCCTTGGCGACCAGGTCGGCGACGATGACGCCTTCGCTGTCGCTGGCCACGCTGACCGGCTCGGGCTCCATCGGCGCGAAGGCCTGCAGCGCGCCGAGGTAGGTCGGCGTCTCGACCAGCACGCGGCTGCCCGGATCGAGCAGCACCTTGGCGACCAGGTCCAGACCCTGCTGCGAGCCGGTGGTGATCAGTACCTGGGCCGGGTCGACCGGCCAGGGCAGCATCGCCGCCACCGCTTCGCGCAGCGGGCCGTAGCCTTCGCTGGCGGCGTACTGCAGCGCGGCCGGGCCGTCGTTGCGCAGCACGTCGGCGCAGGCTTCGGCGAAGGCGCTGATCGGAAAGGTCTTGGGCGAGGGCAGGCCGCCGGCCAGGCTGATGATGCCGGGACGCTCGGTGACCTTGAGGATTTCACGAAGCACCGAAGGATTCATCTTTTCGGCGCGGGCGGCGAGTTTCCATTTCATGACGGGTTCCTTGAGGATCTGTGCGGGTGTCTATCGGGTGGCCGTCGCGACGACGACCGGGAGGCGCGGCTGGGAGAGTTTCTTGCCCAGGACCACGGTGGCAACCACGGCCGCCGCGAAGCCGAGCGTGACGATGTCGAGGGGCTCGCCGAGCAACGGTACCGCAGCCAGGATCGAAAGAAAAGGCTGCAGCAGCTGGGTCTGGCTCACGCGCAGCGCGCCGCCCATCGCGAGACCGCGATACCAGGCGAAGAACCCGATCCACATCGAGAACACGCCGACATAGACGAAGCCGACCCAGGCCGAGGCGGCGACCGGCTGCTGCGGCCAGAGCCACAACGTGCCCGGCAGCGTGACCGGCAGCGCCAGCACGCAGACCCAGCAGATCACCCGCTCGGCGCCGAGCGCCGGCGTGACCTGCGCGCCATAGATGTAGCCCAGCGAGGCCGCGAAGACGGCGCCCACCAGCAGCACGTCGGCCCATTCGAAACCGAAGCCGCCCCGGCTGTCGGCGCGCAGCAGCGAAAACGCGATGACCAGCAGGCTGCCGGCGACGGCGCAGAGCCAGAAGCCCAGGCGCGCCCGCTGGTGCAGCACCCAGGCCGCGCAGGCCGCGGTCACCAGGGGCAGCAGCGCGGTGATCACCGCGGCGTGGCTGGCGGTGACCACGCGCAGCGCGTAGGCCAGCAGCAAGGGGTAACCGACCGCGTTGCCGAGCACGGCCATGCCCAGCGGCCTCCAGTGCCGGCGCTGCGGCCTCGGCGAGCGCGTGGCGAGCAGGAAGGCCATCGACAGCACGCCGGCCAGCGCCGCCCGCCCGAGCGTGACGAACCAGGGCGACAGCTGCGGCGCGGCCTGCGTTCCGGTGGCCAGCCGGGTCATCGGCAGCGTGACCGCGAAGAAGGCGACGCCGAGCACGCCGAGCCACATGCCGAGGGTCTCGTCCTTGATCTTCATACGCCCACCATCCACCAGGCGGTGAGCGCCAGCACGGCCGCCATGGCGCGGTTGAACCACAGCAGGCGCCGGCCCTGGGCGAGCCAGTTGCGCAGCAGCGCGCCGGCCAGGGCATAGGCGAAGTTGCTCGCGAAGGCATAGACCAGCATCACGGGCGCGACGATTGCGAAACGCCGCAACGCATCGGGTTGGCCGGCGATCCAGCCCGCCACCAGCGTCAGCGCCAGCAGCCAGGCCTTGATGTTGAGGAACTGCAGCATCACGCCCTGCCGAAAGCCGACCCGCAGCTGCGCGCCGTCGGCCTGGCCGAGCGAGCCGCTGCCGCTGAGCTTCCAGGCCAGCCAGAGCAGGTAGGCGATGCCGAGCGCCTTGATGACCCCGCGCAGCGAGGGCGCCGCGACCACCAGCGCGCCGACGCCGGCCGCGCACAGCGCGAGCAGCAGGCTCCAGCCGACCGGCACGGCCCACACGAAGCGCATGGCGTGCGGCAGGCCGCCGTTGGCAGCGAGTGCGGTCGACAGCGTGGTATTGGGACCCGGCGAGAAACTCATCGCCGTGGCCAACACCAGCAGCGCAGTGAATTCTTGCCAGTTCATGGGACACACTTTAAACTGATGACCATTACAGTACCGGTACAGAATGTCGAACATGGGGCGTGTCTGTATCGGTCCGTGCATCGACACAGAAACCCCGGCGCGCATGCTGACACGAACTTCCACCCAATCGCTGACGGCGCAACTTGCCGACCGATTCGCCGAGCGCATCCGCGACCGCCTGCTGGCGCCGGGCGCGCGCCTGCCTTCGGTGCGCGAGTGCGCGCGCCAGCAGGGCGTGAGCCCGCATACGGTGGTCGCGGCCTATGACCAATTGCTCGCCCAGGGCCTGGTCGAGGCACGTCGCCAACGAGGCTTCTATGTGCGCGACTCGGGCGCGGCCGGCGCCCCGGAGCCTGCGAGCACGCGTTCGGCACCGGCCCAGGCGCCCGTGCAACTCGTGGCGGCCGATGCCAGCACCCTGATCCGGGGCATGTTCCATCGGCCGAGCGACAAGCCCCAGCCCGGCATGGGCGTCTTCCCGCCCGACTGGCTGGAGTCGACCTTCATGCCGGCGGCGGTGCGCCGCGTCACCGGCACCAAGGCATTGCAGGAATTCTCGCTGCAGTACGGCGAGCCGGCCGGGGACGGCGGCCTGCGCCGCAGCCTGTCCGGCAAGCTGGCCAGCATCAACGTCCCGGCCGCACCGGACCAGATCGTGACCACGATCGGCGCCACCCACGCGCTCGACATCGTGAGCCGCACCCTGCTGCGGGCCGGCGACCCCGTGATGGTCGAGGAGCCGGGCTGGGCGCTCGAGTTCGCGCGGCTCGAGGCGCTCGGGATGCGCATCCTGCCGGTGCCGCGCAAGGCCGACGGCCCCGACCTGGAGGTGATGGAGCGCTACTGCACCGCCGGCGAGGGCCTCAAGCCCAAGCTGTTCGTGAGCGTGAGCGTGCTGCACAACCCGACCGGCTACAGCCTCACGCCGGGCAGCGCGCATCGCGTGCTGCAGCTCGCCAACCGGCATGACTTCCATATCGTCGAGGACGACACCTACAGCCATCTCGCGCCCGAGCATGCAACCCGGCTCAGCGCGCTCGACGGCCTGCAGCGCACCATCTACGTCAGCGGCTTCGCCAAGATCCTGGCGCCCAACTGGCGCATCGGCTTCCTCGCGGCCTCGCCGGCGCTGGTCGGCCGCCTGCTCGAGACCAAGCTGCTCGCGACCCTGACCTCGCCCGCGCTGTTCGAGCGCGCGCTCGCCTGGTGCATCGACCAGGGGCAGCTGCGCCGGCATGCGGATCGGGTCCGCGTCAGGCTCGATGGCGCGCGCGGCCGCACCGTCAAGCTCGCATTGGCTGCCGGCTGCACGCTGGCCTCGGAGCCGGCCGGACTGTTCGGCTGGGTCGACACCGGCGTCGACACCGACGCGCTGACCCAGCGCATGCTCGACGAGGGCTACCTGCTGGCACCGGGCTCGCTGTTCCATGCCAGGCGGCCGCCGACCACGCTGATGCGAATCAACTTCGCCACCGCGCAGGACGCGACCTTCTGGAAGGTGTTCGCGCGGGTCAGGGACAAGATCTGACGCGCTGCGGCTTCAGAGCAGCTTGTCGGGCGCCAGCGGGCCGAACAGCCTGAGCAGCAGCCGCAGGCCGGCGCTGGTGTCGGGCTCGGTGGTGGCGTCTTCGAGCTGGCTGCCTTCGGGCGCGCGCCAGACCAGATGGCCCTCGTTCAGCTCGACATGCCAGGCGCCTTCGCGCAGCGCCGCTTCGATCCGGTCGGCGGCGATGCCCGAGAGCGCATCGCTGCGCACCAGCACGGCGATCTCGGTGTTCTGCCACTGCGATCGCAGGTCGAGGTTCATCGATCCGACCACCAGGAACCGGCGGTCCATCACCAGCACCTTCGAATGCAGCATCGAGCGAGACTCGCCGGCAAGGTTGCTGCCCGAGTCGCCGAAGGCGCTGCCCAGGCCGGCCTGTTCGCTTCGCAACTCGTAGAGCTCGACGCCCATGGCGAGCAATGCCTCGCGGTGCCGCGCATAGCCCACGTGGGCCACGGGGGCGTCGTTCGAGGCCAGCGAATTCGTCAGGACCCGAACCCGGACACCGCGCGCCCGGGCCGCGGCGAAGGCCTGCTTCATGTCGGGCCCCGGCACGAAATAGGGCGAGATGACCAACAGGTCGCGTCGTGCCTGCCCGATCCATTGCAGCAGCCCCTCGACCACCGTGTCGCCGGTGGCTGCCGCGTTGGCCGCCGCGTCGAGCGTGCCGGCGCCCGACGCGCGTCGAGCGCGACCGGCGCGCTGCGTCACGGTCAGCCCCGGGTCCTTGACCGTGCCGGCATCGGGGCTCCCGCCGTCAGGCGCAATCTTGGCCGGCTTGTCCGCCAGCACGACGGCCGGTGCCCAGACGAGCGCCGCGGCACCCAGGTCCATCGGCTTTTCGTCCCAGGCGCGCGCGCGCGGTTCGCCTTCGGGCGCAGATGAGGTCCCGTACGTGGCCTGCCGATCCTGCTTCCCCGCGCCGGCGGCGCCCGCCTGGTCGCGGATCCTGTCGAGTTCCTTCGGCGTCACCAGCGACTGCACCGGGTAGGCGCGATCGCTGTTCCAGTAGGTGTCGAAGCTGCGCGAGAGATCCTGCACGAGCGGCCCTGCCACCAGCAGGTCGAGATCGATGAAATTGCTCCTGCTGTCCTTGCCGAAGTAGGCGTCCCCCAGGTTGCGCCCGCCGGACACGGCCATCGCGTTGTCGGCGATGAACAGCTTGTTGTGCATGCGCTGCTGCAGGCGCGATGCGTCGTCGAGCGCGTTGAAGGCCCGGCCCAGGGTCGACCCGCGGGCCCCCGCGAGCGGATTGAACATCCGCATCTCGACATTGGGCACGAAGGCCATGCGCATCACCAGGGCGTCGCGTCCTGTGCTGTGGAGGTCGTCGAGCAGGATCCGCACGCGCACGCCGCGTCCTGCGGCGTCACGCACGGCGGCGAGCAGGCGGGCGGTGCTGGCGTCGGCATGGATCGCGTAGTACTGGAGATCCAGCGTCTTCTGCGCCGCTTCGGCCAGCGCCAGCCTGCTGCCGTAGGCGGCCTGCGGGCCGTCGAGCAGCAGGAAGCCGGACTCGAAGCGCGCGCTGGCGGCCTGGCGGCGTTGCCGCACGAGATCGGCGAGTGGCGTGCCCGCGGGAGAGTCCAGCGCCGAGGAGGCCGGCCGCTCGACATTCGCAGGCAGTTCCGCGCAGGCGCCCAGGCACAGGGCGAAGGCCAGCACCCCACCGAGGCGGCGCAGCAGGGCCGTAGGTCGCCCGCGGGCGTGAGGGGAGGCCATGCGGCGAGGGAGAGGCCCGGACAGCGGCATATATATAGATATAGCGCGCCGTGGACTTGCCCCACGTCAGACAAGAACCCCGTTAGCGCGCGGCCCCCAGCGCTTCCCAGCGCTCCAGCGCGGCCATCAGCTCGTCGTCGATGCGGGCATGGCGCTCGCCGAGCTCAGCCGCCCGGGAGGCGTCGCTCGCGTAGATGGCGCCGCCGTCGAGCTCGAGCGCTTCCGTGATCCGCTTCTGTTCTTCTTCCAGCTCGGCGATTTGTGCCGGCAGGGTTTCGAGTTCGCGCTGCTCCTTGTAGCTGAGCTTCTTGCGGGCCGCGGCGGGCTTGGCGGCGCCGGCCGCGGGGGCGGCGGGTGCCGGTGCCGGTGCCGGTGCGGCCGCCGGCGG
>NZ_JBFUBW010000064.1:0-18196 GCF_056405555.1 Variovorax sp. P1_G12 | reverse complement strand
CTTCCAATGGCCTCGGGTGCCGGAACGCCGGTCGTCGCTCGCCGCCGCTTCCAGTTGCCCACCGTTGCCACCGGCACCCCCAGCCGGCGTGCCGCCTCGTGGCTGCCGACCGATTCCGCCAGTCTGGTCGCCTCGACCCTGAATTCATCCGTGTACTGCCGTTTCGGCAGCTTGCTATCTCGCATTTCGATTCTCCATACAGCTCAAGTTTCCAACTTCTTGGTGTACGTGAAATCGGGGCAGGGTCAGCCGTGGTCAGGGCCGCATGTCGTTCAGGTCACAGGAGGCTTCGCTCAAGCGCGCTCCCGCCCCTCGCGTTGGGAAAGATGACCGGACTTCAGCCCGCCGGATGCGGGCTGTCGTTCATCCCTGCATCGCAGCGCGCGCCGCATCGGCGAGGAAGCGGCTGCGGTTGGTGTTGTGCGACTGCGTGTAGGCGTCGATCTTGGCCAGCAGTCGGCCTGGCAGCGTGATGTTGATCTTCTCTGCCTTGCCTTCGTAGCGCGTCACATCCACCTCCACGACGCCCCACGTCCATCCCGCGTACTCAGGGTCTGCCATGTGCATGGCCATCGACTTCGGCTTGGGGATCTCGGCGCCATCCTCGGCCAACGCCTCCAGAAAGGCATCGATCGCTTCCTTCGCGTTGTCGAAGGCCTCTTCCAGCGTGTCACCCGCCGAGAAACACCCGGGGAGATCAGGCACGGCGACGCCGAAGGCCGTCTTGTCGGTTCCTGGCTCGATGGCGATGAGGAATTTCATGATGGGCTCCTTACTTCAATCCGGCCTGCTTGAGTAGCTTCTGGACAAGGCCGATGCCCAGGTCTTTCTTCGGATGCGGCACGGTGATGTGACCCGGCTTGACGGGGTGATTGAACACGTGGTGGCTGCCGCGCACCGAGCGCAGCGTCCAGCCATCGGCTTCGAGCTTCTTGATGATGTCTGCGCTGCGCATGGTGGTTATTATAACCACCAACTCAACAAAATAACCACCATACCCACCATACCGCTCGCCGAAGCCCGCCCACGACCCGCGGCGCGCTCTCGAGACCCCGCCACGCCCCCGGTCTAAATGTGTCGAATTCGACTGGGTTGTCGTGGAGGCTCGGCGCCACAGTGGGCGCGGCTTGGCGAGCGGTTCGAGGAGGCGCGCAGCCGTCGGGAAATGACGGCCTTTGAGCGGATTTGGGGTCCCTGCGTGGCGGAACCCATGTCTATGGCACCACGGGCACGCACAGCCAGACTTGCCGGTGTTCCTTGATCGACTGCTTGCCGTCGGCGAACTCGCACTCCCGCTGGTAGCCGGCCATCAAGAATCCCTCACCCTTGGCGTTGGGCAGGATGGTCGGATCGAACATGCTGGCCAAGGAACGCATCCTGGGTGTGCCGTACTCCTCGTACATGTCGACGGCTACGACATACCGCTCCTTGCGATCCGGGACTCGGTGCATCTCCGAAATGACCACTGTTCCTCTCAGGGGAGGGCCACGGCGTCCGAGTGGCAACCGCTCGCCGCCGGGTCCGTGGAGCCTGGTCACTTCGGCGAAAAACATGGGGCGATCGAATCCGGTTGAGACATCAAAATACTGGATAAATATACAGTTTTTTGCTATCGTCATCACATGGAACGCGACGACTGGATTGCTGTGTGCGCCCACCAGCTGCAGCGCCAATGGCGAACGGTGGATCCCGATCAGCTCGACGAGGTGGCTGCCGATCTATGGCGCGACGAACGGTTGCGAGCGATGGCGCCGCAGCGCGCCGCGGTGGAGTGGTTGCGCCCCTTGGCGCCGCTCGAGCAGCAGCCCAAGGCTTGAGAAAAGTTTGGAATGCGCGCTTCCGGCCCGTAGGGAGCGAAAGCGAAAAGGCGCCCATCATTGGAATATGAAATCGGGCTGCAGCCCGCATGGATGCTCACTCCGCGGTCCGGCCTGTCACGCCGGGGGTCGCGGGTTCGAGTCCCGTCCACTCCGCCATACAAAACAACGGGTTACGTGAGAAATCACGTAGCCCGTTTGTCTTTTGGCTTCCTGCCTCTTCCTTCGTGTGCATTCGGGGATGGGCGCTAGACTTTGTTCGCGGTATACCCCGGCACCCCGACCAGATTGCCCGTGCGCGATGGCACACGAGCCGCGCCCTCAGCCGATGTCTCAGCCCACTTGCGCTGAGCTTCCAGGAAATCGTCTTCTGTCATCGCGTGCATCATCGCCGCGGCCGCCACCTCCCTTGACGTTGGAATCGCACCGTTTTCAACCAGCAGAAGCACGTGCTCCTTGCCCCCTCTGACGATGGTGGCCATCAACGGGGTCAGGCCCGACGAGTTTGGACGGTTCTTGTCGAAGGTCGCGTTAGCCAAGAGTTCACGAAGGCGGTCCATGCTGCCTTCCAAGATGGAGAGCTCCTGCTTGACTTCAGCAGCTGAGTCGCGAACTGTTCTGTTCATTGGGAGCCTCGTTCAAAGGTCCGGCCTTGTGAAGACAGCACCCAGCGATGCCGCGCAGGGAGCTAGCCGACGAACTCGGCCGCGCCGCTGACGGCGAACGCTGGCCGTGCGTCAGCCGCCTTGGCGCTCGCGACACGCGGCGCGATGGCCAGGTCGCTTTTGCACATGGCGCGGTCCCACGCCATGATGAAGTCGATGGAGAGGGGCTTCTCGGCTTCAGTCTGAAATGCGCTGTATCCGTCGACAACAGTGACTTCCTGATTCGCGAACGAAATCTCCGACGCATCCTGCAGCACCAGAATCCCGGCTCCGCCCATGCCACCTTGAAGGCTGAAGCTCTGAACGCGCAGGCCGTCGACAACGACCTTCTCGGCGGTTGCAAGGGCTGTGAACAGGCTGACTCCGAATTTGGACATGTGGATTCCAGTGCATCGTCGACGGTCGGCGCTTGTGGCGGGCCAAGGCGCCGTTTCGAGTAGCACCAATGGGTACATCGGAGCATACAGATTGAAACATCTGGCAGCAACACTTGCGAGCCGGCGTTACAGGTTTCTGGCGCCGGACTCGGTAGGTTCAGCCGCGCAAGCGCGGCTAGCACCGGCGATGACGATAAGCGCTGCGATCCTGTTCGCTGCGATTTATCCCTTAACAATATTTGCTAAGGGATAATCTCCGTCTATGGCCAGCTTCCACAATGACGCATTGCAGGTGTTGTATTCCTCTGTCGTCGAGCGAGCCAGGACGCAATCACAGATTCCGCTGCACTCTCCGGGGTCCGCGGCGCGAAAGACTGTCGATGGAAAGACCTACGTCTACTGGCGGATGTACCTGGCATCGGGCAAACACAAGGAAGTCTCGTTAGGCCGCGCAGGAGAGCCAGGGACTGACGTCGCGCTCGAAGCGAAGCGGCTCGAGAGCGCTGAGATGCGCGAGCTCGCGACCGACCTCCAGCTCCTGCGCAAGGCGGGCTTTGCCGCTGCCGACAACTCGTCAGCGCTCACCCTCGCAACGCTCTTCAACGCCGGCATCTTCAGCCACGGTGGCGTGCTCGTCGGCTCCCATGCGTTTGGCGCGCTCCTGAACAGCCTAGGCGTTCGGCTGGCGGCGAACCATGCGAGCGAGGACATCGACATCGGGCGCGCTGGGAAAATCTCGGTCGCCATTCCGGAGGACCGCAGCATTCTCGACATCCTGCGTGAGAGCAGCTTGCCCTTCTTCGAGGTGCCGGAACTGGACCCGCGCAAGCCCTCGACCTCGTTCAAGGCCCGCGGTCAACCAATCAAGGTTGACCTGCTCGTGCCGGGCACCGAAGCGTATGAGACGAGGGCGTTGCCCCAGATACAGGCAGACGCGACCGGACTCCCGTACTTCAGGTATCTGGTCGCAAACGCGACCCACGGTTTCGTCCTTGGCAAAGGACATGTGGTTCCGGTGATGCTGCCGGACCCTGCAAGGTTTGCGCTTCACAAACTCATCGTCAGCACGCTTCGAGACCCGTCGCGCGCGCTCGAGGCAGACAAGGACTGCCGACAGGCCACGGTGCTGATTGACGCGCTGATGGAGAAGTCTCCAGCCTGGCTGACCGAAGCCTGTGAAGACCTGGAGGCGAGCGCTCGCCCTCGGATAGCCCTGGCCGCCGAGCAGGCCAGAAATCTTGTCCCGGGGATGTCTGAGCGTACGCGGGACTTCCTGGCCGAATTGGCTGGCCGCTGAGCTCACAGCGGCGACGCATTGATTGCCTCCGGCGAACCTGAGACACCTGCGGCGGCTAGGCCGCACTTTGCGAGCTCATCACGATAGCGAGGAGAGACCGTCTTCTTGCGGTTGACCTTTGTCCTCCCAGGTCGCGGTGCGTCACCACATCAGAGGCAGGGCAACCCGTTGGTGCCGTGCAGGGCCCGATTCGCCTACTCAATCACGATGACTAACTCGTGAAAGACGCACCTCATATCTCGCAATTCTCAATGTATCCATCGCGTGCTTTTTGAGGGCCAACTTGGATTGCAGAATGACCACGCAACGAGTAGCCCGCACATTGATGAAGCCTGCGAACACTTCTGGAGAATGCCCGCATGTCCTTGCTTTCCGTCAGCCACACGAACTCCAGAGCCGCCGCGTCCACCATGGCCACGTATCGTGATGCGCACTACTGTATCGAGCCGGTGATCGCTTCTCCGGTGGTCCTGCGTATCGGCGAGCGGTCATCGGGGCTGGCCTCGCTGTACAGCCAGATGAATGTGGGCAGCTGCGGATTCGTCACCGCCTGCAATCCTTTGGGGTTGGTCCTTCGAGATGCGGCCAATGTCGTAGCCACCACCGCGTTGTGCCTTGACGTGCAGACGATGGGCCTCGCGCTCCTGCCTGGCGTTGGCCGAGACGGTGACCCGGTCAGCGGCTGGCCAGGCGAGGAGAGCATTGCAGTCTTCGGCATCAGTCGAGACGCAACATGCGAACTGGGGCAACGCTACCAGCAGCACGCCATCGTGTGGGCAGATGCAGATGCTGTGCCCGAGCTGGTTTTTCTGCGATAGCCCCTGTTGCCCGCCTCCACCGAAGCCATGAAGCTGCCGGCCTTGCCCAGCCCACGCTCGACAGACCGAACGCCACACCCACCGAGACGTTGCATTCAAGGTCTCCTGCAATTGCAGCGTTGTCGTTGATGAGTTGTCGAGCCCGCGTCCCGAAGGCGGTTACTTGGGGAACATCAGCTGCGCCTGGAGTCTCAGCGCCCAGCGGGGTGCGTTGTCGGGTCGTTCGACGTTGTAGTAGGCGGAGGCCTGCAGGTTCACCGGCAGCTTGCCAAAGCGGACAATCTTGCCGACGCCCCCGCCCACGGGCACCGTCCACTTCTGACCTGAGGCCGCCTCCCAGTTCGCGGTGATGAGCGGCGACGAGGTCAGGTAGACGCCTCCCGGAAGGTTGTAGTTCAGGAACGGCTGCAAGGTCAGCTGGTTGATCTTCGGATCGGTCGACGAGCTGCTGACCGACCAGATGTTGTTGATCAACGCGCCGTAGACCCAGGGACTGCCTTTCTCGAGCCGAAGCACGACCGCGGTCGGCCCCAGGCCCCAGCGGTCGTTGCCGAGCCGGTCGTTGGTGTGCGTGGGCAACTGCGCCACGGCGCCGACGCCCCAGATCCAGCTGCCCGAGTTCTTCGGTGACAGGAAGCCGTTGAGCTGGATGTCGCCGAGACCGAAGGTGGAGCCTTCGAAAGGCGTGGAAGCCGGCTGCCAGATCAGCGGCATGATGGTCCGCGAGATCAGGTTCCAGTCCTCGTTGAGGCTGAAGGGCACGACCGGCTGGATGTTGAGCACGTTCTGTGTGCGCTCCTCCGGCCCGGTATCGAAGTTGGTGTTGAGCTGGAAGGGCACGCTGATCATGCTGGCCAGCGGGTTCTGCGCCGCCTTGGCGAGTTCCTCGTTGCTCTGTTGCGCGTGGGCAGACGCCGACAGGAGGCCCGCCACCATGACACCGACGGCCCAACGCCGCTCACAGGGGAAGTGGTCCTTGGTTCGAGATCGAGACATGTCTTTTTCTTTTATCGTGATGCGGCGCGCAGGGCGGCGAATCGGCGCGCGAACGCCTCCGACCATTTGTTGAAGGCGTCCTGCGCATAGCTCCAGCTCGTGAAGGAGCTGACGTAACCGTTCATCCATGCGACCGCCGCGGTCGTCGCGCCCTTGTTCAGGTCGGCGGCGTACTTGAGTCCAATCTCGGTGTCCGCGCATTCGCCGACCACCTTGCCGGTGGCGCCGTCTCTGAACTGCGCCTCCAGCCCGGTCTGGCCCATGTAGGGGGTCGAACCCACGGGCCGGCCGGTCGCCGCGCCCGCGCCCATCTCGGCGACGAAGCCGTAGGGCACCGCCGTGCCGGCCAGGCTGGCCACGGTGTTGGTCGGAATCAGGGAGGTCAGCGCAAACTTCAGGCGCAACACGCCCGGGCCAGGCGCATCGACGACTTGGACGCCCGGCTTGAGGTTCCGGACCAAGGCCGCATGAAAGTAGTCGAGCAGCACCTTCAGGTCCGTCGGATCCACTGGACGCTGCTCCGCACCGGGCTCGAGGTAGACCTGGATGCGCTCGATCATGACCTTGTCGTAGCTGCCCCACCGGACGTCCGGTTGCAGCCAGCACAGGAAGCCCTCTCCGCCGGGCGTGGGCTTCAACCGGCCGGGCTCCGTGAGAAATCCGACTTTGCTGACTTTGGCCTCGGCGTTGTTGGACGCCACGATCCCGGTGCTGCTCGAGCCGGGTGTGGAACAGCCGGCAAGGAATGCGCCAGAAGCCATTGCGACCATGGCGAGATAAGGACGAGCTCGACTTCCCACTTTGACCCCTCTTCAGTTTGGGGCCGAGCATATGGGCAAACAGGCGCGCTCGCGCCTGCCCTAAAGGGCAGTAGACGCCGGCCTGGAAAGCGCACACAGTGCACGGACCAGCAAAAAAATGGGCGCGCCGATCTCCATCTCCAATTCGCTGTCGTCGATGACGATGCGAGCGTCCGTCGCTCGCTCGGGAGGCTGAAGTGGCGCTGCTCCTTCTCGCGAGACCTGTCTTCGATTTTTCTCGCCAAGCCAGATCAACTCAAATTTCTTCCACCCCGTACCGGAGTTCCAATCCATGAACGTGCGTCTTTTCTCGCGGCTCGCCGCATTCGCAATGGCTCTCTTGCTCACCGCGTGCGCCGCACCGGGCTCGCAGCAGGCATCGATGACGATCCGCCAGGGCAAGATCGAGCAGATCATGCCGACCGAGATCCCGACCTCCCACCATACCGGAGTGGGTGCAGTGCTCGGCGGACTGGCCGGTGTCGGCATCGGCAGCCTGATCGGCGGTGGCACCGGCCGCGATGTGGCCATGGTGGTGGGCGCGATCGGCGGCAGCGTGGCGGGCAGCCAGATTGCGGAACGTTACAGCAAGCCGCTCGAAGGCCAGCAGATCTTCGTTCGCACCGACAGTGGTGTGCTGGTCGAGGTGACGCAGCCGGTGATGCCCGGACTGCGAGTGGGGCAGCGGGTCTTCATCCAGGGCAATGGCGAGGCCGCTCGCGTCCAGCCCCAATGAGCTGAGCGACAGCACGGGTCACAGGTCCGCATGCCGACCGATTGGCCCCATCAGAATCCTGGCATCGCGAACGCTGGTTTCTTCGAAACGGCACTCGGAGCGTCCAATGCCGAGCGCCCGGCCGGACCGGCCGCAATGCCGCGGATTCTTTTCGCAATTTGAGTCACAGTCCGAGGAGTCAGCATGTCCTTTCGCATTCGTTCCGCAACAGCCATGGTTTATTGCCTTGTCGCCAGTGGCTGCGCCAACTATCAGCCTCCGGCGCCGATCATCGGAGGCTTCATGTCTCCGCTTGTGGCGCGAACCAGCTGCATCGACGCCGTCTCCCGCGAGTACAAGGTGCCAAGGGCAAGCGTGACGCCGACCAGCGACGCGAGCACCATGAGGGAAGGCTTCTACGTCGTCACCCTCAGCATCGGAGCCGGACAACCGGCGATCAACTGCACCGTCAACGAGAACGGCGTCGTGTCCGACGTGATTCGCGCACGCTGAAGCGCGTCCAGCGGAACAAGCCTTCGCCGGCATCCCTGTCTTTCGATAGGCCCCTTGGAATCGTGGTTCGACAAGACATGGAAGCCGGGTGAATTCGAACTCGTGAACTGATCCATGTCCGTCCCGGTGCGGCAGCACCGGGACGTGTCGATGAGCTTGTGCTCCGTCATGAATCCCGTCTTCGCCGCCGGCAACGCCATGGTCATGCCGCGCTTCGGCATCCTCTCAAGTCACGTCATTCCACCCAGGCGAGAATCGGGCTTGGTCACCGAATGGAGTTTTCATGAGTTGGGTCACCATTGTTTGGGCCATGGTCGGCTCCGCGTGCCTCATGCTGGCTGCGGTGCACTTGCCGGTGTGGGTGAAGGATCGGGGCGCCTGGCCGAGTTTGTTCTTTCCGGTCTTGGCGGTGGCGACCGCTGCGCTTGCCTTCTGCGAACTCGTCATGATGAAAGCGCAGGCGCCAGCAGAGTATGCGCTTGCGAATCGCGCGGGACAGGTGGCGGTCTGGCTCGCCACCGTGTCGCAAGTCGGCTTCGTGCGCAGCTATCTCAAAAGCGGTCGCGCCTGGTTGGGGTGGACAGTCGTCGCACTGCGGACCTTCACCTTGTTGCCCAACTTCCTGAGCGGGCAGTCTCTGAACTTCAAAGAGATCTCGGGGCTGCGCGCCATTCCGTTCCTGGGCGAGAACGTCTCGATCGCCATCGGGACGCCCAATCCGTGGATGCTGGTCGGCCAGTTGGCGATGGGCCTGCTCGCGATCTTTGTCCTGGATGCCAGCCTTTCGGCCTGGCGCCGCGGCGACAGGACCGCAGCGCTCACCATCGGCGGCACGGCCTGCTTCTTCGCCCTGGGTGGTGTGGCGCAGGCGGTGGTGGTGTTCTGGGGCTTTGTCGAGGCGCCGATCACGGTCAGCTTGTTCTCATTGGGCATTGTGTTCGCGATGGCCTACGAACTGAGTCGCAACGTGCATCGCGCGGCGACACTGCTGCACGAGTTGCGCGAAGGGGAGGAGCGCATGACGCTCGCCATGCAAGCCGCGAACCTGGGCCTCTGGACGCGTGATACCGCGTGCGGCACCTTCTGGGCGAGCCCGAGGACCCGGCAGCTGTTCGACTTTTCGCCGAACGAGCCGATGGATCTGGAGTCGTTGCTATCGAAGGTGCATGCCGACGACCGCCGCATGGTTCGCCTGGCGTTCTCCGAGGCGGGAGGGGACAGGATTGGCCACTTTCAGACGGAGTTTCGCGTCTTTGTTTCCGATGGCAGCATGCGGTGGATCTCGGCGCAAGGACAATTCGAGTTCGAGCGCCAGCGCGCTGTCCGCAGTCGGGGCGCCTGCAGCGACATCACCGCCCGCAAGGARGCCGAGCAGGAAATGTTGCGCCTGCGGCATGARATCGCTCACGCAGGCCGCTTGTCCGTGATGGGTCAGTTGGCGGCCGCTCTGGCCCACGARATCAACCAGCCGCTGGGCGCCATCCTGCGCAATGCCGAAGCCGCAGTSCTSATGCTGCAATCCGRTCASSCGGACCTYGAGGAGATCCGCGCGATCGTCGACGACATCCTCGCCGAYGACCAGCGAGCGGGTGCCGTGATCGATCGCATGCGCGCGATGCTGCGGCGCCACGAGGTCGAGGTCGTGCCGCTGAACGTCCAAGACCTTCTGGAGAATGTCACGGCGTTGGTCCGTCCCGACGCCGCAGCGCGCCGCATTCGCGTGCATTTGCACGTTGCGCACCCTCTGCCGCCGGTCCTTGGCGATCGCATCCATCTGCAGCAGGTGCTGCTCAACCTGATCTCCAACGGCATGGACGCCATCGACGAAGCCGCACACAAGGTGCGCAGCATTGTGGTCACCGCGATCCATCGCGGTGCCGAGACGGTCGAGATCGCCGTCAACGACAACGGGTCGGGTATTCCCAAGGAGCGGATCGAGCAGATCTTCGGGTCGTTCTTCACCACCAAGCCGACCGGGATGGGCATGGGCCTGTCGATCTCGCGCACACTGGTCGAGGCACACGGAGGGCGGTTGTGGGCCGAGAGCGTGGAGGGTGGCGGCGCCAGCCTGCGCTTTACGCTACCGGTCTCACCGGCCGGCCGGCCAGCGATGGCTGCGCCTGCGCCTGGGCGATCTTCGGAGCAAGTGCGATACACCGCATGAATCGCGCATCCGGACCCGTCCTTGAAGTTCGGCGAGAAGCCCTCTCCAAGGGCAGGCTCCGAATCGCTACTTGGAGGCAACGATCCCMGGKGGCTTCCASGTKCCTGCAYCGGCCGGCAGGATCGAAGGCGGCGWTTCCTTGGGCCAGTACAGGCGCATCACCAGGTAGACGGTGTCGTTCGGCGCCGGCAGCCAGTTGGCTTCGAGCGCCTTGCCGGGCGAGTCCTTCTGGATGTAGAGCGTGAGCGAGCCGTCGGCGTTCTTCTTCATCGCCGACACCATCGGCGAGTTGACGAGGTAGCGGTTGATGGGATTCTTGATCAGAAGCTGGCTCTTGCCGTCGTACATCGTCACCGACCAGAAGGCGTTGACAGGCGGCTGCTGCCCGGCGGGGAAGGTGATCGTGTAGTTGTGCTTGCTGGCGTCGATGGTCTCGCCGGTCGCCGTCACGCGGGTGAAGGGATACGCCGCTTCAGCGGGGTCGTTGCCGTAGACGCCGGACTTGGCCGCGGCAGCACGCATCAGCCAGTCGCCCTTGTAGAAGGCACGATCGCCAAAGAACGAACCGACGCTCCAGCCATTGATGTTCTTCACCCCGCTGGCCGCGAACTTGTCGACCTTTTCGTCGCCTTCCTTCATGGCCAGCAGAACGGCGGCCTTGTGTTCGAGCGAAAGATCCTTGAACTCGAAGGTCTTGCCCGGCCCGATGCCGATGCGCGAGAGCCTGGCCCGCAGGTCCTTGTCTTCCGGGGTGGGCGGCACGTACTGAAGCGCGGCGTCCAGGTACTCGAAGTAGTTCTGCTTGATCCCGGCCGTCGTGGCCGGTACGAAATTGACAGCAGGGGCGGCCGGCGGCGCTGGTTGCTTCAGAAACGCGGAAAGCGGCTGCGCCTTGTAGCCCGCCTGCACCTTCTCGACGTTCGAGATGTCCTTGGGGTTGAAGAGCTGGGTGCGGAAGATGGAGAACGAGTACGGGGTCGTCGAGGTGAAGACCTTCTTGATGCCCGGGGGCGTCTCGCCCTTCCAGTCCGGGCCGACCACCATGTAGTCGCCCGGCGCGCTGCCGGTGGCGCGGCTGCCGATGTAGCCGTAGTTGTAGGTATTGCCGTCGACCAGTTGCACGGAGTAGTAGCGCCGCTTCTCCACGGCGGGCACCGAGATCACCATCGGCTCCGCGCGCAGGTCGAGCCAGAGAATGGAATAGGGCGTGTCGCTGTTGGGCGTGACGACCGCCGTGTCCTCGTAGGTGGCGACGTGGTGCTGGTTGTTGATCTTGTTGAAAGGCGCCTTGAACTGGCTGGACTTCGAGTCCACGGCGAACTCATACATCACCGCATAGTTCATCACGATCGGAAGACCGTAGACGAAGGCCTCTTCCGCGATCGCCTTGGTCTCCGCAATGCTGGGCGCGGCCACGCCTTTGGCGGCATCGGCCTTCTCCCCTCGGCTGATCGGATCGACTTTGCTGGCGCAGCCAACCGTCAGGCCGACCGCCCCGGCGAGCACCATCCATTTCACCAGTTCCGCTTTCATTCTTGCCCTTCTTCGTTGCTAATCGAGAACCCCGCACGATTGCAGCGGCCCGCGCGATGATGACACCGGCCCCAATGGGCTGGCAACTGCCCTAAAGGGCAGTGTCGAAGCCTTTGAGCCCGAGGCCACTGCGTTCAGGCCTTGCGCGCCGATGGCGAAGACCATTGAGTCGGGGGCACGACTTTCTCCGCTCTCGGATCGCCGACGTAGTGGGGGGACATGATCTGGACGCCGGCTTCGTTGAACACGTCGAGTGCGTTGGCGTGCAGCATGTGCAGCACTTCCGCCCGCGTGCGAGGTCTTTCCGGAGCGGCTTGGCAAACGAGGCGGTATTCAATATAGAAGTCTGAAAGCGCGGTCTGGAATACCTGGGGCTTCGGCATGTCCAGGATGCCCTGCGTGCGTCCGGCGGCCTCGATCAGCATGGCCTCGACCTGCCGCCACGGGGTGTCATAGCCGATGGTCAAGACGGTGTCGAGAATGAAGCCCTGGCCCTGCGCGGCGCGCGAATAGTTCTTGGTGACGGATCCCATGATGAGGGAATTGGGGAGGCTGATTTCCTCGCCCAGGCCGGTCCGGATCCTGGTCGTGAAGGTGCTCAGTTCAGTCACGGTGCCTTCCTGTTCCTGGATGCGAACATAGTCACCGATTCGAATCGTGCGCGAATACATCAAGATCAGGCCGCTCGCACCCTGCCCGACGAGGCTCGAGCCGCCGAGGGTCAGCATCAGGCCCACCAGCACGGTAATCCCCTTGAAAGCCTCGCTTTGGGATCCCGGCAGGTAGGGGTAGGCCATCGCGATCGCGAACAACCAGACCGACACGCTGAAGATTCGCCGCGACGGGGCGGCCGAATCGCGATCGAGCCAGCCGATGGCGCCCGCGCCACGCTCGACGCGGTCGAAGACCGGCCGGACCGCGCCGATCACACCGCGCGCAAGCAGCAAGATGACCGCCGCGATCGCCAGATCGGGCA
This sequence comes from Variovorax sp. P1_G12, assembly GCF_056405555.1. Taxonomy (NCBI): domain Bacteria; kingdom Pseudomonadati; phylum Pseudomonadota; class Betaproteobacteria; order Burkholderiales; family Comamonadaceae; genus Variovorax; species Variovorax sp. P1_G12. The sequence goes on along the minus strand of NZ_JBFUBW010000064.1, from coordinate 5,525 downwards.
GCGCCCCCAGCACGCCGTTGCCGATATGCCGGAAGACGCCGACCAGGAAATCGCCCAGTTCTTCTCCCCAAGGACGGGTGTAGGCAAACCGGGTCAGCACGAAGACCAGCCATTCGTAGACCAGGATGACGGCGGCCGACCAGGCAACAACGTTCACCAGGCTTCGCGCAATGGCGCGCATGCGCGAGCTGTGGACCAGCGGCGCGCCCGCGACCTGCATGCCAGCGGCCTTGGATTCGAACAGATCGGCGGTGCGCACGAATGTCGCGCGCCGAACGCGCCAGCCGATCCAGATGGCCAGCACCGCGAACAGCGTCGCCAGTGCGCTTTCGGCTGCGCCGCGCAGCAGCATGCGGCGATCCCGCGACTCTCTGGTTGCATCGATTGCACGTCGCAGCGACTGCTGCGTCGATTCCGTGATCGTCTCCAGCGTCTGCGCGCCGGTGGTGTCGACGTCCCCAGGCGTGAGAATCAGCGCGAACTCGCCATCGATCGATACGATGTTGCCCTGGGGCACCTTTTCGACGCTGACCACGCCGGCACCTCCCTTGTTGAGCATCTCTGCGATGGCGCGTTCGAAACGCCTGGCGCGGTCCGCCGGCGTCACGCCAAGGAACGAATCGCGCAGCACGGCCACCTTGCGATTCAGTACCGTCACCTCGGCTGCGTCCGGCGAGGCGGCCACAGGCGACGCGATGGGGAGGCCGGCTTGTGCGGCGGCCATCAGCATGACCAGAACGAGGGCCTGCAATGATCGCCATCCCAAGGAAAAGCTCATGGAGCTGCGCATCGCGATGCGCTTCATCGTTCAGTCGTTCCTCAGTAGGGCGCCGGCACGACGGTGTAGTACACGCCATTGGCGCCGTAGTACGGCCGGAACCAGGTGCTGCCGACCTGGTAGTAGTTGATGCCGGCCTGATTCACGATCACCGCGTCGGGCGGCATCGTCGCGTAGTTCACGCCCATCGAATACACCGGCCGCGCCGCATTGGCGATCGCGGCGCCGGCCGCCAGGCCGACGACCGCACCCGCTGCGACCGCGCCGGCGCAGTTGTAGCAGCCCGCGTGGTAGTACGGTACCGCCATCGGAGCGTGGTAGGGCGCATAGCCCGCGTAGCCGTAGGCCGGCGGGCGGTAGGTGCTGAAGCCTCCGGCGGTCGTGTGCACGGCGCCGTAGCCCGGTACACCGGCAGAGTGCCCGCCGTACATGTTGGTGTGGCTGACCGCGCCGTCCCAGCTTCGCGAGGTGGAGCCGCCCCAGCGATTGTCGTGCGTGGCGCCGCCGAAGCCGCCGAAGGAATGTCCGCCGAAGCGGTTGGCGCTGGCCCAGGCGGCCGCCGTGTCGTGGAAGCTCGCCGCCATGAGCGCCGCCAGCACGAGAGGAAGGACCTTGGTGTTTGTCATGGTGCGTTCTCCCTGCTCTTGGTCTTGGCGGTCTTGGGCGGCTTCGGAGCCGCGAAGGCGATCTTCTTCGCGTTCGCCGCGTTCAGCGCAGCGAAAGCCTCCGCCGCGATCACGGGGTCGAGCTTCCAGTTCGACAGCTCGACCTGGTGGCGCAGCTGCAACGGGTCGCCGCGGAACACCGCGCGCATCTTGCGCGGCAGCTTGTCGTCGGCGCCGATCCAGATCTGCATGAACATCTGGTCGCTGGCGATGGCCACCATCTCGGTGGACGTGCCGCCGACAACCTTCGACGGGCCGATGTAGAAGGCCTTGACGAGGCCGTCGGTGAGCGCCTTGAAAGGGTCGCTGCCGACGACGTCGGCGAAGGGGAAGTAGATCGCGGCGTGGTCGAAGGCCTGCTTGAGCATGGCATCGATGGTGGGCGGTGCCGGCGCCACGGCGACCAGGTTCTCGGCCGGCGCGAAGGCCGTGATGGTCTTGCCGTCGTAGGAGAACTCCGAGGCGGGCCCGTCCCCGAGAGTGACCACGCGCAGCCTGTCGGGGCGCTGCAGCAACACCTCGGAGGTGGTTCCGTAGGCCAGCGCGGGGCCGACGCTGCTCGGGCTTTCGTAGGTGGCGACCGCCGTGAACGACATCGAATGGGGGGTCGTCAGAGCGCCGCCCATCGCGCGCAGCAGGTCGATGGCCTTGGCTTCGAGTTCAGGCTGGGTCGACTTGGCCGCTGATTTGGCTGCCGCCCTGGCGGGCTTGGCGGGTGGCGGCTGCTGTGCATTTGCATTCGCCATCAGCGACAGGCCCAGCGCGACCAGCATGGTGCAGGCGCAGCGTTGGAGTTGGATCATTGCTGATTTCCTTTTTCGACGTTGACGGACCGCAGGCCCGGATCGGATGCGGCTTGCGCCGTGCGGCTCGTTTCAGCGCTCAGGATAGTGGCAATGGCGTTCGCGCACACCTTCCCTTTCGGGAAGTAGCCGGCGAGCCACCCGCCCGGCGCTCGATACGGGACTGCCGCTCAGAGGCAGGATGCGTCGGTTTGCCGAAACCGGGGCGAGCTATGCTTGGCCGTCTCGGCCGGTCACGCGCATCATCCGCAGGCACACCTCAACCTCATTTCCAACGGTAGGGATTCGATGAAATTCGCCGCAGCATGAACGTGACCGAACCCACCGTCTACCTTGTCGACGACGACGTGTCGTTTCTCACCGCCACGTCCCGACTGCTGCTCGTCAGTGGTTTCACCGTGAAGGCCTTCCTGTCCGCCAGTGAGTTTCTTGCGACGTGCAGCAACGACGCACGGGGTTGCGTGGTGGCGGATTTGCAGATGCCCGGATTGAACGGGCTCGACCTGCAATCGGCGCTCGCGCAGACACGCAACCCGCTCCCGCTCCTCTTTCTTACCGGACAGGGCGACATTGCTTCGACCGTGCGGGCGATGCGCGGCGGCGCGGAGGACTTTCTCGAAAAACGAGCCCCCAAGGAGGAACTGCTCGACGCAGTAAGGCGCGCCCTGGCGCGGGACGGGCATGAGCGCGAGGCGAGGGCTCGCCAACATGAGCGGGAGGAGCGCTTCAGCGCCCTGTCGGTGCGAGAGTCCGAGGTACTCTCCCACGTCCTGCGGGGCCGCCTCAACAAGCAGATTGCCGGCGATCTGGGAATCAACGAACGCACCGTGAAACTGCACCGTACGGCGATCATGATGAAACTGGGGGTAGGGTCCGTCGCGGCGCTCACGCGGCTGTCGCAGGAGGCGGGTGTCTTGACGGCGGCCGCGCCCACCTTCCCTAAGGGGAAGTAGACAGCGGGCTCGGGGGCGCCGAAAGTGCACGTCGACCTCCGATGAGCATCATCACCCCCATCTATGTCGCCCTCGTCGATGACGACGAGAGCCTTTGCCGATCTCTTGGCAGGCTGCTGCGCGCGTCGGGGATGCAGCCGATCTCCTATGGCTCGGCAGAAGCGTTCCTCGCAGACACGAAGCAGCCCCGGTTCGACTGCCTGGTGTTCGATGTCCAGCTCGGGGGGATGTCGGGCATCGAGCTGGCCCAGCGCCTGGTCGCGGAAGGCGGACACGCGCCGTTCATTTTCATCACCGCGCACGACGACCCCGAAACGTGTGCCGCGGCGCAAGCCGTCGGATGTGCGGCCTACTTTCGCAAGATCGATACCGGTGCCGATGTTCTCGAGGCCATCCGCCGAGCGGCGGCCGGCTGAGCATGGATATCCCGTTGAAGCGCTGTCGAGGCTCAGCCTCGGTCACGATGAAGCCGGCCGGCTGTTGTGTCTTCGTGCAACGGACGAAGAGCCCGGCGACAAGCACAACGTAGGCGCTCGCCCACACCTTCCCCTTCGGGCAGTAGACGGCGAACGCCCTGCAAGCCCACAGTGCGCCGATGGGACTCGCGTGCCTCGAAGGCCGTGGCGCACCGTCAAGTGAAGCTTGAAGCGCACCACACGAGCCCTATGAACCCAGTCACCTTCTCCAGCACCGAACACATGGATTTTCGTCTTCATCTTCGCAGCCTGACCGCCGCACTCGCATTCGCCATGGGCGTGCTGGCGCCGACGCTGTCAGCTGCACAACAGTCGCGGGTCGACCCTGCTGCCGACCACTGGCGGTACAGCCTCTCGGTGTACGGCTATCTGCCAAGCCTGAGCGGCTCGACGAGCGCACCGGGGAGCACGGGTGGCGCGTCCATCAACGTCAGCGCCGACAAGATCATCGACAAGCTGAAGTTCACGTTCATGGGTTCGTTGGACGCGCACAACGGGCGATGGGGCTTCTTCACCGATCTCATCTATCTCGACCTCGGCGGCAGCAAGACCCGCAGCCGCTACTTCACGATCGGGGACGTCGGGCTCCCGGCGGGCACCACGGCAGATCTCGGCTTGAATCTCGAGGGTTCGATCTGGACATCGGCGGGCGAGTACCGCGTGGTGTCCGATCCGGCGTTGACGCTGGACCTGCTCGCCGGCGCGCGCATGTTCCGCCTGCGGCAAATCTTGAGCTGGAACATCGCCGGCGACCTCGGGCCGGTCGCGACCGCCGCGCGTGTCGGCAGCGTCAAGCACAGCGAAACCCTGTGGGACGGCATCGTCGGCGTCAAGGGGCGGTATGCCCTTGGCGAATCCGGGAAGTGGTCGCTTCCGTTCTATGTCGATGTCGGCACCGGCGAGTCCCGCCTGACCTGGCAGGCGGCCGGCGGCATCAGCTACGCGTACGCCTGGGGTGAACTGAGCGCCATGTGGCGCTATCTCGCCTACGACATGAAGTCGGGCAAGGCCGTCAAGGACCTCAATTTCAGCGGGCCGCTGCTCGGCGCGACCTTTCGTTGGTGAGCGACCGCGGGCGGGCATGGCGACATGGATGGGATTCCACGTCGCGTACTGCCCGAAAGGGAAGGTGCGCAAGATCGCCTTTGCCGATACGCTTTGAGGAGGAGAAGGTCGCCTCCGTGGCAGAGATCATCGGCAGTTCGCCGCAATCCGGCGCGCATGCCGCAGCCTGGTTTCCTCCGTGCGAAGTCGACAGACTCGGCTGCGGCCTTTTCAAAGTTGGTAACCGCTGCAGCATCCTCGGCCATTCAACCATCTGGACACCGACATGCCACCAACAATTCCACCGGAAGGTGCGGTTGCACCTGAACCGTTGCCTGTTCCTGTGTCGTCGGCGACATGGGTCGCCACGCGCGCCGCCAAGACGCAGCGCCAGGACATGACGCGACTCGTGCTCGGTCTCCTGAAGCCCTACCACGGCTGGCTGGTGATCGTGTTCGCCGCCATGATGGTCGAGATCGTCATGAGCCTGGCGGCCCCCTGGCCCCTCAAACTGGTGCTCGACGATGCGCTCGGCACCCACCACCTGCCGCACTGGCTCGAATGGGCGCATCAGTGGGGCATCGGCCGCCACACGCTGGGCGTGGCGCTGTTCGCCGGGATCGCCACCGTGATGATCGCGGTCATCGGCGGCATCGCGACCTACATCGACAACTACTACACCACCAGCATCGGGCAGTGGGTCGCCAACGACCTGCGGCTGCGCATCTACGAGCACCTGCACCGGCTGTCGCTGGCGTTCTACGACAGCGCCAAGACCGGCACCCTGATGTCGACCATCACGAGCC
>NZ_JBFUBW010000063.1:0-19173 GCF_056405555.1 Variovorax sp. P1_G12 | reverse complement strand
TCAGTGCGCCGCGATCGATCCGCTGCGCCTCAACGACGCCTTCGGCCCAATTCTTGACTCGCGTCGCCGGCGCGAGCTCAGTCCACGCCGACCGAATCCCCATAGCTTCGTAGCCCTCTCAGGCCACATTCGTGCATTCCGCGGTTTCCTCCATGGAGGCTTGTCCAACACCTGCCCTCAGGCCGTTGACGGGCTCGGCGCTGTCGTCGTGCACGGACAGGTGTCGGACAACCCTAGACCAAAGCGGGTGTACGAGTCGCTCCGAAGCGGCCCTTCAAATCGCAGCGCGAAATCGTACCCGATATGCGTTTGCCGAGGCCTGAACAGGTACATAACAAACGTCAGCGCCTCCACAAATAGCCCAAAAAAGCGCATAGCCTTCCCAACGAGTCGCTGCCGCGATCAGCGTGGCGCCTGTCGCCGTGCCCGTACGCATGCAACTTCTCCAGGTCAGGTGAGATCAAGGACGCCCGCACATCCGCCGGTCACCCCGCGCGTGGCTTTCAGGGTCCATATGGCTTCGGCACACGACAATTTTCCCAGCGAGCGACAGACGCTCGCGTCGTCATCAACGGCAGCGAGATGAAGGCAGAGATCCGCGCGCCTATTTGGGTGATCCGTGCACTGTTTGCTCTTTCCAGTGCGGCGTCTACTGCCCTTTAGGGAAGGCGTGTGCGCGCCTGCTTGCCCATATGCTCGGCCCCAACTTGAAGTGGGATTAATGTGGGAAGTCGAACTCGCCCTTATCTCTCCATTGTTGCGATTCCTTCTGGCGCACTCCTTGCCGGCTGTTCCACGCCCGGCTCAAGCACCCGCTGGGCGCTGAGACTCCGGGCGAAGCTGATGTTCCCCACATGAACAACCAGAAAACTCGCTTGCAACGCGCGATCACAAAAAGATACATCGCAGCGCCATCAGCATCGCCGTCGCTCTGGCTCTGTCGCAGTAAGCGGTCGGGCGAGAATGGGCAGATGGTGCCGTTTCAGAATGAGCTCATGGCCGCGACGCTTCGCAGGGCTCTCAAGAGGCTGCACTACCCGCTGAAAGTGACCCTGACGTGTGGTACGCGGCCTACCCGCTGAGCCTGCGCAATCTGGATGGGTGCAACCATCGATCTGCGCCAGAACAAGTACTTGAAACACATCGTCGAGCAGGACCACCGCGCGACCAAACGACGGGTCATGTCGATGCTTGGATTCAAGTCGTTCGACTCGGCCGCCCAGCTCATCGCCGGCATCGAATCCATGCACATGATCAATAAGGGGCAGTTGCCCTGCCCCGAGGGCGAAGTCATGTCTGGTGCCGACCAGTTCTACAGCCTGGCGTTTTGAGGCCGCTGTCTCGCAGCCCCATTCGCTCGTCACGCACTCCTTTTTGCGACACAACCGGATTTCATCATGAACAAGTCGTATCGCAGCCTCTGGAACGCTGCCTTGTCGTCCTGGGTGGCAGTGCCCGAGACGGCGCGCACACAGAGCAGCGGCAAGTCCCGAGTGCGAACTTGTGTTGGTGCATTGCGGCTCACCATCCTGGCCGTCGCCGTGGCAAGCGCCTGGGCAATGCCCGCGGCGGCAGCCACGCTGTATTGGGACATCAACGGCGTAACACCAGGGCTTGGTGGCGCCGGCACCTGGAATACCACCAACAACTTCTGGAACTCGAGTGCGACCGGCACCGGAGGAAGCCCTTCTATTTGGAATAACGGTGCGCTCGACGACGCGGTCTTCGACGGAACGGGAATCATGGCGGTGACATTGGGTACGCCCATCACCGTGCACAACCTCAGCTTCGGCGCGTCCTCCAGCTACACACTTGGGGGTAGCACACTCACCCTGGCCGGCAGCACACCGACCATCAACACCCTCGGCGGCACCCACACGATCGGCGCGACCCTGGCAGGAAACGCCGGATTGATCAAGACGGGCGCTGGTACGCTGGCGTTGGCGGGTCCCAACACCTACGCTGGCGCTACCAGAATCATTGGTGGCACGATGGCCGTGTCCGGCTCGCTAAACGGCACCGCGATCAGCTTTGGGGGGGCCGCAGCAGGCACCCAGTTGAACGCGACCTCACTCAACAGCCTGACCGGCACCACCTCATTGAGTGTCAACAGCGCCAACGCTACGGCGGTGCTTTCTGCGGCCAACAACCACACAGGGGCCACGAACCTCAGCGGTGGCATCTTGCGCCTGGCCGACGGCGGGGCGCTCGCCAATTCGGCCCTCACCATCAACGGCGACGGAACCACGCTCCAACTCCGAAGCGACACCAACACCGCGTTTGCCACAGCCGGCGGCAGCATCAGCGGTTTCGGCAACAACGGCACGCGCAACTACACCATCGACGCCGACCAACTCACGAGTGCCGGCGCTGGAAGAACGCTGACGCTGGGCAACCTGAGTATCTTGACAGGGCAGTCGCCAACCATCAATTTCACCGGTGGCCACGGCTACACCATTGCCACCGGGAACATCACCAGCCCTGGCGCGTTCAATCTGACACTGAACGCCTCCGGTGTGAATGTGAACATCGGCGCAGTGACGCTGACCACCTCCGCTTCCCAGGCGCTGTTTCTTCGCAGCAGTTCGGCCACCGGAATGAACACCATTGGGGCGATCAATGGAAACTTCAGCGTTTATGGGGATGGCAACGGCACCTGGCAACTGACCGCGCCGAGCTCGTTCACCGGCACCCTATTTGTAGGGCGCACCGGTGCCAACACCATTCAGTTTTCCGACGTCAGCCAACTGGGAACGGGGACCGGCACCAATTACATTGGCATACAGAACGGCTCAACCCTCCGCTACACCGGCACCGGAAGCCAGTCCACCACCGCACGTGACCTGTACTGGAACTCAGGGGCGGCCACCATTGACGTGACCTCGGCCAGCGCCAACCTGACCTTCGACATCACGGGCGGCCTCCGCAACAATCAAATCACCAAGGCCGGAGCCGGCCAAGCGACGCTGAAAAAGTCCACAGCGATCAATGAGATCACCGGCGCCCCGGTGTTGGTCACCGGCGGCATCTTGGAATACAACCAGAACAATGCGGGCGCCATCAATCGCTTCGCAGGCGCCGTCACCGGCTCGGCGGGCACGCAAATCAAGGTGTCAGGCACCGGCTATATTGGCAACGACAATCTCACCGCCGACTGGAGTGCCAATCGCGCGAGCTTGGATGTTGGCAGCGGCGCCGCCTTCGATTTGCGCGGCAACAAAGTAACGGTAGATGCCCTGACCGGCGGTGGCACGGTTCGAAACAGCTTCCTGAATTCTCTGACGGAAAGCGGTGTGGTCGGATACACGTTGACCGTCGGGGTCAACGGCGGCTCGGGCACTTTTGACGGTGTGATCCGCGGCAGCCTGACCAATACGGGCGAGCATGCGGCAGATGCCGGCGGCCCGAACGCGATCATCAATCTCGCCAAAATCGGCTCCGGCACCCAAACCTTCACCGGCGTCAACACCTACGCCGGCACCACCACCGTCAATGCAGGCACCCTGCAACTCGGCAATGGCGGCACCACCGGCAATCTCGGTTCGGGAGCGGTCTCGGTGGCTGGTGGCGCGACGCTGAGCTTCAACCGCAGCAACAGCTACACGGTGGGAAACACGATCAGCGGTGGAGGCACGCTGGCCCAGATCGGCACCGGCACGACGGTGCTGACGGGCACGAACACCTATTCCGGCGCGACGACGGTTTCGGCAGGATCGCTCTACGTCAACGGCGATCAAAGGGGAGCCACCGGCCTCACCTCGGTGGCGAACGGCGCAACGCTGGGCGGCACCGGCACTCTTGGCGGCAGCGTCGCGATCAGTGACGGCATCCTCGCGCCCGGCACCTCGCCCGGCACGCTGACGATCTCCGGCAATCTGTCGCTGACTGGCGCATCTCGACTCAACTACGAATTCGGACAAGCCGGTACCGTCGGCGGCGCGCTCAACGACCTGACCGTGGTGGGCGGCAATCTGACGCTGGACGGCACCCTCAACGTTGCCACCTCGGCAGGCGGCACCTTCGGCCCCGGCCTCTACCGCGTGATCAGCTACGGCGGCACGCTGACCGACAACGGCCTCGTCCTCGGCACGCAGCCCGCCGGCAGCACGACCTTCGTGCAGACCGCCGTCGCCAACCAGGTCAACCTGGTGAACACGGCGGGCCTGGCGCTGAATTTCTGGGACGGCGCAACCGTGCCGCGCAACAACGGTGTCGTCAATGGCGGCAACGGGACCTGGCAGGCCTCGGCAGGCAACGACAACTGGACCGAGGCCACCGGCGCCATCAATGCGCCGTACGCGAACGGCGCCTTCTCGATCTTCTCGGCAGCGCCAGGCACGGTGACTGTGGACAACAGCCTGGGCGCGGTGGTCTCTGGAGGCATGCAGTTCGCCAGCAGCGGCTACGTGGTGCAAGGCGGCTCGATCACGCTGGCCGCCGGCAGCAACACCCTGCGCGTGGGCGACGGCACGACGCCGGGTGCGGGCTACGTGGCCACCATTGTGTCGGACCTCGCCGGGCCCGGAGGAGTCGACAAGACCGATCTGGGCACGCTGGTCCTCGCCGGCGCCAACAGCTATACCGGCGGCACGACCATCACTGCCGGTACCCTGCAGCTGGGCAACGCAGGGACGACGGGCTCGATCGTCGGCAACGTGACCAACAACGGCACGCTGGCGTTCAACCGATCGGACGACGTCGCCTTCGGCGGCGTGATCAGCGGGACCGGTACCGTCACGAAGCTCAACAGCGCCACGCTGACACTGACCGGCGACAGCACCTACGCTGGCGGCACGACCATCACTGCCGGTACCCTGCAGCTGGGCAACGCAGGGACGACGGGCTCGATCGTCGGCAACGTGACCAACAACGGCACGCTGGCGTTTAACCGCTCGGACGACGTCACCTTCGGCGGCGTGATCTCCGGCACGGGTGCCGTCACCAAGCTCGGCGCCAACACGCTGACGCTGACCGGCGACAGTATCTACACAGGTGGAACGACCATCGCCGGTGGCACCTTGCAACTCGGCACCGGTGGCACCACGGGCTCCATCATCGGCGACGTGACCGACAACGGTGCGCTCATCTTCAATCGCAGCGACGCCCTGACTTTCGCGGGCGCCATCTCCGGTGCCGGATCCCTTTCGCAGGTGGCCGGCGGAATCACCACCCTGACCGGCAACAGCAGCACCTTCTCCGGCAGCACCAGCGTCACGAATGGCACCCTGCTGGTCGACGGCATCCTGGGCGGCACTGGCAGCACGATGAGCGTCTCCAATGGCGGCGCCCTCGGGGGGCGTGGCACGCTGGGGGGCAGCGTCGCGATCAGCGACGGGATCCTTGCGCCCGGCACCGTCCCAAGTGCTTCCCTCGGCACGCTGACCATCAATGGAAATTTGTCCCTGAGCGGCGCATCGCGACTCAACTACGAATTCGGACAAACGGGTACCGTCGGCGGCGCGTTCAACGACCTGACCGTGGTGGGCGGCAATCTGACGCTGGACGGCACCCTCAACGTTGCCACCTCGGTGGGCGGCACCTTCGGCCCCGGCCTCTACCGCGTGATCAGCTACGGCGGCACGCTGACCGACAACGGCCTCGTCCTCGGCACGCAGCCCGCCGGCATCACGGCCTTCGTGCAGACCTCCGTCGCCAATCAGGTCAACCTGGTGAACACGGCGGGCCTGACGCTGAGATTCTGGGATGGCACAACCGTGCCGCGCAACAACGGTGTGGTCAATGGCGGCAATGGCATCTGGCAGGCCTCGGCCGGCAACGACAATTGGACCGAGGTGACCGGGGCCGTCAATGCGCCTTATACGAACGGCAACTTTGCGATCTTCTCCGCCGTGCCCGGTACCGTCACGGTGGACAACAGCCTGGGGGCGGTCATCTCCGGCGGCATGCAGTTCGCGACCAACGGCTACGTCGTGCAAGGCGGCCCGATCACGCTGGCTGCCGGCAGCAACACCCTGCGCGTGGGCGACGGCACGGCGCCGGGAGCGGGCTACGTGGCCACTGTGGTGTCGGAACTCGCCGGTGCCGGAGGAGTCGACAAGACCGATCTGGGCACGCTGGTCCTCGCCGGCGCCAACAGCTATACCGGCGGCACGACCATCAGTGGCGGTACCCTGCAGCTGGGCAATGCAGGGACGACGGGATCGATCGTCGGCCACGTGACCAACAACGGCACGCTGGCGTTCAACCGCTCGGACGACGTCGCCTTCGGCGGCGTGATCAGCGGGACCGGTACCGTCACCAAGCTCAACAGCGCCACGCTGACGCTGACCGGCGCCAACACCTACGGCGGCGGCACGGCGCTCAAGGGCGGACAGATTTCGGTGGGTCACAACACCGCGCTCGGCAGCGGGCCCCTGGCCATGGACGAAGGAACCACGCTGGGATTTGCGGCCGATGGCTTGAACCTGGCCAACGCGGTGGTGCTCACCGGCACTCATGATCCGATCGTCGATACCGGCGCCTTCACTGAAACTCTGTCGGGTGTCATCTCCGGTGGCGGGGCGCTCACCAAGAACGGCAGCGGCACGCTGGTGCTCTCGGGCGCCAACGCCCACACGGGTGCCACCACGGTGGCCGCGGGCACCTTGCGCACTGGCGCGGCTCACACGCTCAGCGCCGCCTCGGCCCACACGGTAGCGACAGGCGCCACCCTGGACACCAGTGGCCTCGATCAACGCGTGGCGGCACTGACCAACAGCGGAACGGTCAGCCTGGTCGGCGCCGCAGCGGGCAGCACGCTCACGACCAGCGGCGCCTATGTGGGCAATACCGGCCTCCTGAGGCTGGGCACCGGTCTCGCCGGCAGCGCCAGCGTGAGCGACAGGCTGGTGCTCGACGGAGCGGCGGCCAAAGCCAGCGGCAAGACCACGATCCAGATCGCCAGCATCGCAGGCCTCGGCATGCTCACCACGGGCAATGGCATCGAGGTGGTGAGTGGACGCAATGGAGCGACCACTACCGCGCAGACGACCCAGAGCGCCTTCAGCCTGGCCGGCGGCCATGTGGACGCGGGGGCCTTCGAGTACCGCCTCTATGCGGCCGACCTGCTTGGCGCGGGGGAAAACTGGTACCTGCGCTCGACCGCGCCGTCCATCCCCCCGATCCAACCCGCGCCTCCGGAGCAGTCGGCGCTACCCGAGCAACCCGCGCAGCCCCAGCCGGTTCCGCCCGTTCAAGTGCCCACCTATCGCGCCGAAGTGCCTCTGCTGGCCGCCTTGCCGGCGCAGCTGCGGCGATCCGACCTGGCCATGCTGAGCAACCTGCATCGGCGCATGGGGGATGAGGCTCCCGCGGCCACGGCGGGCGAGTCCCACAACGGGCCTGACGACCAGACGCCGAATGCGAGCACGCGCCGGGCGTGGGCGCGCGTGGTGTATGCCGACCTGGGGATGGAGCAATCGGGCATCGCACACGCTCGGACCGACGGGCAGGTGAGCGGCGTGCAGGCCGGGAGCGACTTGCTGGTGAAAGACAACTGGCGCGCCGGCGTCTATGTCGGGGTTCTGGACGGCAACGCCGACGTCACCGGCAATGCGCGTGGGCTCACCGCGCGGGTGGGCAGCAACAACCTGCAGTCACGCTACCTGGGTGCCTATGCGACCTGGATGGACGCCAATGGCTGGTATGTCGACAGCGTGCTGCAAGGCGGTAGCCAGCGCTATGACGTGCGTCCGGACATCAACCCCCGAGTCTCGGGCAAGGCCAGCAGCCTCATGGCTTCGGTGGAGACGGGCAAGGCGTTCGCACTCGACGCGCGCTGGAGCATCGAGCCACAGGCGCAGTTCGCGTGGCAGCACAGCAGCTTCGACGACCTGATACTGAGTGGCGCACGCGTGCAGCAGGACCCGGGCAATGGCTGGATCGGGCGCCTGGGCGTGCGCGTGAAGGGCGACCTCGCCACGGGGGCCGGTCGGCTGCAGCCCTATGGGCGCGTGAACCTGTACCACGCGAGCGTCGGGGACGATGTGGCCGCGTTCATCGGCCCGTCGGGAGTGACCGCGATGGCGAGCGGAGGCAGCTACAGCGCTGGCGAGGTGGCCGCTGGAGCGACCCTGGCACTGACACCAACGACGAGCCTCTACGGCGAAATTGGGCATCTGTGGAACATCAGCGGCGATGCCTCCGTGAAGTCCTCAGTGCAGGCGTCGATCGGCATGAAGGTGCGCTGGTAGCCTTGGCATCGGCCGGCGGCGAGACGAGGCGACTGTGGCGCACCCTGCGCGCGCCGGAGCAAGGCTACTGCCCGAAAGGGAAGGTGCGCGCGGATGCTTTTATCAGTATGGTCTGCGCAGGACGAAACGGCGGGTATCCATGGCGTTCGCCAGCCTTTATCAGGGAGCAAGCTTTGAAATACCGGTATCTACTGGCTGCGACGTCAGCTTTGGGAATGATGGCCCTGCTGCCGTTGGACGCCTCGGCGAGCGCGTGCGTCAGGGGCGTTTATCGCGCGGGCTGTTCCGGCCCGAACGGCGCGGTCGTGGTCAAGAAGCCCCCGCCCCCGAGGGTCACCTGCGTCAATGGCGTTTACCGCGCGGGCTGCGCCGGGCCCAACGGCGCCGCAGTCGTTCGTAAGTAGCATTGGAACCAGGCGATGCGAGCTTCAGCGGAGCCTTGGCTCGCCATGCCTAGAATCCCTTTTTGTGACGAAGTCCCGGCCACAACCGGACCTACAAGCGTCTGCTCATAAACCAGTCGCTAGCGACCATCAATGGGTGGCCTGAGATACGTCAAAGAACCAAAACCGCCAATCGATCTACAAGGGGATTCAAAAAGTTATGAAACAGCTACTGTTTGGCGTGGTGATCGCCGCCGCCGTCGCCACGACGGTTTCCGCGCAGCCCTACAAGATGACGACACCCATCGCGCCGGGCGTCGCCGTGCCGAACAAGATCGAGTCCTCGATCGGGACGCTGAACCTCAATTACGGCTACCCGTCGGCTGAAACTGTCGACAAGATCTACGACAACCTGGACCGTTCGCGCGCCCTTCAGGCCTATCTGCTCGCGATCCCGATCGTCAATCAGGCCGGTATGCGCGAATCGCTGCGCAAGTTCGGACCCGACAACCAGACCAACGTCATCTGGGAAAATCTGCTCGATTCGAAGACCGTCGCCCTGACCGGCAACGACAACACGATCTACAACTTCATGTGGGTCGACACGAGCAAGGGTCCGGTGGTGGCCGAGATTCCGCCCAAGGTGCTCGGGACGGTCGACGACTTCTGGTACAAGTGGGTGGGCGACATCGGCATCACCGGGGCCGACAAGGGCGAGGGCGGCAAGTACCTCCTGCTGCCGCCCGGATTCAAGGGCGACATACCAGCCGGGTATCACGTCTTGCGGCCGAACACCTTCGGCAGCTACTTCGTCTTTCGCTCTTTCCTCGTAGACGGCTCCACCCAACCCGCGGTCGATTCGGCCAAGAAGAACCTGCGCCTCTATCCCTTGGCCGAAGCCGCCAACCCGCCGCAGATGAAGTTCGTCAATGCCTCCGGGCTCCCATCGAACTTCGTCGCACCGGGTGACTATTCGTTCTGGAGCTTGTTGAACCAGGTCATCCAGGAAGAGCCGGCGGAGGGTTCCGACCCGACCACCTTAGGCCTGTTCGCCTCGATCGGCATCGTCAAGGGCAAGCCCTTTGCTCCCGATGAGCGGATGAAGAAGATCCTCACCGACGCCGCCAACATCGGCGCGGTGACGGCACGCACGATCGCCTTCAAGATTCGCCCGAAGGATGCGTATTTCTATCCGGACAGTGCGTGGCGCCTGCCGTTCCTGGGTGGATACAAGTTCGAGTCGGCGCCCGGTGTCAGCAATCTGGACGGTGCCGTTTTCTTTTACTACTTTGCCATCGCCGTGACGCCGGCGATGGAGGAAAAGATGGTGGGCCGTGGGTCGCAGTACCCCTGGTCGGTCCAGGATGCGAAGGGCAACCCGTTGGATGGCGGCAAGAACTACAAACTGCGCCTGCCGCCCAACGTCCCAGTCAAGGATTTCTGGTCGGTCATCGTCTACGACAACCAGACCCGCTCGATGGTGCAAACCGACCAAAAGGCCCCGAGCGTCAGCAGCCAGAGCAAGGGCGTCAAGACCAATGCGGACGGCTCGGTGGACGTCTACTTCGGACCGAAGGCCCCGGCGGGAATGGAGAACAACTGGGTGCAGACGATTCCGGGCAAGGGCTGGTTCACGCTGCTGCGCCTCTACGGTCCGCTGGAACCGTGGTTCAACAAGACCTGGCGGCCGGGCGAGATCGAGCTGCAACCCTGATCGACTCCGGCACAACGCTGGTCAGGAACTCAACGGCGGCCCAACGGGCCGCCGTTTTGCTTCGAACAGAGAGCACCGGCGCATGTGTTGATTGCGGATTGCGGCTTGGTCACCGTGGCAGATGTCCTGGTCCTGGAAGTTGACGAGGTCAAGGGAGCCGGAATATTGCCGCCTAGAGCAGCTCGCAGCCTGCGGAGCAACTCATCCTTGGAGAAGTCGGGCACGGCCTCCGGGTTCGCCCCGAATGGGAGGTACATGCTGGTTACCCCTGGCGAGTGTTCCCATGGGCGAGAGAAGTCCTCTTCGTTGTCCGGCAGCAGAAACTCGCAACTGCTTGGGGCTACACCATTGGCGATCTTGAGCCGAGCGCGGACGCCTTTGCCAATCTCCTCGGCCGCATGGCACCGGTCGACAGCGATAGGTCGAACAGGCCCTAGATCAGACCCAATTCGCGCGCTCGCGTGACTGCCTGCGTGCGGTTCTTCGCGCCCAGCTTGCCGTTGATGCGACGAAGGTGGCTTTCCACGGTGTTCTCGCTGATGAACAGGCTGCGGCTCAGTTCCTTGTTCGATAGTCCGTCGGCCAGAAGGCGCAGCACTTGGCGCTCGCGCTGGCTGAGCAGGCTTTCGGTCGCACTCTGGGCTGGCGCCGGGGGCACCGCCGTCAGGGTGGGGCGCATGGCGCCGGAGACCGCGGCCAGATGCAGGGGGTGCACGCCATCCCGTGTCGCCATCGCCTCCAGCAGGGGCTGAAGATGCCAGGGTTCGTCGGCCAGCACCCGCACAAGTCCCTTGGTACTGGCAACATCCAGCGCTTGCTCGAGCACCTCCAGCGCCTGCGGGCGTTTGAGCGCGGCCTCGTAGGCCTGTGCCAACAGGCAGCGCAGGCGCACGGCACGGCGCGTGTGATGGGCCGCCTCGGCCTGCGCCACCGCCTCCTGCACGCGGTGGATCATCGACGGCGCGGCGCCAGAGCGCATGGAGAGCCGCACGGACGCGATGAAGCCATCGTCGAGATCGTCGGCATGGAGGAACTGACCGGCCTCGGCCTTCCAGCCGCCGCTTTGCTCGATCAGCGTCATGAGGTGGCGCGCACTCGCCAGGTCGCCGCCCAGCAGTGCCAGTCTCAGCTTCTCCTGCCGGGCTGCCGAGGCGATACGAGGTATGCCCCAGGCGTCGCCAAGGTCAAGCATCTCGGAGAGCGTCTGTTGGGCAGACTGGGTGCGCCCGCGCAAGGCGTGCGTGCGCGCCGCCACACGAAAGGCGACGATCACGTAGTCCGCGGTGCAGGCGTCCCGGATGGTAGGCAGGTAGTCTTCCAGCAGAAGCTCTACAGCCTGGAGGTCGTTCAGTTCGTAAAGGGCTTCGGCCAAATGGGCTGCAGCGACACCCGACGCATCCGTGAATCGGTAGCCCGCGTCGATGATCTTGTGCAATGTGGCCTCGAAGCGCAGGCGCGCTTCGCCGACGTTGCCCTGGTGCAGCTCTATCGCCCCTTCGAAACACAGGGTGTGATTGAGCCCGTGGATCTCGCCGACATAGGCGCGCTTGGCGGTGGCCAGATAGCGCAGTGCCTGTGCATAGTCTCCTCGGCAAATACAAGCGTAGGCGGACACGTTGAGGATCAAACCGCGAGTTCGCGGTGGGGCAGCGTCAGAGCCGCCCACGCAGGCGAGGGCGAGTGCCGTGGCTTTCGGAACCTCGTCACCCCACGAATAAGCAGCCAGCCTTGCGCCCACCAACTCGGAGGCGACTTGCGAATCCGACGCAGCCACGCGTTCGACGATGTCGATCAGCCGAATGGCAGCCGAGTGGCGATGGCGGAGGGCCATTGCGTAGGCGCCGGAAATGGCCAGGTCCGGGTGCGCTTCCAACAAGTGTTCGGGGATGGAAGCGACCCATTGGGCCAGGGCATCGATCTGGCCGGTATTGATCATCTCGGAGGCGCAAAGCGCCATCCACTGGGCAGCGAGTTCGACCGCCCCACCTGCGAGCGCATGGTGGATGGCCTGTATCAAACGACCTTCCTGAGCCAACCACCTTGCGGCCCTCACGTGCAGCCCATGGGCTGACTCGCCTACCGGAACACCCGGTTGATTGCGAAGGAATGCCAGAAACAACGGATGGTACTCATGCCAATCGCCGCCGTCCGATTCAACAGCAAACAGGAGAATGTTCTCGCGTTCGATCCCTTGCAGCAGGACCATGCTGTCTTCGCGGTCCAGGACGGCATCGCACATGGCGGCGCAGAAGGTTTCGAACAGGGCGGTTTGCCGCAGAAAGTCCAACTGATGCGATGGCAGTCTCGCGAGAACGTCTTCGGCAAGATAGCTTGCCATGGCCCGTGAAAATTCCCCGGTACCGCGCAAAGCCGCATCGACGCCCGCGGAGCCAATGAGCGAGGCCGCCAGTTGCAAGGCCACAGGCCAGCCATCGGTCTGGGTCTGGAGCATGGCCAGGTCGAGCTCATCGATGGGTGAGGTCAGACGGGCGGCGAGGTAGTCGCGCATATCCTCCATCGAGAACCGCAGCGCCTTCCGATCGATCTCCAGCAACGCCCCTTGCGCCCGAAGCCGTCCCAGTGCCAGCGTTGGCATCGAACGCGAGCCGATCACGACGCGCTGGTCCGGTCCCAGCGTGTCGATGACGCGGACGAATGTGTGCAGTACCTCGAGGTTGTCGAGACGTTCGACATCGTCGACGAACAGCACAAAGCCGGTTTGGACCGCGGCCAGATCGTTGAGCAGCTGGTAGGCACGGCTGCCTGCTGCCGCATCGACATGGTCGCCTTCGACGAGCGCGCGCTCTGGAAGCAACTTCGAAAACACGGGCGCCAGCGCCGACTGCAGATGAGAGACAAATCGCGCCGGATCGTTGTCGTCCTGATCGACCGTCAGCCACGCCACCGGGATCCCCTGCTCATGCAGCGCACGATGGCATTGCCCCATGGCGGTGGACTTCCCGTATCCCGCTGGCGCAGTGACCAGCACCACGCTCGCCGCAGACTGAGCAAGGAGCACAGCGACCGCATTGCGCTCGATTTCATGAGGAACCGGACGAGGAGCGCACAGCTTCAGGAATAGCGGCCTTGGGGCATAGGACAACATCACAGAAGCGGGCGGGTGACTTTCGGGAGTGCGGCCATTCTCCCATTGTGAACTTCGATTGCGGCTTCCGGGTAAGTACTGATGGCGAAGGCGGCGCGCGTCAAGGCGGCGGAGGTCTCGCGCAACCATCTGGCGCGGGGGAAGGACAGTCGTTCACGGAATTCCGTGAATCGATGCTTGGAATGAATTCCCGGCTTTCCGTGATTGAGCGGCACACGGCAAATCAGGACACTGGCGGCCAGGCAGAGGCATTCGGCCCTTTCTTCAAGCAGCGCAACACTCACACAGGAGACTCTCAATGGCAAAGCACCCCGTCGTCGTCTATGGAGCCAGTGGCTACACCGGCATGCTCATCATGGACGCGCTCATCGACCAGAACATTCCTTTCACCGCAGTCGCCCGCAGCGCCGGACGCACCCGTGAAATGATGGCGCAGCGTGTGGTCCGCCTGGAATCCGCGACCTATGAAATCATCGAATGCGACCACGACGTCGCGTCGCTGACGAAAGCCTTCGCGGGCGCCAAGGTCGTCTGCAACACCGTCGGCCCGTTCGTGGATTTCGGCCTGGTGGCCGTCGAAGCCGCGCTCAAGGCGGGTTGCCACTATCTCGACAGCACCGGGGAGCAGGCCTACATCCTGCAAGTCCGCGAGCAGTTCGGCAGTCTGTTCCGCCAGGCGGGCCTGCTGGTGGCGCCGTCTACCGCCTACATGTACACCTTCGCGGAAATCGCCGCCGAACTGGCGCTCGAAACCGAGGGCGTGGATACGCTCGAGACCGCCACCCTGTGCCGTGGCCCGCGCGGCGCCGGCTCGGGTGTCACCGTCGGCTCGACCGCGTCGATCTTCGGGCAGTATCGCGAGCAAGAGCTCTACCTGTGGGAGAAGAAGCTGGTCAAGCATGCGCCCGGCACCAGCTACAACATCACTTCGCCCGACTTCATGCAGCCGATCTTTTGCCTGCCTTGGGGCGGCACCTCGCTGCCGGTGTTCTTCGAGCAGGACTCGCGCGTGCGGGCCTGCACGTCGGCCGTCGGCTTCTATGACAACGAGGTGATGAAGCTGGTGCATTCGGTCGGCCAGAAGTGGGAGGCCGAATACAAGCACCTGAGCAAGGGCGAGCAGGATGCGGTGGTCAAACATCTCGTCGACTCCACGACGCCGCAGATGCCGCCGCGTGAGCGCACCACGATCCAGCGCACCGTCGACTTCGCCATCGGTCGAGGTCACCTCGCGGCCGTGCGCGCCACCGTGCATGGCCTGACGCCCTACATTTCCACCGGCGTGCTGCAGGCGGCCGCTGCGATCAAGCTCATCGACAACGACACCGCCAAGGTCGGCTTCGCCTCGGCCGCCAAGGCCCTGGGCCATCGCTACCTGTTGGGCTTCCTCGAGCAGCGTGGGCTGGCGAGAGCCACCGTCACGCAGCTCTGACACGCTGATCATTCTCGCGAGGCATCCCGGGCCGGCAGCCGCCGGCCCTGCGGATGCGCTCGCGCCCGAGATTCCAAAGGAGGCCCCATGGCCATCATCGATTTCTTCGACCGCGGCTGGCGCATCAACCCGACCGGCATCGCCTACATCCAGGATGAGCGACAGTACAGTTTCGACGAGGTCGGCGACTTCTCCTGCCGCATCGCCAACCAACTGCTGGCGGACGGATTCGCCAAGGGTACGCGTGGCGCCGTCTGGGCCGGCAACGACGTGACCGCATGGATTTGCACCCTCGGCCTGTGGCGCGCGAACATGACGTGGATTCCCATCAACGTGCGCAATGCCTCCGAGGAGAACCACTACATCCTCGACAGCTTCGATTGCGAGATCGTCTTCTTCCAGCAGGCCTTCGGCGCCCAGATCGACGCGCTGCGCGAGCGCCTGCCGAAGGTTCAGCGCTGGATCTGCCTGGACGGCTTTCATCCCGGTGCGCAAGCGCTGGCGGATTGGACGGAAACAGTGGCTGCCACCCGACCCGACGTGGCCTGCGACATGGACGACGTGGTCGCGGTGTCACCCACCGGCGGTACCACGGGCAGCCCTAAGGGCGTGATGAACACGCACCGAAGCCTGCAGGCCTTCATTGCACACTTCATGACGGCCGCGAGCTACGGCGGCGACGAATATCCGGTGAACCTGGCCGCGGCGCCGATCACACACACCGCCGGCATGCTCGCGGTGCCCTGCACGGCCCGCGGCGGCACCGTGGTCGTACTGACAAAGCCGGACCCTGCGCTCCTGCTGGGGGCGATCGCGCGCCACAGAGTGACCGAACTCTTCCTGCCGCCGACGGTGATCTACAAGCTGCTGGACATTCCCAGCATCGAGAAGGTCGACTTTGCCTCGCTGCGCTACTTCCTCTACGGTGCGGCGCCCATGTCCGTCGAGAAGCTCAAGCGCGCCATCGAAGTCTTCGGCCCGGTGATGATGGGCGGCTACGGCCAGACCGAATGCCCGGCCTCGATCTCCTTCCTGACACCGGCCGAGCACTTCGTCCTCGGCCGCATCGCGGGGGATGAGCGCCTGTCGTCCGTAGGGCGGCCCAGTCCCCTGGTGCGCGTGGAGATCATGAACGAACGCGGCGAACTGCTGGCGCAGGGCGAGACCGGCGAGATCTGCGTGCGCGGCGACCTGGTCATGAAGGGCTACTACAAGGCCCCGGAGAAGACCGCCGAGACCCTCGTCGATGGCTGGCTGCATACCGGTGACGTCGGGCACCTCGACGCCGAGGGCTACCTGCACATCACCGACCGCAAGAAAGACATGATCATCAGCGGCGGCTTCAACGTCTATCCGAGCGAAGTCGAGCAGGTGATCTGGGCGCACCCCGCCGTCCAGGACTGTGCCGTCATCGGCGTGCCCGACGAGAAATGGGGCGAGGCGGTGAAGGCCGTCGTCGAGCTGAGCCCCGGCCAGGAAGTCGGCGCCGACGAGTTGATCGCGCTGTGCCGCGAGAAGCTCGGTCCGGTGAAGTCGCCGAAAACGATCGACTTCACGGCCGCGCTGCCGCGCAGTGCCGCAGGCAAGGTCCTCAAGAAGGACTTGCGGGCTCCCTACTGGGCCCATGCCTCACGTGCGATCTGAGCGCTCCCGCACCGCCACACCTCCATGAGAACCACGATGACACTCGCACAAACCAAGGCCCTTTTCTATTCCGCTGCGCTCTTCAACTGGGGCGCCGTGTTGATCCTGGCGCTCCTTGCGCATGCGCTGGGCCTGGAGCCGCCGCTGCAGTCCCTGTTCGGTCAGATCACCCTCGGCGCCATCTTCGTCTTCGGGTGCGGCTACTGGCTGGTCGGAATGGCACCGACCGCCTACCGCGGCATCGTCGCGTTGGGTGTGCTCGGCAAGCTGGCGGTCGTGGCGATCGTCTGGGCGAACTGGCTTGCGGGCAGCACGACGCCGCAAATGGCGCTCTTGGTGAGCGGAGACGTCATCTACTCGCTGCTGTTCCTGCGCTTCCTGCAGCGCAGCGCGGCCTGAGGCCACCATGAACGGCATCTACATTGCCGGCGTCGGGATGACCGTGTTCGGTCGCCATCCGGAGCGTTCGCTCGAAGACATGGCGGGCGAAGCGCTGAACGGCGCCCTGCAGGATGCGGGATGCTACGTCGGCGATCTCGACGCGGCTTTCTACTCGGGCGTGACCAACGGGCCGCTGCAGGGGCAGCTCTCGATCCCGGGCCAGGTCGTCCTCGGCAAGAGCGGCATCGCAGGCATTCCGATCTTCAACGTCGAGAACGCCTGCGCCTCCGGCAGCACGGCGCTCCACTTGGCCGTCCAGCACCTGAAGGCGGGCGCCTGCGACATCGCACTCGCGCTGGGCGCGGAGAAGATGAACGTCGCCGACAAGCCCAAGGCCTTCGCGCTCTTCGAGGCCGGCTGGGACGTCTCGCGCGCACAGCAGAACTACGAGCAGTTGATGCGCATGGGCGAGGGCATCGAGCCGCCTCCGGGGTCGGAATCCGACAAGCCCTACAGCCGCTTCATGGCGATCTACGCGGCGTTGTGCCGTCATCACATGAAGACGCACGGCACCACGCAGCGACAGATCGCGGCGGTTTCGGCCAAGAACCATCTGCACTCCGTGCACAACCCGCTGTCGCAGATTCGCAAGCCATTCACCATCGACGAAGTCCTGGCCGCGCCGCCCATCACCTATCCGTTGACCTTGCCGATGTGCGCGCCGCTGTCCGACGGTGCGGCGGCGGTCATCATCTGCACCGCGGAGGGCCTGCGCCGCATCAGCGCATTGGCTTCGCGCAACGTGAAAGTCGCTGCGAGCGTGATGCGCAGCTTCACCGTGCGCGGGCTCGATCAGCCGGATCTCAACATCGGCCGGCTCGCAGCGCAGCAGGCCTACGACCAGGCCGCGCTCGGCCCCGGCGACATGCACGTGGCCGAGGTGCACGATGCGTCCGCGATGGGCGAGATCATCCAGGCCGAAAACCTCGGCCTTGTCCCGCTCGGACAAGGCGGCCCCGCCGCAGAGCGCGGCGACTTCACCATCGGCGGACGCATTCCGATCAATCCCTCCGGCGGCCTGGAGTCCAAGGGCCACCCCTTGGGCGCGACCGGGCTTGGCCAGATCCACGAGCTGGTCACTCAACTGCGCGGTGAAGCCGGCGCACGCCAGGTTCACGGCGCGCGCCATGCCATCCAGGAAAACGGGGGCGGCCTCCAGGGCATCGAAGAGGCCGCCCTTGCCATTCATATTCTCACCAAGAACTAAGGAGACTTCGTGCAACCCCATTTCAAAGGCAAGGTCGCGGTCATCACCGGCGCCGGATCGGGCATCGGTCGGGCGCTGGCCCTTCAGCTGGCCGCCGCCGGCGCCCGCCTGGCGCTGTCGGACATCGACGCTGCCGGACTGGCGCAGACCATTCGGCAACTGCCGGTCGGCACCGAGGCCCGGGGCTATTCCCTGGACGTCTCGTCGCGGGAAGCAGTCTTCGCCCACGCCGACGCCGTGCGTAGCGACTTCGGCACTGCTCATTTCGTGTTTAACAATGCCGGCGTCACCGTTATCGGCACTGTGGAGCATCTCGAGATCGAGGAGATCGAGTGGCAACTCAACATCAACCTGTGGGGCGTGATCTACGGCACCAAGGCCTTTCTGCCGATGATGTTGTCGCAGCGCGAGGGCTGCATTGTCAACATGTCGAGCGTGTTCGGACTGGTCGGCTTTCCGGCCCAGAGCGCCTACAACATATCCAAATTCGGCGTTCGAGGACTCACCGAGTGTCTGTGGCGTGAACTCGAAGGCACTGGCGTGCGGGCGCTCAGCGTGCATCCTGGCGGCATCAAGACAAACTTCGAGCGAGCCGGCCGGCGATGCAAGAACGCTGGAAAGGAAGAGGCGCGCTTCTCGGCCTTGGGCGAAAAGCTGCTCACCACGCCGCCAGAGGACTGCGCAGCCGCCATCCTGAAAGGCGTGCGGCTAGGCAAGAAGCGTGTCGTGACGGGCAACCAGTCCTCAACGCTGTTCTGGCTGTCGCGGTTGCTGCCGAACAGCTATCACAACGTCGTCAAGCTGATCGCCTGAGCGGGCATCTTCGCCGCCATCTCATCAGAAAAAGAATTCAAGAGACAACTCCATGCCCCAGCACTTCACGCGCACGCCGGTCACCAGGCACCGCCTCAGCGCATTGACTTCCGCAGCGCTCGCGCTCCTCGCGATCGCCTCAACCTCACGCGCCATGGAGATCGATACCGGGAATCCGGATGTCGTGCTTCGCTGGGACAACACGGTGCGCTACAACCTGGGCTATCGCACGCAGGACCAG
>NZ_JBFUBW010000062.1:0-20625 GCF_056405555.1 Variovorax sp. P1_G12 | reverse complement strand
CCCCCTCCTCCACAACCTGAGTGCGGGCGTCGCCGCCGTCGGCGAAGCCTGCGAGCAGGGTTCGCTTGAAGTCGATGTCCACGGCATGCTGCATCTGCCTGCCGTGACGGCCCTGCCTGAGGAGGGTGAGCCGCGGCGCTTGCGCAAGCTCATCGACAGGAAGATCGGCGACGCGCAGCTCCCCGATCTCCTGCCGGAGATCGATGCCCAGTGCAACTACAGCGAGGCGCTCCTGGGCCACCGGGCGGAATCCGCCGCCGAACTGCTCGCGCTGTATGCCGCCCTGCTCGCTCACGGCACCGACATCGATGCCAAGAGCGTCGCCGCGATGATCCCTGAACTGACCCCCGAAGGTTGGACACTGCCTGTGTGTCCGTCGCGATGCGAGCGCCGGAGACCCATGGGCGCTTGCGCCGAGCCAACGAGCGCGTGGTCGAGTTCCAGGGCCGGGTTCCGCTGGCCGCGCACTGGGGCGACGGCGCCAAGGGTTCAGCACGATGATGGCCTTGCCTTGGCGCGCACCGCCCATTTCGACGATGGCACGCAAGGTGGTATCGGTGAACTCGTCGATGTTGGCCCGCGCGAGGTGCGCGCCGTCTTCGGCGCATGAGGGACTACGCATGAACGCACGCGACAAGCACAAGGTCCCGGTGGCCATCATCGGCACCGATTTCATGATCAAGGTGCTGCGCCACGCCAAGCACCTTCGCATGGGTGCGATGGTGGGCATCGACGCCGGCTCCGACGGCCTGGCGCGCGCCGAGCGTCAAGGCGTGCCGATCACCGCCATCGAGGGGCTGCTGCGCCTTCCGGGCTTTGCCGAGATCGGCATCGCCTTCGACGCGACTTCCGCCGGCGCGCACGCGCGGCACAACGAACTGCTGCAGGCGCACGGCGTGCAGGTGATTGACCTCACGCCCGCGGCCATCGGCCCCTACGTGGTGCCGGTGGTCAACCTCGACTAGCACCTCGGTGCGCTTAGCATCAACATGGTCACCTGCGGCGAGCAGGCCACCATTCCCTTGGTGCGGGCGGTATCGCGCGTGGCGCCGGTGCACTACGCGGAGATCGTGGCCTCCATTGCGAGCAAGTCGGCGGGGCCGGGTACCTGAGCCCGCGCAGCGCGAGATCGCACGGACGCCAAGTCCGGCGCCGGAGCAGAACTGCCCTACCGCGCAACCCATAGGCCTCTCGTCTCACGGGCGCCGGGTCGGTGATCGTGTCAATTTGCACCAGTCGCACTGCCCTGCTTCGCTTGGTCCGTTTGCAAGTGCTTGTCGTGATTGACGTTTTTCGGGGAGACCGTGTCAATTTGTCGAAAAAATACGATTACCCCATGCTGCAAGGCATCACGCCCGATGGCCTGCTGCGCGACAGTCCCGACCTCGGCTTCGTCGTGCGCAAGATTCACCGCAGCCCTTGACCTCCGTCGACGTCAGGCTGGCCGTGCTGGTGGCCCTGGTCCAGGCACCGGCCAGCAGCCCGGTCGCCGCCGAGCTGCTGGCGGGCAGCGCCCCCTACGAGGCCCGTCTGCTGGCGCTGGTCGAGGCTGACCGCGCGGGTGCTGGCAGGCGACGCACGGGCCTTAGGCGGCGGTCGGCCCGGACCGCCCTTAGACCTCGCCCAAGCTGCCCGCGCGTCCCGTAGGGGCCGGGGCCGGATTGAGGCGCCACGCGGGTTTCAACTGGAATCCGCTTCCAACCCTCTAGGACGAGGAAAGCGCCCGGCTACTATCTGCGCCACCCCGGAGGTTCGCTACCCGTCGATTCCCGCCCGGTTCGGCAATCCAGCACGGCGGCGCCGCTTTTCTTGGGCGTCATGTGCAAACCTATAATTTGTATAGAATGGCCCCAACGTTCGGACAAGAGAATTCGAAGCTGACGAAGGCGATACGCCGCGTCGCCCGAGACTCGGCCAACGTGAGATTCATCAGGCACGCTCAGGAAGAAATGGACAACGACGGCTTCGACCACGTCGACGTGTTGACCTGCCTCCGCAAGGGCACGGCGCATGGCCCCGAAGACAACGGGCGGTGCAACGTCGTTCACAGGGGCCTGCACATCCGCGCCGTCGTTGGCGGCCTCGAAGCCGGCGGTGAAGGCTGGACCGACCTGACGAGCATCACCGTAATCACAGTCATGAAGGTGAACTGAAATGGAAAAGCTGCCGGGTACCGGCTTACCCAACGTGTACGTGATCGACGGCGTCGTCGAGCACCCGGACGGGGCGGTCTCGTACCGCGACCTCGACGGCCTCTATGTCGCCCTCGCTGGCGCGATCGCCGCGCGCGTGACGCCGCTTACGGCCGCCGAACTGCGCTTCATGCGCAAGCGGCTCAAGATGACGCAGGACGACGTCGGGCGCCTCGGCGGGAAGACGGGACAAGTCGCGGCGATGTGGGAGAAGGGCACGCGGCCGGTCCCGGTCGCCGAGGGCAATATGCTGCGGCTCATCTGGATGGCCCGCCACGCGAAGCGCGGCCTCGCCGCCGCCGTCCGCGCGATGGAGGCCGGCGATGGCCACGTGGAACCGTGCGACTACGTCCTGCGCTTCGTCGACCGCGCGGGCTGGCACGAAGCGATCGAGGAGGCGCAGGCCCGAGCGCACGCGCAGGCCAAGGCACACGCCGGGGAGGCAATCGCGCAGGCCATGACCGGCCCGGCCTTCTATACGTTCGACGGTGCGGTCGACGCTATCGACGCCGCCTCGACGGTCGCCGCGACCACTGATACCACCGCCCCCCAGGAATTGTTCACATGAGCACGACGCGAAAAATCATCACGCCAGTAGCGCCAGCGGCGTCCGGCGCCCAGGTGCCGGACCACCTGTTTGGGTGGCCCGAGATCGCCGCTGCCCTCCTCGCCTCGAAGGGGATCACGAAGGGATGGTGGCGCGTCGGCATGCAGTTGCGCTTCGGCGCCCTGACAACCCGGATGGGCGACCCTGGGCAGGAGCAAAAGAGCGTGCCGACTGCGATCGTCGGAATCGACAGCGTCGCGATCTTCTCGACGGATCAGGGCGGGGATATGGTCTACGACGCCGCGAACGGGTGCGCGCCGGTCCCGGCCGGTGCCGTCGCGCCGAGGGCCGCGAAGGTGGCGCAGAAGAAGATCAAGGTTGAAATCCGGAAGCGCGCCGCGACATAGGGGGGCGCGCGCTCGGGTATTCGACTCGAACAGCACTACCACTGCACCGAGGAAGAAATCCGCAAGGAGCACCTCGAGGCGGAGCGCATCGAGGGGACGCTGATTGAAGGCGGGATACCCGGAGACGCCCGAGGAAGTCGCCGAGCATGACCGGGCGATGAAGCCCACTCCCTCGTTAGTTTCGGATTGGTGGGCCAATCAGCGCATGACGGCATTTTGCCTCCACCTTATCTACTATTCGCCCGTGCGTCATGCTGGCTGTTGTACCGTCTTCCTTCGGTGTGACATGCCTAAGAATTGCGAAGAAGAGCCACAGCAGTAGAAGCCCAGAGTCTCTGGGGTTCGGGCCAGGTGCATCGAGCAAGAACATAGGTCCGCCATTGCCTTGGTACGAGAAGAATGCTTCGGCTTTTACTGACAAACTCTCGGTCGTGCTGGTGCCATAGGTTGCGACCGGCGAACAGTCGTGCTTGGCATAGGCATAGGCATCGTCGAGCGGCCGAGACAGCAGGGCGCATCTGGGTTACCGAACCAAGTGCGCCTTTCGGTCTACGAAGAACATCCTGACCAGCGTTCGCTCCCCAAGTGCTTCCGCGAGGACCTCGAATGCAAAGTAGGGAATGAGTACCAGAAGCAGTATCAGGATGCCTGCCAGACTTTCCGCAAGCCGCGGACCGATGAAGTCGGCAAGCGATTGCGTCATTGTCTTGTGGCGCAGGAGGCCCACGACGATCTCCTCTATGACCGTCAGGATGACCAGGAGAGACAGGAAGGCGAGGGCCTTGTGCAATGTTGGCCAGATGAGCGGGCTGGTCGCGTTGTGCTCGCCGACCTTGAATGCCCTGCCGAGAGCGATGAATTTCGCGAGCAGGGCGGCCTTGACGATGGCGACGCCCCAATATGCAACATCGATGCCATGGTCGTAGAGGACCGCAGCTTTCATGATGTTCGCGGCCGCAATGACGACGAAGAGATAGCTGGTCAGGATCGAGAGTTCCTTGAACTCATTCATCGTGCGCTGACGCAACGGCGCTTTCGTCTTCGGTTCGACGGCCACAATGGTTCCTCCTTGCGTCCGGAGCACGCAAATGTTGTCCGAGCGCTAGATCATATAGCTTCCGCCAGGCCTAGATGGGATGGACACCCGCCGCCTTTACGGGGCGGGTGGGCAAGGAACAGGTACCTCCGGAACCGAACGGTGCCAAAGTGGTGTCTCCATCCACCCGCTTCAGGAACGGAGGGGCCGAAATGAATCGTACGACATATGGTCTGGATATCGCAAAGCGCGTATTTCAGATGTACTGGGTCGATGCCGACACAGGAGAGATCGTGAATCGACGCTTCAGCCGGACGGAACTGATCGATTTCTTGTCGAAGAGCTCTGCAGGGCGGGTCGCGCTTGAGGCGTGCGGTAGTCGGCATTGGTGGGCGCGCAAGATCCACGCGCTCGGCCACGAAGCAGTGTTGTTGCACGCCAAGTTCATTCGCCCTTTCGTGCAAACCAACAAGACTGACGCTGCTGATGCCCGAGCGATCTGGACTGCGGTTCAGCAGCCAGGCATGCGTACTGTGGCGGTCAAGAGTGAAGAACAGCAAGCGGTGCTGGGGATGCACCGAGTGCGCACTCAGCTGACCAAGTTCCGGACGATGCAGATCTATCAGCTGCGCAGTCTGCTTTACGAGTTTGGCGTGACGTTGAGAACTGGCAGGCAGGCCGGTTTGGCCGACCTGCAAAGCCGAATGGCTGACATTGAGGGTCGGGTGCCCGGTTTGTTGATGGACGTACTGCGAGAGCAACTCGCGCGTGTTCACACGTCCGGCGCTCACGCTCGATGTCCACGGTGTCGCCTGGCGCGTTGTCCTGACGATGCTCGACTGGAAGTGGTCGCCCCAGCAGATTGCCGCTACCCTGAAGCGCTCCTTCCCCAACGAGCCTGCACGCCACGTGTCCCACGAAACGATCTACACCGCGATCTACGCCCTGCCCAGGGGCGAACTGCGACGCCAGCTCATCGCCTGCCGCGCTCGCGCGGCAATGACCGCCGCGGCCAGATCCCCGAAATGGTCAGCATCCACGTGCGCCCGCCCGAGATTGAGGACCGCGTGATGCCCGGCCACTGGGAGGGCGACTTCATCAAGGGGGCGGGCAACAAATCCTGGCCATCGTCTCTTCCAGGTTGCGCAGGCTCAAAGGGTAGGCCGCGTACCAGCGAACGCACACCAGCATGATCTTCAACGGGAAATGCAAACGCCTGATAACCCCTCGCAGGGTCGAGTTCGCAAGTTGGACGTGCAGCGGTACCATGGCTGTTGTGGCCGACCGACTATCGCGACAGAGCCGACCCTAAAGGCGCCCTTTGACGGGTATGAGGGCGCCCGTGATGGGCGCCGCGAGGTCGGAGAGCAGGAACCCGATGACCCGCGCCAGCGCGGCTGGGTCCACCCAGCGGTTGGCATCGGCCTTCGGCATGTCGGTGCGATTGGCGGGCGTGTCGAGGATGCCCGGCAGCACGGCATTGACCGTGATGCCGCGATCCTTGAATTCCTCCGCCATGGCTTCGGTCAGTCTCGCCACTCCGGACTTTGCGGCCGCATAGGCGCCCATGCCCGACGTTGCGCTTCCAGCCGAGATGGCGCCGACGTTGACGATGCGGCCGTGGCTGCTCGCCAGCAGATGTGGCAGTGCCGCTTGCGATGCGAGGAAAGCCGTGCGGACGTTGAGCGCGTACAACCGGTCCCAGGTTTCGATACTGCCTCCTTCCACCGTCTCCCACTGGAATCCGCCTGCTACGTTGACGAGGGCGTCCAAGCCATCGAGCGCGATGGTGACGTGATTGAGGGCCTCGCGCGCTTCGCTTTCCTGGCCAAGATCGGTCCCGCCCTGCGCAGAGAAACCACTTGGAAGGTCCTGCGGTATGGTCGCCTTGTCGATCAGAGCGACTCGCGCTCCGGCACTTCGCAGGACGTCCCCTACCGCACGGCCGAGAACGCCAAAACCACCTGTGACGACGATGCGTCTGTTCCGAAGCGACTGATTCATGAGGCCGTGGGCTTTAGAGCATCCTGGCTCGGCGTCTCTTCGTAGGGCCGACCTCCGGGGCGCAACGCGCTGTGCTCACGCTTGGAATGCGACAGCGGATAGAACATCTGGTCGGTCCAGCGTTCGTCGCCGAACAGCAGGTCGTCCGGCAGTCCGACCGCAGTCGGGTACTTGCGCGTGATGTGCGCCGTTCCGAACAGCACATCCCAGAAGAAGAGCATGTTGCCGAAGTTGCCCTTGTAGTGGCCGATGCCGTCGGCGTTGCTCAAGGCATGATGTGCCCAATGCGTGGCGGGCGTCGAGATGACCCGCTCGACAACCCACATCACCGGAGAGAGGGCGCGGATGCGGTACAGCGGCTCATCCCAACGCCAAGCGCTGTGGGCGCCCAGGATCACAGCGATCTTCACTACGATATAGACAAGGTAGACCTGCCCGGCGCCCAGGAAGAACAGCACGCCGGCCAGCCACAGCCCGGGCATTAGCATGTAATAGAAGAAGTTGTTGCGGTACGTGATGCGGATGCTCATGTACTTGGCAGAGTGATGCGCGCGGTGCAGCGGCCACAGCAGCGGGGAGTGCGAGATGCGGTGCCACCAGTACTGCGTCATATCGTCGGCAACGAGGAACAGGCCAATCATGGCCCACCAAGGCAGATCGGCCAGCGCGCCGCGCTGACCCGGGATGAGCCACTCGCACAGCTTTTCCGAGCCAAGCAGCGCGACCGGCTGGGCGATAGCGATCAAGCTGACGAACATCATCAGCTCGAGCTTGGTGTCGTTGCTGGTGGCGTGGACAGTGGCCCGGTAGCGCCGGCTGACATATTCCATCAGGGCAAATCCGAGGATCAGCACGACGATCAAGGTGTTTTGAAGCAGGGGGCTCAACGTTTGTCTCCGTTGTGGTGGGCGACGTACATGCGACGCCGTTGGTCGGTAGGCTCTGTATCTTTGACGATGGGCGGCCATCCGTCCAATGCAATGTTCGTCCACTTTCGTTGCATCCAGTGCATACCGCGGAAGTCAGTTGCCCCCGATGGTCAGACGGTTTAAAGCGGCTCGATCTCAGATTCCGGGGCGGCTGGGGTTGACAGCCTGCTGATGATGAGCGTGGCCATCGGCGACGGTGTGCGGCCACGCAGAGTGACGACCCCCATTTCCGTTGATACCGATGGAAGGCCAGTGACCTTCAGCAGGTGAAGCCTGCTGGCAGCAACCTCCCGTGCCACCGCGGCATGCGTCGCGGCCAGAACCGAGTCGCAACCAAGCGCTATGTCTTTCAGCAACTGGACGTCGTCGCACTCGAGAGCCAAAGAGAGTTCGGCCGACGAGCCGAGACCAAGCAGGCGCGAGAGCACCGCACGTACGTCAACTGGCAGCCGCACCGAGAGAACGCCGTGCGCCCAGAGCTGGCGCAGCGTGACGGATCCCCGCAGGGCCAACGGGTGGCCGGCGCGCACGTAGAAGCCCCCCGGCTCGTTGCGCAGGGCACGGATATGCAGGTTGGGTTCCGAAGGCAAGTCCCTGGTATCAGCAGCGAAGAACTCGATGTCTTCCTCGAGCAGGCGCTTCAATAGCAACTGCCAATTGCTGATCTCGACGCGCACGTTGATCCCCGGAAACTCGCGTCGCATCGTCGTCAGCAACGGCGACAGGAAGGATGCCGCAGGAAAAGGGCCGACGCCGAACGCCGTGTCGCCCAGACCGCGGCTGCGGTAGAGCTCGACGTCGCGTTCGAGGCAACGGCTGTTGAACACCAGTTGCCGAGCCCGCGCGACGACAAATTCACCGGCCGGCGTCGGGACCACCTCCTGCGTCCCGCGGTCGAACAACTGCAGGCCCAGCTCGGCTTCCGCCGCCTGGATGCTGCGCGTGAGGGCCGGTTGACTGAGATGCACCTGCTCGGCGGCACGGATGAAGCTTCGACGGTCGGCGACGGCGACGATATGTGCCCAGCGCTTGATGTCCATAAGTCGCTCCTTTGTTAGGCGATTGCATCCACTGCATTCATTCTCCACCCACTATGCATTGGACTCAATTCGGGTTCTCCTGAACAATCGCCCTCATTCCAAGAGCTCCGGTGTTCAGACACAGGACCCGGCCCGCCGACCAAAGCCAAGGAGACAACCTGGTGAATTTCAGTGCTTTTCGCGAGCATGCTCGTTCACGCCCTTCTGACGATTTGAGTGCCGTTCCGAAGACGAGCCACACACCCCGCGATACGACCCCTCATTCCAGGAAATCACGATGACCCGACGACATTGGCAAGCCAGCTACGGCAACACGCCCAGGGAGATCAACCCCGACGCCTATCGCTCGGTGGTGGACATGATGGAACTGGCGATGAAGCGCTTCGCCGATCGGCCAGCAATGCGCTGCGCAGGCCAGACGCTGACCTACGCCGATCTCGACCGTCTCTCGCGGAACTTCGCGGCCTACCTGCAAGGCAAGTTGGGGGTGAAGAAGGGTGACCGCGTCGCCGTGATGGCACCCAACGTGCTGGCCTTTCCGATCGCCTTCCTCGGCATCATTCGCGCTGGCGCTGCGCAGGCCAACGTCAACCCCTTGTACACGCCGCGTGAACTCGAGCACCAGCTCAACGATGCCGGTGCCGAGGTCCTGGTCGTCTTCAGCGGCGTCACCGCCACGGTGGCCGAGGTTTTGCCCAGGACCCGGCTCAAGACCATCGTCACCGTCGGCGTGAGCGACGGCAGCGATGTCGTCCTGCCGAGCCCGCCGGTGGACGCACGCCTGACGGGCGCCGTTGCCTTCACGGATGCGCTGGCCGAAGGCGCCGAGCTGCCCTTTACGCCGGTCGATGTCAATGGCGACGACCTGCTGCTCCTGCAGTACACCGGCGGTACCACCGGCTTGCCCAAGGGCGCTGCGCTGTGTCACCGCAACCTGGTGGCCAATACCGAGCAGTTCAAGGCCTTCATGCCCGACGTGTTGCGACCGGGCGAAGAGGTGATCGTCACGGCGATTCCGCTCTATCACATCTTCGCGCTGATGGTGAACTTCATCAGCTACTTCTCGGTCGGGGCCGACAACTGGCTGGTGACCAACCCGCGCGACTTCGACAGCTTCCTGGACACGCTCAAGAAGGCTCGTCCGAGCATCTTCGTCGGCGTGAACACCCTCTACGCGGGGCTAGTGGCGCACCCGCGAAGCAAGGAGGTCGATTGGTCCAACTTGCGCTTGGCGGCCGGCGGCGGCGCGGCGGTGATCGGTGCGGTGTCGGACAAGTGGAAAGCGCTCACTGGCACCTTCATCCGGGAAGGATACGGCCTGTCGGAGACTTCTCCCGTCCTGACCTTCAACCCGGCCGCCGTGCAGGATTTCACTGGAACCACGGGGTTGCCAATGCCCTCGACCGACATCAAGCTGTTGGATGATGATGGCCTGGAAGTCGGCATCGGCGAGGTCGGCGAGATCTGTGCCAGGGGCCCGCAGGTGATGAACGGCTACTGGCAGCAGCCCGAGGCCAACGCGGCCGCATTCACCGCCGACGGCTACTTCCGCACCGGCGACATCGGCAGCTTCGACGCGCAAGGATTCCTGAAGATCGTGGACCGTAAAAAGGACATGGTCATCGTCTCCGGATTCAATGTCTACCCCAATGAGGTCGAGGCGATTGCCACCGGTTGCCCGGAGGTCGTCGAATGCGCCTGCGTGGGCGTGCCCGACGAGAAGACGGGCGAAGCGGTCAAGCTGTTCGTGGTCAAGGCGGCGAACGCCACGCTCGGCGAGGCCGAGCTCATCGCACATTGCCGCGAACAGCTCACCGCCTACAAAGTGCCCAGGATCGTGCGCTTCGTCGAGGCGTTGCCCAAGTCCACGGTCGGCAAGATCCTTCGCCGCGAACTGCGCGACGTGGCATGAGCAACCCGCCCGAGACAAAACGGTGCGCGGGCATGTTCCGCGCCAAGAAACTGGAGCACTGACATGAATGCCGTCCCGACCCCCCTCACTCTCCACGTGGCCGATGCGGCGGAGATCCAGCGCATGCACCGCCTGTTCGACATTCAGCGCCGCGCCTTCGAGGCCGCCCCGTATCCGGACCTCGCGGCGCGCAAGGCCAAGCTGCACCGGCTGATCGATGCGCTGCGCCGCCACCAGAACGACATCGTCGTTGCGGTGAACGCGGATTTTGGCGTTCGCGCCGGGCCCGAGACCAAGCTGGTCGAGGTCATGGGCCCGATTTTGGAAGCCCGGCACGCCCTGTCTCACATGCGCAAGTGGATGAAGCCGCGGCGTCGCGGCACGGAGCTGCTGTTCCTCACCAACAGCGCCTGGGTCGAATACCAGCCCAAGGGCGTGGTGGGCATCATCGGCACCTGGAACTTCCCGCTGTACCTGACCATCGGCCCGCTGATCGCGGCACTGGCCGCGGGCAACCGGGCAATGGTCAAGGTTTCGGAATTTTCGCCACGGACCACCGCGCTGCTGCGCACGATCCTGGGCGAGTGTTTTGGCGAAGATGAGGTGGCCATATTCGGCGGCGCGGTCGAAGCCGCGCAGGCTTTCAACGCGTTGCCCTTCAACCACCTGGTCTTCACCGGCTCGCCGCGGGTGGGCCGCGAGGTCATGCGCGCGGCGGCCGACAACCTGACACCGGTGACGCTGGAACTCGGCGGAAAGTCGCCGGCCATCGTCGGGCCAGACGCCGACCTGCGCGATGCGGCGCTGCGCATCGCGCACGGCAAGGCCTTCAATGCCGGGCAGATTTGCGTCGCGCCGGACTACGCGCTCGTGCCGCGTGGCAAATCCAACGAGTTCGCCGCCGCGGTACGCGAGGCATTCGGCAAGCTGTATCCGACCGTCGGCGGCAATCCCGAGTACACCAGCATCGTCACCGAGCGCCACGCGGCGCGGCTGCGCCAGTTGCTCGACGATGCCCGGGCCAAGGGAGCGACCCTGCTGCAGTGCGGCGACGTCGCGGGCGCCGGTCGCCAGATGGCGTTGACCGTCGTTACTGGTGTGGACGACCGCATGCAGCTGATGCAGGAAGAGATCTTCGGGCCGATCCTGCCGGTGGTCGAATACGACCGCCTGGACGATGCGATGGCGCTGGTGCGGCGTGGCGACCGGCCATTGTCGCTCTACGCTTTCGGCCTGAGCAGCGCCGAACAGCAACGCGTGCTACGGGAAACCCATGCCGGCGGAGTGACCCTCAACGATTGGGGCTGGCATGTCTTCCAGCACGACCTGCCTTTCGGCGGCACCGGCAACTCCGGCATGGGCACCTACCACGGGGAAGAAGGCTTTCGCGAACTCTCGCATGCCAAGTCCGTGTTCAAGCGGCATCGGTGGTTTCCGATCGGGCTGTTCTATCCGCCGTATGGCAACCTGGTGCAGCGGCTTTCGATGCGGTTTTACCTTGGCAAGAGCGACTGAGGAGACAAGGGCAGGCGCGAGTGATCCGGTGGGCATTGTCACGTTGGCGATGTCGTAAGCCTTCCCGATGCAAAAAAAAGAGGTGCTGTATCACGGTCATCGGTTCCCTGCGGTGGTGATCAGCCAGGCGGTGCGTTGGTATTTTCGATTTCAACTGAGCCTGCGCGACATCGAGGA
Source organism: Variovorax sp. P1_G12 (assembly GCF_056405555.1). NCBI lineage: Bacteria > Pseudomonadati > Pseudomonadota > Betaproteobacteria > Burkholderiales > Comamonadaceae > Variovorax > Variovorax sp. P1_G12. The sequence goes on along the minus strand of NZ_JBFUBW010000062.1, from coordinate 8,866 downwards.
ACTGCTGTTCGAGCGCGACGTGGTTCCGGCGCCATTGCACAAATGACTGCCTGGAAGCGGGCGGTCACGACCTACGCTCAGTCTCAATTTGCCAAGCCAGCCTTCCCCCAGATTCATGACTCTCTCTACTCGGCCTGAAAGCCGGACAATTTGATGATGGGCGCCCAGCGGGCGATGTCTGCATCGACGATCGCCGCAAACTCGTTGGGCGATGTGCCGGTCGGCTCGATCCCGAAATCAATCAACTTCTGCCGCATCTTGGGCGAACGAATCGTGGTGATTAGCGCAGCCGACCACTCGTTGACTATCGCTCGGGGCGTTCCGGCAGGAGCGAAGATGCCCACCCATCCGCTCGCCATAATGCCCGGGTAGCCTTGCTCTGAAAATGTCGGCACGTCGGGAAGTTGGGAAATTCGCTTCGCTCCCGACGTGGCAAGAATGCGGATGCGGCCGGCGCGGTGCAGGTCGATGAGATCGGAAACCACTGAAATGCCGCAAGGAATCGTGCCTTCGACAAGATCGATCTTCATGGCCGCGAGCCCTTTGTACGGCACGTGCGTCATGTCGGTTTCGATTGACTTGCCGATCATCACGCCGAGAAAGTGCGGAAGCGTTCCAGCACCTGGACTTCCGTAGAATCTCTGGGCTGGATTCTTCTTCATCCAGTCAACGAGTTCGGCGACGGACCGCGCCGGGTGCGAGTTGGGCACTGCAAGGGCGAGATCGTAAGTCGCGATCTGCGAAATGGGCTCGAAATCACGTGACGTGTAGTGGACTTCCTTGAACGACAACGGTCCGATGACCGGCACCACGATGGAAAACTGCGCGATTGTCGCGCCGTCGGGCGCAGCACGCTTCAACGCCATCGCGGCGATGCGTCCACTGGCACCTGGCCTGTTCTCGACCACGACAGTCCGTCTGAGCAGGACCCGAGCGCTCTCGGCCAACAACTCCGCAACGGGTCGGCCCGATCCACCCTCGAACGGGAGCAGGAGCTTCGTCACGCCAGCGCTGTTGTCCTGCGCATAGGCAAGTCCTCCGGGAATGACGTGCCACGCAAGAACCAGCACGAACAGAAAAACCCGGACTCGACGCATGCACTACCTCCTCGAAAGACCTCGGAGAATACTATCTTTCATCAATGACTGAACCCAGCCGATCCACGCCGACGTTTCCGCCTGTGGTGTACGACCTGCTAGGGTTTGAGCGCCTCTTGTCGACGGTGTCTGCCTCGTTCATCAATATGCCTCTGCAGGATGTCGATCGTGCCATCGAGGACTGCCTCGCGCGCATTGTTGAGGCCCTGGGCATCTGTCGATGTTCCCTTGGCCGTGTCCTGACGTTGAACGGCCGTGTCGAGATCACTCACTCGTACGCGGTGGAGGGTGCCATGCGTGCGCCCAAGTTCCTCCCGGCCCAAGTCGTGAACCCGTGGCTCCTGGCGAAAGCGAGAGCCAACGAGCCAGTGGTGTTCTCCCACCTGGATGACTTGCCGCCGGAGGCAAGCCTCGACAAAGAGACCTGGCGCAAGATCGACATGAGGTCGCACGTGATGATGCCGTTCTTCATTGAAGGTGAACTTCAGGGCGCCCTCAATTTCGCCTGCGTTCGCTTCGAACGCAGTTGGCCACCGGATCTCCTGCCGCGCCTGCGTTTGCTCGCGCAGATCTTCGGCGGCGTCGTGGCGCGACAACGTGCGCAGGAAGAACTCGAGCTTGCTATCGGCTTCGAGCGGATCGCGACCAGCATCCTTGCAACGCTGGTGCTTGCAACGGCGCACAAGGCGGATCACGCGATTTCCACCGGCTTGCGCCAGATCGGCGAGTTCGCCGGTGCCGATCACGTCGCACTCCGGCTGCACTTCCGCGACGATGGTCATGAAGACGTCTTTCAGCATTGGCAAGCGGACTCCATCGACCTGCCGGTGGGCTGGAATCGGGCGAGCGCGCTTCCGTGGATCAACGCCCAGACGGCGGCAGGCACGGCCGTCCGAATTGCTCGCGTTGCCGACCTGCCTCTGGAGGCTGGAGACGACGCTACAGCCATGCGTGACCTGGGCGTCCGATCGCTGCTCGTGGTGCCAATTTCCGTCTCAGGCGGCAACGCAGGTACCCTTTCGATCGCGTGTATGCAGGGCGTGCATGAGTGGCCGGAAGCGCTGATGCCGGGCATTCGCCTTCTCGCCGAGGTGTTCGGCAGCGTGCACGCGCGCRAGGCATCCGAGCGCCGCAAGCTCGCTGCGGAGACTGAAGCGGCTCATTGGCGTGAACGTCTGGCGCATCTGGTTCGGATCCACACAGCCGGAGAGATGTCTGTCGCGCTCGCCCACGAGATCACTCAGCCGATCGGTGCGATCGAGAACTACGCGCTGGCGGCTCGCCGGCGGGCTGGCGAAGCAACCCCCGATCTGTCGCGGATTGTGGAATTGATTGAGAAGGTGATCGCGCAGACCAGGCGCGCCGGGGACGTCGTGATCAGCATGCGCAACATGGCTCAGCGGCATGAACCGGATTCGAAGTCGATCGATTTGGAGCACGCGGTGAGAAAGAGCGTCCAAATGTTGAAGTTGGACTGCGAACTCCGCGACATCCGCATCCGGTTTTCCTCCGCGTCTCCCCTCCCGGTGGTTTGGGTCGATGAAGTGCACCTTCAGCAGGTCGTCATGAATCTGCTGCGCAATGCCATGGAGGCGATCGAAGGCGCGCGACCTGGTGGTGAAAGAGAGATCGCCATTGCGATCCGCGCCGGCGAGCGCGACGAGGTGCGGATCGATATCGCCGACCGTGGCGTCGGCATCGCCGAAGGCCACCTGGAGCGAGTATTCGAATCCTTCTATTCGACCAAGTCGAGCGGTCTCGGCGTGGGCCTGGCCATCTGCCGCAAGCTGATCGAGGCCCACGGCGGCAAACTCTGGGCATCGCACAATCCCGGCGGCGGAGCCTCGTTGAGCTTCACGCTTCCAATTCTCCAATAGACCACGACCGAACCCACCGTATTCATCATCGATGACGACGAAGCCAATCGCGACTCGGTGCGCGAACTGGTGAACTCGATCGGCCTCACCACCGAGGTTCACAGTTCGGCGCTGGAGTAGTGGCCGCTCGGATCGACCCGGCTCGTCCTGCCGCCCACCATGGAGTCCTCGGAGGCCGTGGGCGTTCCGGTGATCGTGCTGGGTCCGCACACTGCGTTCCGTAGCGCGATCGACATCGCCCGACTGGATGCGACCGATTTCCTCGAGCGACCGGTCAGCATGCGCCAGTTGCATGCGGCAGTATGCCGAGCGTGCCCGGAGGTCAAGTGAAACCGAAGTCGTACGTGGCCGCACCTATTTCGCTGCGTGGGGCCACGGTATCGGATCGCGTGCTCGCCACGATGTTCGGCGGCCTGGGTGCCGACTACGCTTCGGGATCCTGTGCGACCTTCCGGCGTCGCGCAGGAGCGCTTGAACAACCCGAAAGAGGCGTCAAATGACCCGAGCACGACCCTTGGTCCGTCGATTCTCCATGCGCGGCCTGCTGTTCGCGACAGCGATGGCGACGGGGCTGGCCGCGCAGGCGCAGCCAGCTTCGAAGCCGGCTGCCTCGCCCGCGAGCAAGGCGGCCGTGGCGCAGGCGCCCCGGCTCGAACAGAGGGCCCTCGAGTTGCTGCGCGGCATGAGCGCCGCGCTCACCGGCGCCAAGTCGCTGGGCTTCACGGCGGTGGCGAGCTACGAGAGCCCGAGCAGCGTCGGTCCTTCGCTCGTGTACGCGACCAGTTCAGAGGTGTTGCTGCAGCGGCCGGACAAGCTGCGAGTCGTGACGCTCGGCGATGGCCCGGCTTCGGAGTTCCATTACGACGGGACGACGATGACGGCCTTCGCACCCGCGGAGAACCTGGTGGCGGTCTCGCCAGCCCCTCCGACGATCGACGCGATGCTGAAGCAGGCCTTCGAGCGCGCAGCCATCTACTTCCCCTTTGCCGACATCCTCGCAGCGGATCCGTACCAGACCCTGAGCCAGGGGCTGGCCCGGGCCTTCTACATTGGACCGTCGAAGGTCGTGGGCGGCACCACCACGGAAATGGTGGCGATCGCCAACGATCAGGTCTTCATGCAGATCTGGCTTGGGGCCGATGACAAACTGCCGCGCAAGCTGCGCGCCGTGTTCCGAGGCGATCCGCTGCAACTGCGCCACCAGGTCGAACTGTCGAACTGGAAACTCGATCCCGTGATTGCGGCCGAAGCCTTTGCCGCACTGAGTGCCGTCAATGCGAAGAAGATCGAGTTTGCAGCGCCCAAACCCGTGGCGGCAGCGAAGCCACCTGCCAAGCGAGTCGTCAAACCAGCGCAGGGAGTTCAGTGATGACGATCGCCAAGACCCTTCTTTCAGCGACGGCCGCGTTGCTGCTCGCCGCAGGATTCCATCCACAGGCCGCGGCCTGGGTCAGCGCCAACCGGTTCGGTGGCCATTCGCAAGGCGGCTTTGGCTGGGCCAGCCACACCAATCGCTGGGGCGGCACGACCACCGGCGCCTACGGCATGGGTGCAGTGCATACGACCCCCGGCGGCTTCAGCACCTATCGCCCTCCCGGGTATGGGTACGCAGGCTATGCGCCCTATCACGCGCCGGTGGCGGTCCCGTATTACCACGCGGGTTGCTACGACTGCGCGGGCGCGGTGGCAGCAGGCACGATCGTGGGGGCGGCGGCCGGCATGGCGATCGCCAATCACGCGGTGTATCCCATCGGTGTGAACTACGCCCGCCCGCCCGAGGGCGCGGTGATGGTGAACCGCTACGGCGTGGACTACTACCGCTATGGCGACAGCTGGTTCCGGCCTTTTTACGGGGCGAATGGCGTGTACTACAGCGTAGTGGGCGCACCCTGAGCTGTGCGCTTGGTTCCTTTTTTCAACGGAAAGTCAGCATGAAATTGCATCAGGTCCTTCTTCCCGCCCTGGTCTGCAGCGTCCTTGGGCTCGCGGGCTGCGCGGGGCCCGGCGCCGGCACCAACGTCGTGGCCTCCGAGAACGCGAAGGACAAGGTCGCCAATGTGGGCTTTCTGAGCGATTCCGGAAAACTGAAATCCGTCGCCGCCACCGGCGGCCTGCTCTGCTGGCGCCAGGCCGGGGTCGACTGGAAGCGCTATGACAAGGTCATGATCGAACGGATCCAGGTCTACATCAAGCCTACGGCCGAGCAGCGGCCGATCGATCCCACCGATCTGAAGGTGCTGATCGACTATTTCCATGCGGCGCTGGTGCGAGATCTGACCCCCGAGGCGCAGATCGTCACGACGAGCGGCTCTGGCGTCCTGCGCATCCGGCTCGCCCTGACGGCGCTGGTGCCGACCAACACCGTCGAGAGCCTGGCGGGTACCGCGGTGCCCTACGGTTTCGTGGCGGAAATGGGCTCCGGTGCAGCGACCGGTCGGCCCGTGGGCTCGACACCCTACATGGGACAGACCGGGCTGGAAGCGCAGTTCAGGGATGGCGCCACAGGCGCCGTCGTGGGCGAATGCGCGGACACGGAGATTGGCCTCAAGTACGCAGCCGACCTCAACAGCGGCGCCTCGACCGCGACGGAGGCCTGGCTCAATGGCTATGCCAGCTCCTTCCAAAGCTGGACCTACGCGCGAGACGCGTTCAACAAGTGGTCGGCCCTCTTCGCACGAAGGTTCAGCGAACTGCGCGCTACGGCTTCCTGAGCCTGCAGACCTCCCGACACTCACTCCCGAAGCAACGAGCGGCCCATCTTCTCTCCACGTACGTACTGCTAGGTAGCCGCCGGGATGGAATTGACGTGCGACCACTCACACAATGACGCTTGATCCACCAACATTGAAGGCATCGCAATGAGCAAAATCCTCGCACTCCTGATCGCCGGCCTGTTCACGGCTGGCGCCTATGCCCAGAATCCTGCCGGTGCCTCGTCGCAGGAACAAGTGATCACCAACAGCAAGCCGCAAGATCGCGCCCAGTCCAAGGTCGATGCTCGGCCGCAAGGCAAGGTCAAGAAACCGGGTGATGACGAGGCGACGTCTGCCCAGAACGATGCCATCGGCACAGGCAAGGCAGCGGCGGCCGGACAGGCTCGCGTCAACGCACGCGAGACAAAGAATCCGAACAAGCGGCCGACCCCGAACGGCGGCACGCCTGACATGGTCGGCGCCAAGTAATCTGTGGGCACACCCACTTGCTGGAAGCCTTGCTGACGCCCGACCCGGCCTCAAGGCGACGACGCCCAGGCGATGATGCCTTCGTCGGGATCCCCTGGCGAATGCCCTTTCTCAGCGAGCGTTCCAGATGAAAAAGCAGATCCTTGGGTCCATCGTCCTCGCCGCCGTGTCGACCGGCACGCTGGCGAACGACGACTTCGAAGGAATCTACGCGAGCGGCAATACCAAGATCGAATGGCGCGTCGGCGGCCGCCTGGGCAATGAGTTTGTGTCCAGCCTGTGTCCCGACAAGAAGTTCCGCCCCCGCACCCATGCGAGCCATTCGCACGCCGGTAAGGACTACACCATCAAGTCCGACTTCCAGTTCACCGAACTCAGGGTCACCGGTGCCAGCAAGTGCCTGCCGCCGGGAACGTACAAGCGCGCGCAGTGAACCTGGCTCCGAAGGTGCAAGAAATGCGAGGTCGTCAACGCTTCAAGGCAGCAGTTGCTGACCCTCTCGTGAAGTCATGTTTTGTCAACGAGATCGATGAGTATCAGCGACTACCCGACTTCCTACCTCGTGGGTTCGAACAGCAATCAGGGCATTCGCTATCGGCAAGCCGAACAGGCAGCCCAGGTATTTTTTGACGTTCCATCTGTCGACAGGCCATTCGTGATTTGCCGTAGCTGGAATGGCCAGAAATGGACGTCGCGCATCATTGCAAGCAGCCGTAAAGGGAGCGAGCCAGTATGGGTCAAGATGATCGCGTATCTGTCCGATGCTGAATTCTCTGCGGCGTACGCTACTTTGAAGAAATGTCGCAGCACCCGGGTCGGCCTGGAACAGGGGGATGGGGTAATGCTTCGTGAAGAATCGTTATCTCAAACAATCGGCTACAACACAGGCCATGCGACCAAGTCGGCGACATGACTTCACTCTGCTTGCCTCGAACCGATCACGCGCCATGCACAAGATCCTCCCCTTACGCAGCTTGAATACCCTTTTTGAGGACCTCCGTGATGACTGAAGACGACGCATCGAACAACGGAACGGTCGCCCCCTGTCCCGGCATGCGATGGGTTCCCGGCGGCACTTTCCGCATGGGCTCGGATCGTCACTACCCCGAGGAAGCGCCGAGCCATCGCGTGACGGTCGACGGTTTCTGGATGGACGCCACCCCGATCACCAATGCGCAGTTCAGAGTCTTTGTGGAAGCCACCGGCCATATCACGTTCTGCGAGCTACCGCCCAATCCAGCGGACTATCCCGGTGCGCTGCCGGAGATGTTGAAGGCGGCCTCATCGGTCTTTGTCGCGCCGCCTCATCGCGTGAGCCTGCGCGATCATTTCCAGTGGTGGCAGTTCGTCGCCGATGCCAACTGGCGCCATCCGCAAGGGCCGGTCAGCAGCATCGCGGGAAAGGACGACCATCCCGTCGTGCATCTCGCCTGGAGCGATGTCGAAGCGTATGCGAAGTGGGCCAATAAACAAATCCCTACCGAGGCCGAATGGGAGTTCGCTGCGCGCGGCGGGCGGGAAGGCGCCGAGTACGCCTGGGGCGACGAGCTCACGCCCGGCGGGCGTCATCAGGCCAATATCTGGCAGGGCGAGTTTCCATGGGAGAACCTGGCCGAGGACGGCTTCGCCGGCACCTCTCCCGTGGGCAGCTTCCCCGCCAACGGCTACGGTCTCTACGACATGATCGGCAACGTCTGGGAATGGACGGAAAGCTGGTACGCGCCCCGTCACCCGGAAGAGCAGCTCAAGTCCTGCTGCATCCCGTTGAATCCACGCGGTGCATCGATGGCGCAGAGCTTCGATCCTGGGATGCCGCAGTTGCCGATACCGCGCAAGGTCATGAAGGGCGGCTCGCACCTGTGCGCGCCGAGCTACTGCCGTCGCTACCGGCCGGCCGCGCGCATGGCGCAACCGATCGACACATCGACCTCCCATCTCGGGTTTCGATGCATCGTGCGCATCTCCTCGAATGAGGGCCCTCGAGTTCGCCATCGAATCGACTCTGACACCTAACATCGACGGCAAAGAGCGGACCGAGGACATCGAAGTTTGCATATCTGCTCGACAAGCTGATGCGCCGTCGCGATGTCAGCAAACTGCTGGACATCAAGCCACGTTCCGATGACCCCGAATGGATGCATCGCCGGATCAGACGATCGATGGCATCTCGTGTGGCGTGAGGCAGGGCACCGGTTGCAGACGTCGCCGCCATTCAGTCCTTCTTTCCCTTGTGCTTCTTCGGCTTGTCCGCCACGGGCCCGCCGCCGCCGTCGTTGAGCACCAGCTTGCTCGGATCGAGCTGGCGCTTCTGCAGGTCATGGAGAAGGCCGGCGTCGCTGAGGTCGATCTTGTGCGAGGACGCCCAGTCGCGACGCGCAGTGTCCTCGAGGCGCTGCACCGTCCCGGAATGGTCGCTCTCGATCGCCAGTTCGCGCCGGCCGTCGAAGCTGCCCGGCGCGAGGTTGATCGAGCCGACAATCGCGCGCTCACCATCGGCCAGCATCATCTTGGCGTGCAGTTTCAGGTGCTTCATGGTGTGCACCTTGGCACCGACGTCCTGCAGGATGCGCAGCCCGCCCACCCCTTCGATCAGCTTCTCGGCCTTGAGCGAATGCGGCGGCTTGGTCAGGATGTGGACCTTGACGCCGCGGATCGCTGCCCGCACCAGGCGCTCGATGATCACGGTGTCCTGGTAGCGCTCGTTCTGCAC
>NZ_JBFUBW010000061.1:0-21494 GCF_056405555.1 Variovorax sp. P1_G12 | reverse complement strand
CGGCGTTTCCTTGGGCCAGTACAGGCGCATCACCAGGTAGATCGGGCCGTCGGGAGCGGGCAGCCAGTTGGCTTCCTTCGCCTTCCCAGGCGAGTCCTTCTGGATGTAGAGCGTGAGTGAGCCGTCGGCGTTCTTCTTCATCCCCGACACCATCGGCGAGTTGATGAGGTAGCGGTTGATCGGATTCTTGATGAGAAGCTGGCTCTTGCCGTCGTACATCGTGACCGACCAGAAGGCGTTGACAGGCGGAAGCTGCCCGGCGGGGAAGGTGATCGAGTAGTTGTGTTTGCTGGTGTCGATGGTCTCGCCGGCCGCGGTCACGCGGGTGAAGGGATACGTCGCTTCAGCGGGATCGTTTCCGTAGATGCCGGACTTGGCAGCGGCAGCGCGCATGAGCCAGTCGCCCTTGAAGAAAGCACGATCGCCGAAGAACGAACCGACGCTCCAGCCATTGATGTTCTTCACCCCGCTGGCCGCGAACTTTTCGACCTTTTCGTCGCCTTCCTTCATGGCCAGCAGAGCGACGGCCTTGTGTTCGATCGAAAGGTCCTTGAACTCGAAGGTCTTGCCTGGGCCGATGCCGATGCGGGCGAGCCTGGCCCGCAGGTCCTTGTCTTCCGGGGTGGGCGGCACGTACTGAAGCGCGGCGTCCAGGTACTCGAAGTAGTTCTGCTTGATCCCGGCCGTCGTGGCCGGTACGAAGTTGACAGCCGGGGCGGCCGGTGGCGCTGGCTGCTTCAGATACGCGGAAAGCGGCTGCGCCTGGTAGCCGGCCTGCACCTTCTCGACGTTCGAGATGTCCTTTGGGTCGATGAGTTGGGTGCGGAAAAGTGCGACCGAAAACGGGGTCGTCGAGGTGAAGACCTCCTTGATGCCCGGGGGCGTCTCGCCCTTCCAGTCTGGGCCGACCACCATGTAGTCTCCCGGCGCGTTGCCGGTGGCACGGCTGCCGATGTAGCCGTAGTTGTAGGTATTTCCGTCGATGAGCTGCACGGCGTAGTAGCGCTGTTTCTCCACGGCGGGCACCGAAATCACCATCGGCTCTGCCCGCAGGTCCATCCAGACAAAGGAATAGGGCGTGTCGCTGTTGGGCGTGACGATCGCCGTATCCTCGTAGGTGGCAACGTGGTGCTGGTTGTTGATCTTGTTGAAGGGCGCCTTGAACTGGCTGGACTTCGAGTCCACGGCGAACTCGTACATCACCGCATAGTTCATCACGATCGGAAGACCGTAGACGAAGGCCTCTTCCGCGATCGCCTTGGTCTCCGCAATGCTGGGCGCGGCCACGCCTTTGGCGGCATCGGCCTTCTCCACTTGGCTGATCGGATCGACCTTGCTGGTGCAGCCAACTGTCAGGCTGAGCACCGCGGCGAGCACCGCCAGTCGTTTCATCAGTTCCGCTTTCATGTTTGTCCTTCTAACTTGCAGATCGTGATCCGTGCGCTGTTGCAGCGCCCGCGCGATGGTGACATCGGCACCAATGGCTGACAACTGCCCTTTAGGGCAGTTTCGATGGACCTTGGTCTGCTTGGTGGACCTGCGCTCCGCGCCGATCGCCGTCACCTGGCGTCGGGCGAGCGGGCCCCTCCGCTTCAGCCGGCGCTAGCACCCGGGTTGAGGCCCAAAGACGCAGATCGGCAGGGTCAAGCGCTGCCAGAATCGTGCAGGATGTTTCCGAGACGGCAACATGACCGCAGCACTTTACGAGCCCGATCAATGTGTACAAACCTGTGGCGGCGAACATCGGCGTTGTCGACGGGCCCGTCGAAAACCTGACCGTGGCGGGCGTCAGGCTGCCGCTGCCGTTCACCACCCGTATGACGGTGGTGCGGCTCTCGAACGGCGAGCTTTTTCTTCACTCGCCGACGAAGTTCGATCGCAAGCTTGCAGACGAGCTTGAGCACCTCGGGACTGTCCGGCATCTGATCTCCCCCAACCAGTTCCACTATGCCCACATTGGAGAGTGGTTGAAGGCCTTTCCGGATGCCGTCGCTTGGGCTTCGCCGGGCGTGCGCAGAAGGAGCAGAGCGCGGCGGGTGGAGATCCGTTTCGGGAGAGCCCTCGATCTGGACCCGCCGGGCGAATGGCGGCGCGAACTGGACCAATTGCTGTTTCCGGGTGGCTACTTCAAGGAATTCATCTTCTTCCACCGGGAATCACGATCTCTCATCGTGGCGGACGCCATCATCAACATTGAGTTGGACAAGATGGAGGATGAGCGGGATGTACTACCCACGCGGGCAGGCGCTCTTCGGGATGCGCCTGCCGCTGCTGTTGCAGCGGAGAACAGCAGCTGCGGCCATCGCGAAAGTTCAAGCATGGCGGCCTCGCCGCATCATGCTCAGTCATGGGCGCTGCTTCGACGTGGATGCAGACGAGGTCATCCGCCGGATTTTTGGAGAGCACCTTCGGAGGTGACGGGCTGCTCCTGGGCCAGAGAGATGGCCCGCGCCTGGGCGCAGAAAGCAACGAGGATCGGGCCTATGCCGTGCGATGCCAAGGAATGCATCATCTTCAACCGGCCTGTTGGTCAGAATCAGGGGCTTCAGCCCGTTAGCGCGCCACTGGATGGAGCGTCGGCTTCCCGGTGGTGCCGCTCGAGGCATGGACACGGACGACCTGCTCGCGCGGAACGGCGAACATCCCGAACGGCCAGTCGTCACGCAGATCCTGCCGGGGTCGGGATGGTGCTGAACCATGATCCTCGCCTTGTGAGGTTCAAGAGCCCGCATGCGAAATGGTGTCATGCGTGATCCATTCGCCTCGCACACCCGTTGCCCGCAGGGCGGGCGTCGTTGTGCCCCCTTTCCCCGCTTTTCCGGCGCGCAGGACGCCTGTCCAGAGCGCAATCTCCTCGAAGGCCACCGCGCGCCGCAGGCGGGGCTGGACGCGGCGTACGATGACGCCGAGGAGGCACAGCAGCTGGGTCGGCTACGCAATGCCAACGCCCAGTTGAGGCATGACAACCCAAATTCCGATCGCGAGCTGGACTGGCAAGTCGACGTCCGGGTCGGAACAACACATGGCCGCATGCGGCCATGTGACCCGATCAATCCTCGCAAGTGCCAACAAGGACGTGCTGCGCGACAGGCGGCAGCTCGCGGCTCAGGATGTACTCGAACGACTCGCCCGCCAGGCGCGCGGCGGTGAAGATGGCGGTGCGATCGTGGTGCAGCACCTGCAGCCACGCGTCAAGGTACGCTGCATGCCCCTCGATCGTCGCATCCACCAGGCCGATGTGCCCCAGTACGAAGGCGCAGCCGAGCTCGGCCACGAGTTCCTCGAACGCGTAGGCGGCATCGCCGAAGCGCTTGCCGAACTCACGGGCCAGCCGGTCCGGGTGGCCGGTCCAGTGCACCAGTTCGTGCAACGCCGTCGCGCAGTAGGCCTCGGGACTGGTGAACCGGTCGACGTCGGGCATGAAAATCCGGTCTGCGCGCGGTGCATAGGCCGCACGCTCGTAACCGTGCCGAATGTCGGCCTTGCAGCCACCGATGAAGCGCATCGCGCCTTCGATCGGGGAACGATCCGTCCAGTCTTTCGGAGGGACCGCATCAGCGATCAGCTCCGGCGGCAAGCCGTCGATTTGCGCCACGTTGAAAACCCAGAACGGCATGCACAGCAGGAAGCTTCTCTCGCCGGTGCCCACTTCGCCGCCCTCCTCCTCTTCGCGCCCGCAAGCGCTTTGCGCATCGTCGGCAGCGTCCGCCGTTGGCCTGCCCGCTTTGCGCTCGAAGTGCGCGCAAAGCACCGCCCGCTCACCCTTGCGAACCTGTGCACCGAGACTGGCGGCCTGCTTGTACGTCAGCCAGACATTCGACGCGTAGCCCTGTTCGATCGCGGCATCCCACAGCAGCAGCACATTGGCGCCATGGTACGCAGCGCCCGTCTTGCCATTGCGCGGCATGCCGCGCGAGGCCGCCCGGGTCCAGCGTTCGCGAAACACGTTCCCGCCCCGCTCGAGCATCGCGATGATCCGGTCGGTGACGGACTGCCGGACATCCATGCGGCCGCCGCCGCGCGGCGCTGAACCTCCATGCTGAACAGCACCTGCTTTTGGTGAGTCCTCGGGGGGTACGGGGGGAACGCCCGTGGCGGTCTGGTTGTCCGCATTGCGCTGACGGGAAGATTGAAGTGCACGCATGGCTGGGCCTTTCTGCGGTGTGTGCCGCGGTGGTTGAACATCTGCTTTCGGAGCCGCCTCGACGCATGAAGAGCGAGCGGAAAGGGTCGGTGTCCAGGGACCGCCCGGAGGCCGCAGCTGAGCGCCAGCGAAGACCGGGTGAGGACGGTGGCGCAGCCCGAAGCCCTGGACAGCGGCTCGTGCGAGCTATGCGTCGATGAAGAGGTGGCTCTGAAAGCAGATGCGCCGCGGCAGACGCCGCTCACCCACACGGACACTCTTCCGGCCGCGCCGCGGCCGCAGGCCGCTCCCGCCGCCCTCTGCCAGGCAGAGGCGAGAGTGCGTCCATCCATGTGCCGGACTGCCGCGCAAGCGGCCTTGCTCCGTACCGCGCGCGCAGCGCGCCATGAATGACGAAGCCGTTGAAAGCCGCCGGCGCATCCGGCGGCGGGCCCTCAGGCCTGGATGCGCCCGGCCCATCGCGCCTCACGCGCGTAGGCGCTGAGCGGCTGCGAAGCCCGGAAGTGCAGGTCCTGCTCGATCGGCAGCCTCATCATTCCGCGCATTTCGGAAAGCTCCGGCAGGCTCACGCGCCCCAGCTCCGGAAAGCCCAAGCCGAGATCGGCCAGGCCGAAGGCGATGTCCGGCTCGTCGGGATCGACTTCCGTCAGCAGCCACGTCGCCCCCGCATCGGGCGTGAAGAGCTTGACGACCGGCATCGGATCGAAATCCCTATCCTTGTCCTGGCACATCAATGCCATGCGGCCGTTGGCCAGCAGCCGCTCGAATTGTTCATCGGTGATGAAGGAATAGTTGGAAGCCATGTCGTTCTCCTTGAACGGTAGAGGGCGGATTGCCCGTGACCGTCCACGGCGCGCCGCAGCGCAGCCGTCAAGGTTCGAAGACGGCCGTGAGGCCGCAAGCACCACCAGGTGCGCCGACCTTGACGGCGAGAACGGTGTGACACCCTGAAGGGAACAGCAAGCCACCCTCCCCTGGACGGGCTGATTCTTCAAGTCAACAGCTGCGGGTAGACGGGACGACCATGCCATCTGATGGGGTCTGCTGGTCGGCTCCTCTATCGCTTTGTCGCACTCGGAGTGCTACGGCTGTACTGGGCTTCGCCAACCACGGTCTAACCTGCTTTGCCATCACTGGCGTGATTGCCTGAGCAATCGGTGGTTTGGTCTCCTTGCCTTCTGATTTGATGGGTTGTATAGCTGCTATGCAGCGAGCTGCGGCGGGACGTAGCTGGGGCAGAACTCGCGCCCGTGCACCAGCAGCGCCCAAACAGTTCGCACGTTCTTGTTCGCCAGCGCGACCGCGGCCACGTTCGGATGTCGTCGGTTCAGCAGGCTCGCCAGCCACACGTTGGTGTTCATTGTCTTGCGCTGCGCCGCAACGATGGCCGAGCGCGCGCCGTGAATCAGCAGGGTGCGCAGATACACATCACCTCGCTTGCTGATGCCCAGGAGTGTTGGCTTGCCCCCGCTCGAATGCTGCTTCGGCACGAGGCCAAGCCAAGCCGAGAGCTGACGGCCGTTGTCGAAGCTGTTCGCATCGGCGATGGAGGCCACCAGAGCGCTGGCTCCCAGCGGCCCGATGCCAGGAATCTCGAGCTTCAGGCTCAGTTCGCTGCTGCGATGCCACGCCTTGAATTGGTCCTCGAACTCTTCGACCAGCTTGTCCAGTTCCTTGAGGTGCTCGGTCAGGCGAGCGATGAGTCGTTCCGGGCAGCTGGTTGCTCGCGTCTTCAAGCAGCTCGGGGACTTGCTTGGCGACGTGGCAGATGCCCTTCGGGATGACCAAGCCGAACTCACCGAGCAAGCTGCGAATCTGGTTCGCCTGCGCCGTACGCGCTATGACAAAGCCTTGGCGCGCTCGGTGCAGTGAGAGCACGGCCTGCTGCTCGACGCTCTTCACCGGCACGAATCGCATGTTGGGTCTGGTGACAGCCTCGCAGATGGCCTGCGCTCGCTTGTTGCCCGCCTTGCTGATGCACTGCTCGATCTGGCTGCCGCCGCTGTCTTAGGGCGTGGGCGCCAACCCCAGGCAGCCGGCCAGCTCGCGCCGATTGGCGAAGCGCCGCCAGCCGAACACCTCCTTGACCAACACCCAAGCGCCCTTGGGCCCGATGGCGCGCAACTGGGCCAGTTGCGCCACCAGCGGCTGCGAGCCATCGGTCAATTCTTGGCGCCGCTGAGCCTCCATCGCCTTCACCTGCTGCTTGACCAGCGCGAGCCGAGCGCTCTCGCGCTCGATCTCGGCACGCAGCAAGGGCGGTACCTGCTCGCCATGGCGCGCCCACCAGGCGGGCCAGTCGCGCCCGCCGACGACGACGTGCGCGCGCAGGTTGTGCAGCACCAGCAGCGAGCCGATGCGATTCATGTGTGAGGTGCGCTCCTGCGTCAGCCGTGCGAGCTCTCTGTGCTCGCGGCGCGCGTCTTCGTCCTCGGGCGTGGGCTCATGCACTACCGACCACACACGCTCGCCGCGATGATGGCGCAGCAGCATCGCCAACAGCTTGTCGCCATCGATCCGGTCGCTCTTGGCCCGCCTGGCATGTCGGTTCACCTCGATGCTCGAGGAGTCGACCACGATGTTGTCGACACTTTGCTCGATCAGCCAGCGGTGCAGCCACCAGCCGTCGCGGCCGGCTTCGTAGCAGGTATGCACTTTGGCCTGCATGTCGAGCTTGCAGCGCTCCCGGGCCTTGCCGATGCAGTGTGTAACCGCAGCCGTGTCGCCGGCGTCCACGGTGTACCGGCTCGGGCCGCGGTGACCATCGTTCGCTGTCAGCTTCCAGGCCTTGTCGCCGAGCTCGAAGCTCATGTACAGCTCGCCCTGGATCGCCGTATCCTCATGCTGTGAGACTGCCTGGGTTGTCGACATTTCCATCTCCTCTGCCAAGAAGTTAAGGAAAGTTTTAGCTAAACGGGTTTCGCTCGGGTAGTCCCACATAGCATCTTCGGAGCGGTTCGAGCGTCCGCAGTGGGCCCGACGGCGGCGTCGCGCATGTGGCAGGATGCGGCCAACACCAGACCTTCACCGAGCACCCCCAGTTCCATCCAGAAGTCCAAGTATGAGCAGCATCGGTGTCATCGTCCGTGCATCACAGGAAGTTGAAGAGCTCGACGCAAACTGGCTGCCGCAACCGCTGGGCAGCCGGCCTCATGTCCACGCTGTCATCTACGAACTGACGCGCGTCACGACGAGGTCACAGCGGTTCGACCTGCGTCCGCAAGGTATTGCCTTGGAGCTTGAAGTCGGAGATGACGAGCCGCCGATGTCCGTCGCTGCATCGGGCGTGTTCGACGAAGCGGCTGTTGCGATGTTGAAGAAGCTATGTGCAGCTCTCGGCGCCCGGTTCTACGACAGCGAAGAAGGTCGATTCATAATTTGAGCGACCGCCGCTCGCGGCCAGGAGCCGACGTCCGAGACGCCCGTCCAGTCGGCGCCAAAGCGGCCTTTCAGAGGTGTAGTTCCTGCCTTGCTTTCCCGACCGCGTCGGTCTTGAGTTGCGGGTGACCCGGGCCGCATGGAGCGCAACATCATTGCAGCACTTCATGGTCCCCGGATTGCAGCCTCTACGGAGCGTGGGTCACGCGAGGCTAAGCTGAAAATGCCTGACCAAGGGATCTGGACGAATTTGAGGATCGATGAGCCTGCGCCATTCGGCGTACGCAGGTGATCCACGGAAGCGGACCGTATGGTCCTCAAGGGAATCCCACCGGATCCTCAGCAGCGCGCGGCCGGGTTCTTCAAGACACCGGCCCGCTTGATGCCCGCAATAGCCGGGCGCGGCTCGCAGGAGCGCCGCAGCCGCGCCAAGCGAAATTTCGAAGGCCGCTTCGCCAAGCTCGGAAAGTTCAATGAGGACAACTTCGAGTACGCACGACGAGCTTGTAGACCGCGCTGCGGCCTCGGTCGAAATTTTCTCGCTCACTCGATGACACGCCCCGTCTTCAAGTAGTACAGCGCGAACAGGAGGTAAGCCGTTCCCCAGATCAGTTCGCTGCGGTTGGCGTACTTCTTGGGCTGGTTGAAACATCCGTTCAAGAGCACACCACGTGGATGTTTGCCCGAACTTTCGTTGAACGGTGTCAGATGCTGGAGGAAGCCATCGAGCATGGGGGCAAGCCTGTCCGTGGCAGTACGGGCGGTAGGGTGAAGCGTCGGCAGAACTGCCATGCGGGCCAACTGCTCGACGACCACAGCCGCCGCGGACGTGTCCAAGGGCACCGAGGCCCGATCCTGGCTGAGGGCGGGGTCCTTGAAGTCCCATGGAGGAACCCCCGATTCGCCCGTCTGGCTGATCCAGTAGCCCAGCAGCTTGTTTCCGATGGCCAGGTATCGTTCGTCACCAAGCGCTTCGCACGCGCGCAGGTAGCCTGCCACGGCCCAAGACTGTCCGCGCGACCAGCAACTCTCGTCGTGAGCGCCCAACAAAGTGTAGTGACGCAGCTTCTGTCCGGTCGCGGCGTCGTAGTCGATGAACTCGATCGTCGATCCATCCTCCAGCACGAAGTCCCGGGCCCAGCCCGGCAGCTACGAGGAGTTCAAGGTCCGGCTGAACGGGATCGATACCCTTGGCTGATCGCCTGGGGGATGGGGGGTGCTAGCGGTCGGCATCGCCGTCACCGCGCTGGCCGCCGATTTCATGTTCTTCGGCGCCGGTGCGGTGCTGCTCGGCCTTGGAACGGCGATGGTTCCCCGACGCTGCTGGCAGCCATCGGCGACGTGGCTCATCCCTCCTGGCGAGCATCCGCCGTCGGGATCTATCGCCTGTGGCGCGACCTCGGCTACGCGGTGGGGGCGCTGCTGGCCGGCATCACGGCCGACTTGTTCGGCCTGGCCTCGGCCGTGTGGCTGGTGGCCGGGCTCACCCTGCATTCCGGCGTGGTCGCAGCGCTTCGCATGTACGAAGCCCTTGCGAGACAGGCAGGGTGAACCTTTGGGCGCTTCAGACCTTGTCCGCGCGCAGCGAGATGCTCTTCACGCCGAACTTCTTCGTAGCACCCTGGGCGTTGTCGGACAGAAAGCGATACTGCTCGTTGACCTGTTCCGCCACGATGCGCAAGCCAGCGGCCTCGATGGCCTGCTTGTAGCGTTCCACCTGCCAGGCGCCGCCGATGCAGGCCGCCCACAGCGTCGTGTTGCAGGCGATGGTTTCCGGCAGGTCCACCGCGGTGACGATGTCGGCGATCGCCAGCCGGCCGCCGAGCCGCAGCACGCGGGCGGCTTCGCGAAACACCTGCGGCTTGTCGACGGCCAGGTTGATCACCCCGTTGCTGATCACCAAGTCGAAGCTGTCGTTCTCGAACGGCGCAGCATCGATGTAGCCCTTGACGTAGGTGATGTTGGGCACGCCTTGCCGCCGGCGCAGCGCTTCGGCCTTGGCGCGCTGCTCGTCGGTCATGTCCAGGCCGATGACCGTTCCCGTCGGCCCGGTGATGAGGCTCGCGATGAAGGTGTCCATGCCCGAGCCGCTGCCCAGATCCAGCACACGCGCGCCCTCCATGTCGTCGAGGAAGTGGAAGAAGTAGCCGACTCCGGCGAAGGAGTCGATGGCCTCGGCCGGGATGCGGTCCAGGTCGGCCGGCCGGTAGCCGAGGCGCTCGGCCAGCGCGCGTCCCATCTCGAAATGGAACTCACCGTGCGGGTTCTGCGCCACGTCGCGGTACATCGACTGGATCTTGGATTCCAGCTCGTTGCGATTGACTTCAGCAGACATGATGGCCTCCGATCGAAGTGAGGGTCAGAACAACGGCGCCGCCGGCGCCTCCTTAAGCATGCGGATCACAGCCATCTCCTGACCTTGCTGCGATACGCCGTATAGCGATCCCCGAAGATCTCCGCCAGCGCCTGCTCTTCGGGGGGGATCTGAAACCGGGCGATGAACAGGACGAAGGCGGCGAGCGGGGCGAGACCGATGAGGTTTTCGATCCACACCGCGATGCCCGCGAACATCACGGCGTCGCCGACGTACATGGGGTTGCGGGACAGCGAGTACACGCCCGAAGTCACCAGCTCGGTGGCCTTCTGTGGCTGCGTTGGATCGGGCGTCGTGCCCATGACCGCAAACGACCTGAGGCTCACACCAACGATGGCCACGCCGAGCACGACGAGGGCGATACCGATCGCGGTTTGATGGGCAAACGGGTACCTGCCGATCGTGACACTGCGACTGTTCCACCACATGGCGATCACAGCGACTTGCAAACGCGACAGGGGGTGACATCCAGCGGTTCATGATGGTCCGCCCAACTCCTTCGCGGCCCGTTGCCGCGCGATGCGCAAGCCAGAGCGCGGCAGGTCGGTGAGCACGATGTCACAGTCGGACAGAGTCGCCAGGAAGAGCGCGGGCTATCCCACGAGATGCAGTCTGCTCCTGCGGACGTGATACCGCAACCCCCCTAGCTGGAACACACAGACCAGGGCAGCTCTGCGGTGGCACCACATAGTTGACGCTCCTGGAAGTCCGGTCCAGGCCCGAAAAACCTGGCGCCGGAGTTCGTCGTGACCAAAATCTCTTCAGGGTAAGGGCCGAATTCCTTTGATGCCTTCACGTCGGTGCTCGATTGGCTGAGGAGCTAAACCCACCTTTCCCTTGCCCCTTCGCGCCGGCTCTGTCGGCAGCATGTCCGACGCGCATGCCCGGGCACCAAGCAGGATTGGCGGCTGCCCCGGCCAACGGACAGTCCCGAAGGATCGTACGGCGGCGAGCGTGCTGCATGTCGATTCCCCACCTACAATTATTTGTCCGGGGCGGATTCAACGCGAACCTTTGCGCTGCCGCGAGGCGGCCATCGCGGCTGCCCCGGCAACCCGTTCGGCCAGGTTTCAGGCAGATCGGCAGTGCATCGTGGTCCGGCCGAAGCAGGCCGTGGATGACGGTCCAAAGGAGCATGATCGATGCGGTCGCCAGGGAGATTCGGCACGCGCCTGAGAGGAATTTCAGTCGGGGTCGCGGCCGTCATCGTGGCTCTATTCGTCGTCGGCCGCATCACCGGCGTGCTGATTGACTGGCTGTGGTTTTCCTCGGTCGGCTATGTCGGCGTTTTCTGGACGATCTTTGTCACCCGGGTGCTTCTGTTCGTCGCCGTCTTCGCTACTTCGGTGGGCGCGATAGGGGTGTCGGGTTGGCTGGCGCACCGCTATGCGAGCCAGTCCGGCAGCTGGAAGGTGGTGGGGCCGGCATTTCAGCCGGGCGGGCCGGAGGGGTTGAGCGAACTGGTCGGGGAAGTCGCGCCGCATGTTCCCTGGCGCGCAGCCATCGCCGGTGTCGCCGTCCTGCTGGGCTTGTTCATCGCCGTCGGCGAAGCCGCGGGCTGGGACATCGCGCTTCGCTACCTCGAGCAGGTACCCTTCGGCAAGACCGACCCGATTTTTGGCGAGGACATCGGCTTCTACCTCTTCTCGCTGCCGGCCTATCTCGCGCTCCGCAACTGGCTGCTGCTGCTGCTGGTCTGCAGCGCAGCCATCGCCGCAGTGGTGTACGGGATGCGCGGCGACATCACGTTCATCCAGCCGCCGCGCGCGCTTTCGCCAGCGGCCGCCACCCACGGTTTGGCGCTGCTCGGCTTGTTTTTCCTGCTGCAGGCCTGGACTTACTGGCTCGACCGCTTCCTGCTGCTCTACGGTGACAACGGCGTCGTGGTGGGCGCCAGCTATACCGATGTCCACGTCGGGCTGCCGGTCCTGTGGCCGCTGATCGGACTTGCCGCTGCCGCGGCGGTCGCGTCGTGGGCCACTATGCGCTCGCGGGACTTGCGAATTCCGGCGGCCTCGGCGCTGATCGTGTTCGGCAGCGCATTCGTGCTCACCCTGATCTACCCGGCGCTGTTCCTGCGCTTCTATGTCAAACCGAACGAGCTGCAGTTGGAGACGTCCTATATCGCCCACAATATTGCGCTGACGCGGGACGCCTATGGTCTGACGCAGATCGCGGTCAAGCCGTTCCGGGCCGAGCAGAACCTGACTCTCGCCACGCTCCAGGCCAACCGCCCGACCATCGACAACATCCGCCTGTGGGATCTGCAGCCGTTACGGGATACGTATGCGCAGTTGCAGGAGATCAGGACCTATTACAAATTCCTCGCGACGGACATCGACCGCTACCGGCTCGACGCCGGTTATCAGCAGGTGATGCTTTCGGCGCGGGAACTGGAGCCGTCCTTGCTGCCGGCAAATGCCCAGACCTGGGTGAACCTGCATCTCCTGTTCACCCACGGCAATGGCATCGTGATGTCGCCGGTCACGGAAAAATCCGCTGAAGGCTTGCCTACCCTCTACCTGAAGGATATTCCGCCTGTCTCCAACGGTGGCCCGATCGTCCAGGAGCCGCGCCTGTATTTCGGCAAAGGCGGCAAGGGGTACGTGATCGTCAACGGCAGCGTGCCCGAATTCGACTACCCCAAGGGCGACCAGAACGTCTATTCGAGCTACGGCGGACGCGACGGTGTCGCCATCGGCAGCATGGCGCTACGGGCCCTCTTTGCCTGGCAATTCGACGATCCCAACATCCTGCTGACCGGCTACATCACGCCCGCAAGCCGGATCCTGCTCCATCGCAACATCCAGGACCGGGTGCGCACGATCGCCCCGTTCCTCCGTCTGGACCATGACCCCTACATCGTCGCGAGCGGCGGGCGGCTTTACTGGATCCAGGATGCCTACACCACCAGCCGCTGGTACCCCTATTCCCAGCCGGGTACCGAAGAGGGCGACAACTACATCCGCAACGCGGTCAAGGTGGTGATCGATGCGTACAACGGGACTGCCGACTTCTACGTGAGTGATCCTGCCGATCCCATCGTGCGGACGTACCAGCGCATTTTCCCGGGCCTGTTCAAGCCGCTGGGCGCGATGCCGCAGGACCTGCAGCAGCATATCCGCTACCCGGAGGACCTGTTCCTGATCCAGGCGCAGGTCTACCGCGCCTACCACATGGAAGCGCCGGAAGTCTTCTACAACCGCGAGGATCTCTGGCAGTTCCCGCGCAAACAGGCCGACATTGAGGCGGGGAACGCCCCCGGCATGCCGATGACGCCTTACTACATGATCGTACGGCTGCCCTCGGAGCCGCACGCCGAGTTTGTCCTCATGCTGCCGATGGTGCCCAGCCGGCGCGAGAACATGGTCGCGTGGTTGGCGGCACGTTGCGATCCACCGGACTACGGCAAGCTCGTCGTCTACGCGTTCCCGAAGGACAAGCTGGTCTACGGGCCGTTCCAGATCGAGGCGCGCATCCAGCAGAACACCGAGATCTCCCAGCAGATTTCGCTGTGGAACCAGATGGGTTCGCGCGTCATCCGCGGCCACCTCCAGGTCGTGCCCATCGAAAGCTCGGTTCTCTATGTCTCTCCGCTGTACCTGCGCTCGGAGTCCGGCCAATTGCCCGAGTTGAAACGGGTGATCGCGGCCTATGGCGACCACGTGGTGATGGAGGAGACCCTGGGCGCCGCCCTGGGGGCCCTCTTCAAGGAAGCTGCGCCGTCGGCAACGCCGCCGCAGGGCACGGCGGACGCCCGCGCCCGCGAGGCACTGGCCCACTATGACCGCGCCATCGAGCGCCTGAAGGCGGGCGACTGGAACGGCTTCGGCGTCGAACTCGATGCCCTGCGGCCGCTGCTCGAGGCGCTCGGTGCTGGGCGTTCCGAAGAACGGAAATAACGATTGGGGCCCGCTATCATCAGGGCGCTCTTTGGTTGGTCCGACGACGAGCAGGGTTTCGCCCCATCCGGGTCCAGGTACTTGCGACCGAACGCACTGGCGACCGAAGCGCGGTGGGAAGTTTTGGATTCGTGGAGCAATATCACTTCAACAACGAAGCCGCCGGCGTCGAGGGATGGGTCGCCAAGCCCTTCCTTCTACGAGGACCTGGAAATCGCCCAGAAGGAGGCGCTGCTGGGCATCCGATGGGCTGCGAGCGAAGATGGATTTATCGCGGTCGAACCCGCGGTCTAAACGCTGCTTCCGGCGGACATCGTGGCACGGTTCATCAAATAGCGTCGGTTGGCTCTGTTCTGGCGTGCCAATATAGGCCGCAGGCCGCCAAGTTGGACCGCACGGTTGCGCGGTTTACATTACGTTAGGCCGCACATGCTTCACATGACGCGCGTAGCGTCAGTGAGCACTCGATCTACCAACCTCTGAGCCTCATCGGATACAGCCATGAACTACTCCGCAATCGAACTGAACATCGACAACCGAGTCGCCCTTATTCGGCTGAACCGTCCGAGCGATGGCAACGCCGTGACCGTTGAACTGGCAACTGAACTGCTCGATGCCATCACCCGCTGCGACGACGATCCATCGATTCGTGCGGTCGTTCTCACCGGCGCGGGAACAATGTTCTGCGTAGGCGGCGACCTGAAAGAGTTCTCACGTCAAGGTGCGAATGCTGGTCGGTACACGAAAGATGTCACCCACGCTTTTCACGCCGCTATCTCTCGCATGAACAGGATGGATACACCTGTTCTCGCTGCGATCAATGGTACCGCGGCGGGCGCCGGTTTCAGCCTTGCGCTTGCAACCGATCTGGCGGTTGCTGCTGAGTCAGCACGCTTCACTATGGCTTACACGCGCGCGGGTCTTTCACCCGACGGGAGTTCAACCTACTTTCTCGCCCGGCACATAGGATTGCGGCGCGCAAAGGAGATGGCGCTGCTGAATCCAGTGCTGAGCGCTCAGCAGGCCATGGACTGGGGATTGGTCAACCGCATCGCGTCCAATGGAGATGTGCTTGGTACCACGATGGGACTGGCCAAAGAACTGGCACTCGGCGCGCACTCCGCTCAGGGCGAGGCGAAGCGCCTCATACTGGCCGGAGTGAACGAGAGCCTTGAGACCCAGATGGAAAACGAGACGCGCGCTATTGCACGCATGGCCGACGCTGCGGATGGCCGCGAGGGGATTGCGGCATTCAACTCAAAACGCCCGCCGAAGTTCGAATGAATAGCATCGCACGCAATTTGGCAGGCGCAGCGCCGGTTCCCTTCACCGAAAGCGCGGCCGAACCCATCGTTCCACCGGAGCCTTCGGCGGCCGCTGAACTTAATCGCTAGACACCTCTTTTGAGTAACCGCCTTTCGCCGGATCGGGCAACTCCTCAGGGCACGGAGCGCCGAGTAGGCGACAGGCTACAGTCGGCCAACACCAGACGGTCGACGCCGTCTTCCAAAAGGAAGGTCCAGAACGAACATGAAGACTGAATCAGGACCGACTCTCGCGGGTAGGAGGCCCGATGCTTTCGAGATGAAGGTACGGTTTGCGTGCGGAGCACTGCTAGGGCTGGCAATTGGCCTGGGCATGTGCGTCAGCCTGTCGCCGCTTGGCGCCCTGGGTGCATGCATTCTCGTGGGGCTTGTCGTCGTCGCCTGCGGAATCTGCGCCGCTCGGTTTGGCGACAATTTCTGGGCCAATCTTCGTTGGCTACAGTAGCGGCTCGTACCGCGGCTCGCGGCCAAAAGCTGACTGTCGGAGGGCGTCCTCGATTCAGGTGTATTGCCGGTCCAACCAGATGAGACTGGGCGCTTCAGCGTCGCTGGATGGCCGCCGCCAGCTCAGCGCGCACTGCGGCGAACACAACAGCGGGATTCGAGGCACGCGATATAGGGCGACCGATGACCACGTGCGTCGCGCCGGCCCCGATTGCTTGCGCGGGAGTCGCAGCTCGCGCGTGGTCACTTTGTGCATCGCCTATGAGCTGCGTGCCTGGGGTCACGATTAGGGCACTTGGCGGGAGGACCTCGTGAAGCAGCCGCGCTTCCAACGGCGACGATACAACGCCATGGCATCCGGCCGCCGTGGCAAGGCGGGCCAGTCGTAAGACTTGCTCTCGAACCGTCGAGGCGACGCCTACCTCTTCCAAATCCTGGTCGCTCATGCTGGTGATAACGGTGAGCGCAAGAATCTTCAGTTGAGGGAACTGGCTTGCGGCCTGAACTGCCGAGCGAAGCACGGCGGAACCGCCTGAGGCGTGCACTGTGACCATCGAGGCGCCCAGTTGTCCGGCTGCGGCGACCGCGCCCGCCACCGAGCTCGGGATTTCCAGCAGCTTGAGGTCCAAGAACACACTTTTCCCGGCATCTACGAGCTCGCGGACGACCGAAGGTCCTGCCGCCGTCAGCAGTTGCAGTCCCACCTTGTAGAACGTAGCAGCTGTGCCCAACTGCTTCACGAGGTCCACCGCCGATGCGGCGGTAGGGAAGTCGAGCGAAACGATGATGCGGCTGTCCAAACTCATTGCCTTGTCCTCAATGCCGACGCCCCGCGCTCCTCGGGAAACCGTGAACTGGGCGAGCGTACGCAGCCTATCACCTGACAGGCAGAATGCGGCCACAAGCGGACCTTCAACCAAGAGCCCTCCTTGGCTGTCGAACTTGCCTATGCTGTCAGAACGCTGATGCGTACGGTTTCAGGCGGCAGGGACTCGTCAGGGCGAATTCCCATGGCGAAGAAGGTTTCAGCCGGAAGGCCGCGAACTACCTGCACTAGCTGTTTGCCTTCGTGGGCCCGATATTCCGTCCGGCGTACCGCCATCAGGACGATGCAATATCTCGGGCCGAGCGGTGTGCATTCCTGGGTCGCTGCTTCGAGGGCTGCGAAGCTGCAGTGGTTGCGAACTCTGGTTGCAACTCCAAGTCGCGGCACGGGAGCACCGCTGAAAATAGCGTCAATTTCTTCGACGAAGAAGTCCATGAAGGCGCCATCCTGGGCGAGCTTGGTCCGAACTGTGTTCGCGCAGTCATCCAGAAACTGGGCAGCTTTGGCCTGCTCTAGCGGGTCCCGGGATGCTTGTGTTCCTGGCAAACGTCGCCGGGACACCTCGTTGCCAACCGCTCGCAGCACCTCAGGCCAAATCTCGGAAATCTCTGTGGCGGGAAAGCTATCGCGCGCCGGTTCTGTCCGCGTCGCGACCGGCTGGACTCCGTCACGCTCGGCGGGCGGGGTCATGCCGTCGGCTCTTTGCTTCTGCGAATGCGACCCTTGTTGTGTGTAAGCGCCTCGCCGAGCTTTTCGAGGAGGTAGGCTTCGAGCCCCGCCGCAAGATACGCCCGATTCCCGAAGGGGACGTAGAGAATGTCGGTCATTTCACCCAACGCCTTGCGCTTCGCTTTGAGCTCTCCAGCGCTAAGGGCACCTCGAACCAGAACATGGCGATACAGCCGGCCGAGCACGCCGCCGGCGGCGCCTTTCTTGCGCGACGGCGCAATGCCCAGACCTACGTACGAAACGTTTCCACCTCCATCGAGGATGGCATAGCAGCCCCCTTCCCACACCGACTCTGCGACGTTTGCTTGGTCCAGGCGAATCCATTGGGGGATTTTGTCCAACTGGTCCGATGGCCAGTGCAAGCTGAAGAACTTTCGAGTGGTAGCCCGCAGCTTGCGTGTGCTGACGGCTGCTGGAATCGGTGACGCCATCTGTTTTCAGTCTCCTCGTTGTATGGACGAATATAGTCGACAAGGACTTGCATCGCGCGTGAATAGGTCCCGGCCCGCTCCGCAGGAGACCGGCGACGTCGCTGCTTGGTTCAAGGTCGCTGACCGGCCAGAAAAGGTCGTCAGCGTTGTCGCTGAACTCGGCTCCCCTCCACACTTTTGAGGAGGCTTTGGCCGCTGAAAACGGCGTCATAGGTCCGCGCCTGGCAGGCACGATATTCTGCGGGGGCCATCACCGCGAAGGATCAGCGTGCCCGCAAAGCCACCTCCGATTTGCCCTCAATTGCTTACAGCCCGCGGCATCTGGCTCAGGCGCCGCGAGTTTCACGTCGTGACGTATGCGGAGGAAGGATTTGCGCCGCTGAACATCTACGCCGAAGGAACTGGCGTGGAGAAGGACGAACTGGCTGCCTTCGCTGACGCGGTAAACCGAAGGAACGAGGCGGGCTCCCTTTTCCCGCGCGCTGCAATCAGTGCGATTCCACGGGCAATGGGTCGGGGCAGGCCGAGCAAGAAGGAAATCCGCAACCACATCGCGGCGTTCCTGGAAGCCAACCGGAGGAGCATCAGAGCTCAAAAAGTGATGTTCGATTTCAGTGCCCACGGGTCTCACCATTCATGGTTGCAGCAATCGAAGTTACCTCTTGCAGAGGAGGATTGCTCCAACCTGAGCGAGGTGGTCATCGTCATCGGCTGACTCTCGCCGACCGGGACCAATTGAGTTCTGACGTCCAATCTGGCGTCCTGCAAGCTGCCGAACCTTGGTCGGCGCATCTGGCGTCCTTCGGAAAAGTAGTTTTCTCCCGTGTAGCGCCGACCTCGGCAGCCCGATTCGGTCAGGGCGCGGGTGCAGCCCTCTTGACCCGCATCCTCGCGCGCTCCTTGAGCGCGTCCGCGACCCGAGCGAGCACGACAGGGCATAGCGCCCTTTGACCGAGTTCCGCTTGATACCGAGACTTCGCATGAAGCCCTGTGAACGTAGGCTGTCCGGTCACATGTGAGAAGTTGAGCACATGGCTGTCGAACAGCCGGTGCAGGTCTGTCCGAAGAAGAAAGACGTTCCGTCGCGAATTGCTCCCTTCCCGGTGCACCTCCCAAATGTGAGCAACGTCGAGCGCATCCTTGGTGGTCTCGCCCGAGAACGCGCAGCACCCATACTCGCCGTATAGGGCGTTGCGAAGGCGGGTGGCGTCCTTGCGACGGATTCTCTTCGTCTCCTCGTAGACCACGTCTGCAAGGGTCCTCAGCGGACCAGTGTCGCTAAGAATCCGGCAGCTGCGGGCCTTTCCGGAGTAGAACTTTCCAGAGTCGTCGTAATCCAGCCATGACGCTGCCTCAAACGTAGCGCTCTCTGTATCAAGAACAACAACGGCCTGCCCGAACCTCGCGTCCGTATCCCATAGCGGCTTGTTCAGGTGCCGCGAATGGTCGAGGACAGCCTTGATGCGCCCATGCCCCAGACGGGTGAGTTCGCATGTCGTCGCGTACTCACGCCAGATGCCATACGCCGGCCAATGCTCCCGGGTGGTCACCTTCGACCGGGCCTTCGCAAGGTCTATCGTCATGTACTCATAGCCGCCGTGCCAGTCGGCCAGTAGAGAAATTGAGCTCACAAAGCAGTCCTTGTCGTTCTAGTCGGAACCCTCGGCCTCGTGCACGTGGACCAGGGGGCTCCGGGCTGTCCTAAGCGGCCCTCGGCCGCCGGCTCAGCGCGTGCTCGGGTCGTAGTAAATGGCGTCAAGCAACGCCGCGCGCCCGGCCCAAACCCGCTTCTCCAACGGGTCCTTGGGCTCGGGAGCAAGCCACCACGGGGTGCTGCGAACGCGCAAGATGATGCGCTCCCAGTAGTTCTCGAGCGATGTGTTATTTGCAACCGCAAAGTGCTCTGCGATTCCCTTCTTGTTGGGCTTGCTGATGCAGACGAACTGGTCCGGCCGTTTCATTGCGAGCAAGCGAGTCCCTGTTGCGATTCCCCCGGAAGCGCGGAGGTCCGCGCTCAGCGCGCCCATGAACTCCTCGCGGAACAGCTCATAGTGCTCCACGTCAACGGGGCCGGTGAGCGGGATGAAGTCCAGCGCGCGCGACAGCCCGTCAGGATTGTTGATGACCGTCGTGCTGAAGGAGCCGCTGGCGCCCATGGCGCCGAACCAGGCCCAATCCAGCCCGTCCTTTGTCTTCGCCTGGCTGGCACCCATCGTGCCCGCAATGCGCTTCCTGTCGTCGACTTCGAGCTCGGCGTACGTGGGCTTGGACCGGAACACGGCTCCGAGTTGCTCGAGAACCCGAAGGCGGCCCAATAGCGTATGGTCAGAGTTCGCGTTCTCGACCTTGACCAGCGCAACGAACTCTTCCCATGTCAGGTCCTGCGGCCCGGGTATGCCATCGCCGGCCTTCGATTTCTGAACGGGAACCCAGCGGTCGAGCTCGCGGTGCGCTGCTTTCGCGCGCAGGTGGTTTGCCTTGTAGCTGTAGAGCCAATCGGGGTCGACGTCGACTCCGTCTCCCCATGATTGAGCGACAAATGCGAACAGCTTCTGGAGGCCCGGGTCCGTCGCCTTGCCGCGGATGACCGTGCTGGCCTCGATGTTCCTCGTGAAGGCGCGTCCGGTGAGGTTGTGGCTACCCACAACAGCGGTCCACTCGTCCCCCTTCCTGAACAGGTAGACCTTCGGGTGAAAGAGCGGACCATCCGGCAGCATCACCTTGAACTTCGGTTCGGCCTGGAAGCGCTCGATGACAGACGGCGACGTCACGTAGCCATGGGTACCAATGACCAAGTGCCTGAATTTCGCACGATGCGTGTACGCAGCTTCGAGCACCTCGTTATCCGTAGCCCATGCGACGGCCCACGCGGCCAGTTCGCAGTTAGCGGTCAGGTCGACGAGGGTCTTCGTCGCGTGTTTGCTGTCCGTGAGTAGCTCAACCTGCATTCGTCATCCTCTGTTTTTGCCCAATTATGGGCTGCCGCTTTACAAGACTTCACGCTTGGCGGGTGCGAAAAACGGAAGGATGTCACGGCGTTCTGTCATCCGGCGATGGAACGCCGCGTTGTAGGTGTGACCAGGCCGAAATTTGAGGCTGGCCAAAAACCTCTTCAACTCCTACCGTCACACACCCATGAAGCGCACCCTCCTCTCGTTCGCAGCCGTCACCTTCGCACTCGCCGCTGGCACCTCGTTCGCGCAAGCGCCCGCCGCAGCCGTTGCGCCTACTCCCGCCCCCGCTGTCGCGGTCGCGCCGGCGGCCGCGGTCAAGGCTCCGGCAGCTGTCGCAGTGCCCGCTCCTGCTGTCAACAAGGCCGCCGCGCCCGCAGTCACCCCTGTGGTCGCCGCACCGGCAGTCGAAACCGTGAAGCCGGCTGCCAAGGCTGCTGATAAGCCGGTCAAGCACACCAAGCACGGCAAGGCTCACAAGAAGTCGAGCCCCGCTGTTGCCAACAAGGCTGCACCGAAGACGCCTGCCGCTGCCTGATACTCAGGACTACCGACCTCCCAGCGCGAAGCCCCCTCATAAGGGGGCTTTTCCGTGTCCGACGTGAATTGAACACGGGGAACTCGCGCTGGAGAAAAACAAGAGCCCCGACACTCGGGGCTTTTGTTATTGGGGATACGCGTCAATCCCTGTGCCGATAGCCCGCGGGCATGCACTTGAACGCTCCCCCGATGCCCTTGACCGTAAGCCGTCAATGAACCACGCCCTTGCGCGTGGTGTCGGAACCGATGTGCGCAGGGCGGTCTACAGCGCGCCGAGCTCGATGTTCCAGGGCAGCAGCGCCTCGTAGTCGTCAGCCGTCTGCGCCAGGGGCAGCTTCTTGAACAGGGCGACGAGGTACCGGTAGGGCTCGATGTTGTTGGCCTTGGCCGTCTCGATCAACGAGTAGAGGTTGGCGCTCGCGTTGGCGCCGCCGACGGTGTCAGCGAACA
>NZ_JBFUBW010000060.1:0-25877 GCF_056405555.1 Variovorax sp. P1_G12 | reverse complement strand
CGACGGTGATCTTCTCGGGTACGCCATGCAGTCCGATGGCCTGTTCTAGGAAACGACGCGCGGCGGCGCGGTCTCTCTTGGCGCGCAGCAGAAAGTCAACTGTGTCACCGTCTCGATCCACGGCTCGGTACAGATACTTCCACTGGCCGGCGACCTTGATATAGGTTTCGTCCATTCGCCAACTCGTGCCCACAGGGCGTTTGCGCCGCCGGAACACCGACGCCAGTACGGGCAGGATCTTGATTGCCCGTTGAAAGGAAAACCGCAACGCTCGCGCCGGTCACTAGCAACATGGCCCCGGCCACCTGCAGAGATACTGATCCACCCGAAATCACGGTTAGCATGAGCGTCGAAAAGATTGGCGTGGCATTGGAGAGCACGCCGATGATCCTCGCATCGCCGCGTCGCATTGCAACGCTCCGCGTTCCAGGCGGCGCAGAAGCTCGATCCCGAGTGCGCCATGTGCTTCTGGGGCGAGGCACTGGTGCTGGGCCCGAATATCAATGTCCCGATGATGCCCGAGGCCAATGCGCTGGCGCTGGCCGCGCTGTCCAGGGCGGTGGCCCTCAAGGGACGGGCGAGCGAGTTGGAGCAGATGCTGGTCGGCGCGCTCGAGAAACGCTACGCCGCCGATGCCCCGCCCGAGCGCAGCGCGCTGGATGGCGCCTATGCGGACGCCATGAAGGCCGTGGCGGCGCGATTCCCGACCGACGACACGCTGCAGGTGCTGTCTGCCGAAGCCGCCATGGACACGCAACCCTGGGACTACTGGCAAGCCGGCGGCGCCGAGCCGAAGGGACGCGGCGCCGAGATCGTCGCCACCTGGAGACGGTGCTGAAGCGCAACAACACCCACCCGGGCGCCATCCACCTGTACATCCACGCGGTGGAGGCGTCGACCCAGCCGGACCGCGCGCTGCCCTACGCGAAGCGGCTGGGCGCGCTGGTTTCCGGCGCCGGCCACCTGGTCCACATGCCCGCGCACATCTACTACCGCGTGGGGCTGTACCGCGAGTCGCTGGAGGCCAATCGGCGTGCGATCCAGGTCGACGAGACCTACTTCAGGACGCCGTCGGACCCGCTCTACAAGGCCGCCTACTACCCGCACACATCCATTTCGTTATGGTCTCGGCGCAGATGGGCAGCAACGGCGGCACGGCGATCGATGCGGCCGCGAAGCTCGACGCCTCGGTGCCCGCCGACCTGGTGAAGATGTTCCCCATCCTGCAGCCGATCAAGGCGGCGCACTACACGACACGCGCCCAGTTCAGCGACCCCAACACCATCCTCAGGCTGGCAGCGCCCTCCGACGACGTGGTGCTGGTGTCGACCATGTACCACTATGCGCGCGCCATCGCCTACGCGCAGCGCAAGGACAAGGCCGGGGCGCAGCGCGAGATCGACGCCATCGCCGCGATCGAGCGCACGGTCGACTTCAAGCCCTTCGAGGCCTGGGGGCTGCCGGCCAAGGAGATCGTGCGCACCGCGGGTCTGGTCGCCACCGGCCGGCTGGCCGATGCCGCGGGCGACCTCGAGGGTGCCGCCAAGGCCTACACCGAGGCCGTCGCCATCGAAGACGCGCTGGCCTACACCGAGCCGCCCTACTGGTACTACCCGGTGCGGCAATCGCTGGGTTCGGTCCGGCTGCGCCAGGGCAGGCTCGACGAGGCCGAGCAGGCGTTCAGGGATTCGCTGGCCCGGGTCCGGAACAACGGCTGGGCGCTGGCCGGCCTGGCCGAGGTCGAGCGCCGCAAGGGCGACGCCAACGCCGAGCGCGTGGCCCGGGAGGCCTATCGCCGCGCCTGGTTCGGCCCCAAGGACGGGCCCGATCTGGCGCGGCTCTGACCTGGGAGCTCAGAGCACGCGAAACCCGTGCGTGCCGTCGACGCCCAGCTGCGCCACCAGGCCGAACTCCCAGTCCAGATAGGCCTGCATCGCCGCGGCGGGCGCGTCGGTGCCTTCGTAGGGGCGGCGGTAGCGATCGGTGGCCGGTGTCGCGGCGCGCGGCAGGCCGCTCTCGGCCGGCAGTCCGGCCGCGAACCAGGCGGCATTGCCGCCCGCCAGCACGGCCACCTCGGCAGCGCTGCCGCGGACCGCGAGCGCGGCCCGCAGATCGGCGGCGGCGAAGCGCGCCAGCAGGCTGCTGCCGCAGGTCAGCACGTAGCGGCGCGCGGGCGGGATCGCGTCCAGGGCCTGCGCGAGCTGGGCGCGGATCGCGAACCAGGCGCCCGGGATATGGCGCTTCGCGTGCTGGAGGCTGGCCGTGACATCGATCACCCCGATATCGCCTGGCGCGGCCTGCAGTGCCTGCGCCAGCTCGGCCGGCGAGACCTCCGCCACCGGCGGTGCGGCCGGATGCCCGGCCGGCGCAGTGCCGATGGCGCTGCGTGCCGCCTCGGGCTGCGGCTGCGTGACGTAGACCTCCCATCCCATCTGCGCCAGCCACGAGGCCGTCATCGGCGCCCGCACGCCGTCGTCGTCGGCCAGCACGATGCGCGCCCCGCGCACCGGCACGTGATGGTCGGTCTCCTGCACCAGCTGGCCCCCGGGCGCGCTGGCGAAGTCCGGCAGATGGCCGGCCTCGTATTCCTGCGGCGTGCGCACGTCGAAGCGGTAGACGCTGCGGTCCGGCGCATCGAGCGTGGGCAGGGCGTCGAGGCCGATCCAGCGCACGCCCGCGCGGCGGGCCACGTCCTGCGCACCGGCCTGGGCGAGGGCGCGATTCGCCGCGCCCGGTGCGGGTGCCTGGCGCGCGGCCTCGTGATCCAGCACCTGCCCGGCGAGCTTCCAGCCGATGGTGCCGTTGCGCAGGGCCGCGACCGGATTGGGGATGCCGGCGTTGACCAGCGACTGCGTGCCGATGATGCTGCGCGTGCGACCCGCGCAGTTGACGATCACCCGCGTGGCCGGGTCGGGCGCCAGCTCGCGCACCCGCAACACCAGTTCGGCGCCGGGCACGCTGGTCGCGGTCGGAATGCTCATGGTCCGGTATTCGTCGAAGCGCCGCGCGTCGAGCATCACGACGTCGGCGCGCGCATCGATCAGCGCCTTGACCTCCTGCGCCGAGAGGGAGGGCGTGTGCCGCTCGTGCTCGACCAGTTCCCCGAAGGCCTTGCTCGGCACATTGACGTCGCGGAACAGCTCGCCGCCCGCGCGACGCCAGCCGTCGAGACCGCCTTCGAGCAGATGAACGCGGCTGTAGCCCAGCGCGGCGAGCCGGCTGGCGGCCAGCGGTGCGAGGTCGGCACCCGCGTGCTCTCCGTAGAGCACGAGGAGGGTGTCGCGGCGCGGAATGCGCCGCCAGGCGTCGAGCTCGATCCTCGACAGCGGCAGGTTCGCCGCCCACAGCGGATGGGCCTGCGCGAAGGGGTCTTCCTCGCGCACGTCGAGCAGTGCGATCTCGTGATGTGCCAGGAGCTGCGCCCGCACGTCGGCGAAGGACAGGGTGGGGAATCCAGTGGCTTGGGCGATGGCGGCGGTCATGTTCTGCGGAGATCGGGAAGCTGCGTGTTGGCGTAGCCCGAGACGAAGGGCTTGCGCCCGCCGGCGGCGGGATAAGTATGGCGCTGCACGGCGCCGATGTCGGCGCCATAGACATGGATGCTGATCGACACCCGGTCGTCGAAGGCGTTGTGCACGCGGTGCACGTCGCCCACCGTGGGCGACACCGCCTCGACATCGCCGGGGTCGAGCCGCAGCGGCGGCCCGTCGGCCGCCATCCGGCCGTCTTGCTCGCGATAGGGCTGGCTGTACTCGGCGCCGCGCAGCATGCCGATGAGGCCCCACACCGTGTGGTCATGCACCGGCGTGGCCTGTCCGGGCCCCCAGACGAAGCTCACGACCGAGAAGCGCCCGGCCGCGTCGGCATGCAGCAGGTACTGCTGGTAGCGCGCGGGATCGGGCTGCGCGAAGGCTTCCGGCAGCCAGTCGTCGCGCGACACCAGCCGGCGCAGCAGGCGGCCGCCCGCTTCGAGGATGTCGGCTTCGCCCGGGCGCCGATCGAGCAGGCGGGCGAAGTCGGCCACGAAATCGTGCAGCGGCGCCGCGCTCATCGCGCGGCCGCGGCGCCCAGGGCGCGCTTGCCCGCGGCCACCAGGATGGCGTCGTTCTGCGGCGTGTGGATGCGGCTGCACAGCACGTCGCGGTAGTGCCGCTCGAGCGGGTTGTGACGTGTCAGGCCGTGGTTGCCGCTCGATTGCAGCGTGAGCTCGACCGCGCGGATCGCCTGGGTCGTGACCGTGTACTTCAACAGGCCGCTGTCGGCTGCCGAAGGCGCGTGGCCGGCGTCGACTTCGGCGGCCGCCTGGTCGAGCAGCACGCGGTTGGTGCGCAGCAGGGCCTCGATCTCGCCGACCGTTTCCTGCATCCGCGGCAGGCTGGCCAGCGGCG
This sequence comes from Variovorax sp. P1_G12, assembly GCF_056405555.1. Taxonomy (NCBI): domain Bacteria; kingdom Pseudomonadati; phylum Pseudomonadota; class Betaproteobacteria; order Burkholderiales; family Comamonadaceae; genus Variovorax; species Variovorax sp. P1_G12. The sequence goes on along the minus strand of NZ_JBFUBW010000060.1, from coordinate 21,489 downwards.
CGCCCAGGCCGCTGGGGGCCCGGTGGTTGAGAAAGCCGAGCAGCCAGTCGCGCGCGGCCCGCGCCACCGCGTCGTACAGCGTGCCCAGCAGCACCACCATCCAGGCCTGCTGCGTCGCATGGGCATCGACGTCGGTCTGGCTGCCGGCGTCGGGTGCCCATTCGGCCGGCGGCCGCAGGTCGACCGCATGGTCGAGCGGGATGGCGACCTCCTCGAAGATCACCTCGTGGCTGCCCGATGCGCGCAGGCCCAGGTGGTCCCAGCTCGCGACCACGCGAACGCCCGGCGCGTCGCGCGGCACCAGGAAGACGCCGACGCGCGGCGACGGCTCGTCCGTGCGGCCCCACACCGACAGCCAGCGCAGTCCCTCGATGCCGGTGGTGTAGAGCTTGTGGCCGCTCAGCTGCCATTGATCGCCGTCGCGGCGCGCGGTCGTGGCGGGCAGGCCGCCGCGTGCGGGCGACCCCAGCGCGGGCTCCACGCGCAAGGCGTTGATCAATGCGCCATCGCGCACGGCGTCGCGCAGCACGCGTTCGCGCAGCCGGGCGGGCCAGCGGCTGTCGCTGCGGCTGATCGCGTGATGCTGCAGCCATGTCATCGTCAGGATCAGGGCGGTCGCGGGCTCGCCGTACGCGACCGCGGCGAGCACCCGGCGCGCCGCTTCGAGCGAGGCGCCGCCGCCGCCGTGCACACGCGGCGCGACCAGTGCGATCAGCCCCTGCGCATGCAGTGCGGCGAAGTTGTCGCGCGGGAAGCTGCCGCCGCGGTCGTGGTCGGCCGCCGTTTCGGCGAAGCGGGCGGACAGGCGCGCGAGCAGTGCGGCGTCCTCGTGGGGAGGCACCGGCAGGCGGCGCAGGGCTTGGGAACTCATGGCTTCGCACCTTAGCGCCCGCGGCGCGCCGGGCCAACGACGCAGGCCGCATATCCAAACTCGGAATCATGCGTTCGCTTTCGCACTTCGACGCCTTACGGTCTGGGTCCATGACATTGCCACCCCACCCCACCTCCGCCGCATGGTCGCGCCGCCGCTGGCTGCAGTCGGCGGGCGCCGCCAGCGCCCTCGGCGCCGCGAGCACGCTGGTCCGCGCGGCGACCCCGGACCTCTCGGGGCTCACGCTGCGCATCGGCACCTACAAGGGCCTCTGGCGCCCGCTGATCGAGGCCTCGGGCCAGGGCCGCACGCCCTACAGGATCGACTGGCGCGAGCTCAACAACGGCGTGCTGCACATCGAGGCCATCCAGGGCGACGCGCTGGACCTGGGCTCGGGCAGCGAGATCCCCGCCATCTTCGCTGCCCGGCAGAAGGCCAGGGTGCGCTTCATCGCCGTGATCCACGAGGACCTGAACAACCAGGCGACGCTGGCGCGCAAGGACGCGCCGATCAGGACCATCGCCGACTTCAAGGGCAAGCGCGTGGGCTATGTGCGGGCCACCACCGCCCACTACTACCTGAGCCAGCAGCTCGCGGAGGCGGGGCTGTCTTTCAGCGACATCCAGCCCGTCAACCTGAGCCCGGCCGACGGGCTCTCGGCCTTCGCCCGTGGCGACCTCGATGCCTGGGCCATCTACGGCTACAACGGCCAGCTTGCGCGCACCCAGCATGGGGCCCGGGTCATCAAGACCGGCAAGGGCTATCTCTCGGGCAACTTCCCGGTCTATGCCAATCCGCGCGCGGTGGACGACCCGTTGCGCCATGCCGCGATCACCGACTTCCTGCTGCGGCTGCAGCGCGCCTACGCCTGGGCCAACGACAACTACCTCGACTACGCGAAGGCGCAGTCGGCCGAGACCCGGGTGCCGGTGGGCGACATCATCGAGCTCTTCAATGGCCGCAGCAACGACTACGGACTGGGCCCGGTGACCCACGCCGCGGTACGCAGCCACCAGCAAGTGGCCGACACCTTCCAGAAGCTCGGCGTGCTCGACGGCCCCGCCGACGTGGCGCCGCTGTGGGACCGCAGCTTCGACGCCGCGCTGTCGCGCGCCAATCCGGCATGAATGGCCCCCACGCTCCCCACTGCGTGTGGTTCGCTGCCCCCCGAGGGGGCATCAGCAGGCCGCCCGTACGCGCGAAGCGCGGACTTCGCCGCGCGGGCGGCCCGGCGCCGGCCTGAACCGCTCTTTCACTCCCACTTCATCCAAGGACGCAACACCATGAGCAACATCGAATTCATCGGCATGATCCAGGCCCAGAAGGTCTCTGAAATCCATCCCGCACGCGGCCCTGCCATCGACCGCGACTACGTGCGCGCCTTCGCCCAGGCGCACGAGCAGGCCGGCTTCGACCGGGTCCTGGTGCCGCACCATTCCACCAGCCCGGATGCGACCCTGACCGTGGCCTACGCCGCCTCGGTGACCGATCGCATCCACTTCATGCTGGCGCATCGCCCCGGCTTCGTGAGTCCGACGCTGGCCGCGCGCCAGTTCGCCTCGCTCGACCAGTTCAGCGGCGGCCGGCTCGGCGTCCACTACATCTCGGGCGGCTCCGACGACGAGCAGAAGCGCGACGGCGACTGGCTCGACCACGACCAGCGCTATGCGCGCACCGACGAATACCTCGAGGTGCTGCGCAAGGTCTGGACGGCCGACCAGCCCTTCGACCACGAAGGCGCGCACTACCGCTTCAAGGACGCCTTCTCCGAAGTCAAGCCGGTGCAGACGCGCAACGGCAGGCCGCATGTGCCGGTGTATTTCGGCGGCGCTTCGGAGGCCGCGATCCCGGTGGCCGGCAAGCATGCGGACGTGTACGCGCTGTGGGGCGAGTCGCTGGACCAGGCGCGCGAACTCACCGGCCGGGTGCGCGCCGAGGCCGCCAGGCACGGGCGCCAGGTGCGCTTCTCGGTCTCGTTCCGTCCCATCCTGGCCGAGACCGAAGCCAAGGCCTGGGAGCGCGCCGACAGCATCCTGGCCGAGACCCGCCGCCTGCGCGTGGTGCAGGGCTTCGGTCGCGGCGGCCCGCTGCAGAGCGAAGGCGCCAGGCGCCTGCTGGCCGCCGCGGAGCAGGGGACGCGGCTCGACAAGCGGCTGTGGACCGCTGTCGCACAGGAGATCGGCGGCCGCTCGAACAGCACGGCGCTGGTCGGCACCCCGGAGCAGGTGGCCGATGCGCTGCTCGACTACCACGCGCTCGGCGTGACCACCTTCCTGATCCGCGGATTCGATCCGCTCGAGGACGCGATCGACTACGGCCGCGAACTGATCCCGCGCACCCGCGAGCTGGTGGCGCAGCGCGTCGCCGCGCAGCGCGAGGCCGCTTGACCTCGCCGTGCATCCACGTGCCCGAAGGAACCGCATGAGCGCCGTACTGGACATCGACCGCAGCGGGGAGCGCCCGGGCAGCCGGCTGGCCCTGAACCCGAACCCGCAGCGCAAGCACTGGTTCGATCCGCCCGCGCCGCGCGCCGGGGTGGAAGCCGAGCGCCGCCACCGGCAGGAGCGGCTGGCGGGCGCCTTCCGCCTGTTCGCCCGCTTCGGTTTCGCACAGGGCCTGGCGGGCCACATCACGGCGCGCGACCCCGAGCTGACGGACCACTTCTGGGTCAATCCGCTGGGCGTGCATTTCTCGCGCATCAAGGTGTCGGACCTGCTGCTGGTCAACGCCGCGGGCGAGACCGTGGTCGGCGAGCGCCCGCTGAACAAGGCGGCCTTCGCGATCCATGCCGCGATCCACGAACACAACCCGCAGATCATCGCGGCCGCGCACACGCATTCGACCTTCGGCAAGGCATGGTCGACCCTGGGCCGCAAGCTCGACACGCTGACGCAGGACGCCTGCGTGTTCCACGACGACCACGCGCTCTTCGACGACTTCACGGGCATGGTGGTCGACGAGAGCGAGGGGCTGCGCATCGCCAGGGCGCTGGGCGGGCGCAAGGGCGCGATCCTCAAGAACCACGGCATCCTGAGCGCCGGCCCGAGCGTGGAAGCCGCTGCCTGGTGGTACATCGCGCTCGACAACGCCTGCCACACGCAACTGCTGGCCGAGGCGGCCGGCAGCACGCCGCAGCCGATCGACGATGCGGTGGCGCGCCACACCCACCAGCAGATCGGCGGCCCCGAGGGCGCGCTGCATGCGTTCGAGAGCCTCTACGAAGGACTGGTCGAGGCCGAGCCCGAACTGCTTGACTGAACCGGAACCACAACATGAACAACCCTTCCTTCTCCCGACGCCGCGTGCTGCGTGTCGGCGGTGCCGCTGCCGTCGTCGCCTCCAGCGGCCTGATCGCCACTCGCGCCTGGTCGCAGCAACGCAAGCTGACGTTCGCGTGGAACGCCTCCGCCTTCTGCCTCTCGCCCGTGGTGGTGGCGCAGGAGCGCGGCATCTTCGAGAAGAACGGGCTGCAGGTCGACTTGATCAACTACACGGGATCGACCGACCAGCTGCTCGAATCGCTCGCCACCGCCAAGGCCGATGCGGCGGTCGGCATGATCCACCGTTGGCTGAAGCCGCTCGAATCGGGCTTCGACGTCAAGATCGTCGGCAGCTCGCACGGCGGCTGCGTGCGCCTGGTGGGCGTCAAGGAGGCCGGCGTCACGGATCTCCAGAAGCTCAAGGGCAAGACCATCGGCGTGTCGGACATCGCGAGCCCGGGCAAGAACTTCTTCTCGATCCTGCTCAAGAAGAACGGCATCGATGCCGACCGCGACGTCACCTGGCGCCAGTACCCGGCCGACCTGCTGGACATCGCGGTCAACAAGGGCGAGATCCAGGCGATCGCCGACGGCGACCCGACGCTCTACCTGATCGAGAAGCGCAACAAGGGGCGCTACCAGGAACTCGCATCGAATCTCTCCGGCGAGTACAAGGACAAGGTCTGCTGCATCGTCGGCGCCCGCGGCGAACTGGTGCGCAAGGAGAAGCCGGTGGTGGCGGCGCTGGTGCGCGCCATCGTGCAGGCCTCGGACTTCGTGGCCGAGAACCCGAACGAGTCGGCCAAGCTGTTCGCGAAGTATTCGCCGAAGGTGCCGGTCGAGGACTTGCAGGCGCTGCTCGGAACGCTGACGCACGCGCATCACCCGGTCGGCAAGAACCTGCGCGACGAGGTCGAGTTCTATGCCCGCGACTTCCGCTCGGTCGGCGTGCTGAAGTCGAGCACCGATCCGGCGCGGCTGGCCAACCACGTGTCGGTGGACGTGCTGGCATGACGACCGCCGAGAACATCCTCGGCGCGCCGCGGCCTCAGGCGGCGCCGGCGCGCCTGCCGGCCCGGCGCGACGCGCGGCCCGTTGCCACGCCCGCCGTGCTGGACGAGCCCGCCGTGACCGGCGTCTGGCGCACCGGCCTCGTCGCAGCCGCCGCATGGCTGGCGCTCGGCGTGCTGACCGTCTATTGGCCCAACCGCGAGGTCGGCTTCAGCGACTGGAACTTCACGCAGGAGTTCGGCATCGGCGCGATCGCCGTCGCCGTCGCTCTCGGGGTGCTGGCCTTGCTCGGCGCCCGCGCCGGACGGATCGGCCGCCAGCTGCGCCCGGCCGGGCAGTGGCTCATCGCCGCGCCGCTGCTGCTCGCGCTCTGGGAAGCGCTGACGGCCAAGATGGGCCTGCTGCCGCCGCCCTTCTTCGCGCCGCCGCAGAGCCTGCTCGATGTCGCCGTCGAGGACTGGAGCCGGCTCGGCCTCTCGACCGCGCATTCGCTGCGCCTGCTCGCGCACGGCTTCGTGCTGGGCGCGGGGGTCGGCTTCGCCACGGGTGTGTGGATCGGCTGGTCGCGCATCGCCGGCTACTGGGTGCATCCGGTGCTGCGCTTCCTCGGTCCGGTGCCGGCCTCGGCGCTGCTGCCGCTGGCCTTCTTCTTCGCGCCATCGAGCTATGCCGCGGCCGTGTTCCTGGTCGGGCTCGCCACCTTCTTCCCGGTGGCGGTGCTGACCTGGTCGGGGGTGGCCTCGGTGAACAAGAGCTACTACGACGTGGCGCGCACGCTGGGCGCGCCGGAGTGGTTCCTGGTGCTGCGGGTCGCGGTGCCGGCGGCGCTGCCGCAGGTCTTCGTCGGCCTGTTCATGGGGCTGGGGGCCTCCTTCTCGGTCCTCGTGACGGCCGAGATGATGGGCGTCAAGGCCGGCCTCGGCTGGTACCTGCAGTGGGCCCAGGGCTGGGCCGCCTACCCGAACATGTATGCGGCGCTGCTGGTGATGGCGGTGCTGTGCTCGGGCTTGATCACGCTGCTGTTCAAGGTGCGCGACCGTGCGCTGTCATGGCAGAAGGGGACCGTCAAATGGTGAGCGCCGCCACCGTCGCGCAGGCCGGCGCGCGCATCGACATCCAGGCGGTTAGCCACTGGTTCAGGCAGCAGGGCGGCGTGCTGCAGGTGCTCGACGGCATCGACCTGCAAGTGCGTGCGGGCGAGTTCGTCGCGCTGCTCGGGCCCAGCGGCTGCGGCAAGTCGACGCTGCTGCGGCTGGTGGCCGGACTCGAGCCTGCGACCACCGGCCGCATCACGCAGGACGACGTGCCGATCGCACGGCCCGATCCCTCGCGCATCGTCGTCTTCCAGGACCCGACGCTCTACCCCTGGCGCAGCGTCTGGGACAACGTGGCACTGGGCCTGCAGGCGCGCGGGCTGCTGAAGACGCAGCGCCGGCGCGTCGACGACGCGCTCGCGCTGGTCGGCCTCGGCGACTTCGCGAAGAGCTTTCCGCACCAACTGTCGGGCGGCATGGCGCAGCGGGTGGCGCTGGCGCGCGCGCTGGTCAACGATCCGCAGTTGCTGGTGCTCGACGAGCCGCTGGGCAAGCTGGACTCGCTGACGCGCATCGCCATGCAAAGCGAGCTGGTGAACCTGTGGCAGCGTGCCGGCTTCTCGGCGCTGCTGGTCACGCATGACGTGGAAGAGGCGCTGTTCCTCGCCAACCGCGTGATCGTGCTGAGCGACCGGCCGGCGCGCATCACGGCGGAGCTGGTGGTCGACCTGCCGTACCCGCGGCATCGCGGCCACCCGCGGCTGGCGGCGCTGCGGCACGAGGCGCTGCGGCACCTCGGCCTCGACGCGACCTGGTGACACCACGGTGGTCCGCACACCGGATGCCGCGTGGCTGGAACCGCTGGTCGGGTGGCTGCAGAGGGCGCAGGAAGGCCTGCTCGGGCTGCTGGCCTGGGCCGGCCTGGCCGGAACGAGCCATGGCCAGGCCGCCTGGCCCTGGGCGCTGCGGCTGTCGGGCGAGAACCTGCTGATCGACGCCGGACAGGCCAGGCGCCTGGCCCTGACCCTGCTCGTGCTGGCGCTGGCGGCGCTGGCGCTGCTGCTCGCGGGGCTCTGGCGCCAGCCGCGCTGGTTCTTCATTGCGGCGGTGCCGCTGCTGCTCGTCGCCGCGCCGTGGCCGCAGGCCGCGGTGCTGTTCGTGCCTGCGGTTCCAACGAGCTTTCACCGGTCGCCGACCGGGTTCGACGTGGCTTCGATGGCACGCGGCGGCGAACTCCATGCGCGGCACTGCGCCGCCTGCCATGGCGTCGACGGGCGCGGCCGGGGCCCGCTCGCCGCGGCCCAGCCGGTCTGGCCGCCGGACCTGGCCGGCCCGCTGCTCTGGCGGCGCGCCGATGGCGAGCTGCTCTGGCACCTGCTGCACGGCATGAAAGATCGCCACGGTGCCGCGACCATGCCGGCCTTTGCGCAGCTCGGCGACGGCGAGGCCTGGGCGCTGATCGACTTCATGAAGGCCCAGGCTGCCGGCCAGAGCCTGCGCGCGACCGGGGCCTGGGCAGGCCCCGTCGGCCTGCCCGATGTCGAGGTGCGGTGCGCAGGCCGGGCGCCGCGCCGGCTGGCGAGCTGGCGCGGCCAGCGCTTGCGCATCGTGGCGGCCGGCACGCCTCAGGCCGCGCTGCGCGAGGACCCGCGTGTGGTCACGGTGCTGCTGCGCCGCGAGGACGAGACGGCGTCGGGCGCCGGCGCCGAATGCATCGCCGAGTCCACGGCCGCCTGGAACGCGTTCTCGTTGATCGCCGGCACCGACCGGCTGGCCGGCACGCAGTGGCTGGTCGATCGCGACGGCTGGCTGCGCGCGCTCGGTTCACCGGGTCAGGCGGCCTGGTCGCAAGACGATCTGCTGTGCCGCACCGATGCCGGCGACGGCGGCGTGCCGGCCGTGCCGCCGGACGACAGCCTCGGCGCGCTCATCGCGCGCATGGACGCCGAGCCGGTGCGCTTCCTCAAGGGCGGCTTCGTCCATTGAGTTCCTTCATTCGCTTTCAACCTCGAGGAGTTCTTCATGAGTTGCGCACCGCGCCGTCAGTTCATCACCCATTCGCTGGCGGCCGCTGCGGCGCTGGCCTTGCCGGCCGCCGTGCTGCGCGCCCAGTCGCGCCCCGTGCTCAAGGCCGGCGACCAGAAAGGCGGGCTGCGCGCGCTGCTCGAGGCCGCGGGCGGACTGGAGAGCCTGGGCTATGACATCCAGTGGTCGGAGTTCCCGGCCGCCGCGCCGCTGGCCGAGGCGCTCCATGCGGGGGCCGTGGACTCGGGCCCGATCGGTGACGCGCCGCTGGTCTTCGCGCTGGCAGCCGGCACGCGCATCAAGGCGATCGGTGCGAACCGGTCCGACGCCTACGGCACCGCCGTGCTCGTGCGCCCCGATTCGCCGCTGAAGTCCGCCGCCGATCTCAAGGGCAAGAGCGTGGCGACCAACCGCGGCTCGATCGGCCACTACGTCACGCTGAAGGCCATCACCGCCGCCGGATTGAAGCCGCAGGACGTGACCCTGCGCTTCCTCGCCCCGGCCGATGCCAAGCTGGCCCTGACCCAGGGCGCCGTCGACGCCTGGGCCACCTGGGAGCCCTACACCGCCCTGGCGGAAACGAGCGGGCATGCGCGGGTGCTGGTGAGCGGGCGCGGGCTGTTGCCCGGCCTGAGCTACCTGGCCGCGACCGATGCCGCGATCGCGGCCAAGCGACCGGTGCTGCAGGACTTCCTGCGGCGCGTGGTCAAGGCCCAGGACTGGTCGTACCGCAATGTCGACGCGTTCTCGGCCACGCTGGCGAAGATCATCGGCATTCCGCCCGAGGCCGCGAAGCTGCAGTTCGAGCGGCGCCAGCAGCAGTGGGTGCCGATCGACGCCAAGGTGATCGCCGACCAGCAGCGCACCGCGGACTTCTACCACCAGGTGGGGCTGATCCCGCGGCCGCTGGAGGTGCGGCCGACCTTCGATACCGGCTTCGCGAGCCCGGAAAGAGCGTGAACAGGTCCTGATAGGGTCGCTGCCGTCAAAAGTGACGGAGTCACGGATTCCGTCGCTAGACCAGTCCGCCGTAGGCCCCGCCGTCCAGTTGCAGGTTCTGTCCGGTCATGAGGCCAGCCAGACGACCGCAGAGGAAGGCACAGGCGGCTCCGAATTCGGCGGGATCGCCAAGACGCTTGGCCGGCAAGGTGTCGGCGATGAGCCGCCGTGCCTCGTCGCGGGTGATGCCTTGTTCATGCATCAGCCGATGCGCCATGAATTCCTGGCGCGGTGTGTCGAAGCGCTCGGGCAGCAGGTTGTTGATGGTGACGTTGTCGATGATGGCCTCCCGCGACAGCGCCTTGGACAGCGCCGTCAGGCCGGCGCGCGCGGCCGTGGACAGCCCCATGGCCGGATGCGGTGACTTCACCATGGCCGAGGTGATGTTGACGATGCGCCCGAACTTGCGCGCGCGCATGCCGGGGATCGTGTCGCGCATGAGCAGTGCGGCGGCGAGCAGGTTGCTTTCCAGCGCACCGATCCAGGCGGGATGGTCCCAATCGGCCAACTGCCCGGGCGATGGCCCTGCGTTGTTGTTGACCAGGATGTCCGGTGCAGGGCAGGCGGCGAGCAGGGCCGCACGGCCGGCCTCGGTGTCGAGGTCCGCCCGCACGGGCGTGACTGAGGCTCCCGTGGCGTGCCGCAATGCTTCGGCCGCGCGCTCGAGCTTGTCGGCGTCGCGCCCGTTGATGAAGATTTCGCAGCCTTCCTGCGCGAGCGCCAGGGCGCAGGCATGGCCGAGTCCCTGCGAGGACGCGCAGACGATCGCTCGTCTTCCCTGAATTCCGAGATCCATGGTTGAGGTTCCCGGTCTATTCAGCCAGCCACCTGCAGGTCGGCAAAGGATCTGCCTTCGCGCGCCAGCTTCTCCAGCAACGGCGCGGGCGTCCACCAGAACCCGTCCTGCGCATGGAAGCGCCGGATGTCGGCCAGCACGTGGTCCAGCCCGATGCGGTCGGCCAGGTACATCGGGCCGCCATGGTGGCCCAGAAAGCCGTAGCCCGTGAGGTAGGTGATGTCGATGTCGCCCGGACGCAGCGCGATGCCCTGTTCGAGCAGCTTCGCACCTTCGTTGATCATGCCGTAGAGGCAGCGCTTGATGATCTCGTCTTCGGTCATTGGCCGGCGCTCGATGCCCATGCGTGCGGATTCCTCGACGATGAACTGTTCCACCTCGGGATCGCGCTGCGGGCTGCGGTCGCCCGACGCGTACCGGTACCAGCCCTTGCCGCTCTTCTGGCCGAAGCGGCCCAGGTCGCACAGTTTGAGGATCAGGTCGTTCCAGCGCCGATCGCCCGCGCGGGTGGCGATCTGGGCCTTGCGCGTCTGGTAGCCGACATCGTTGCCGGCCATGTCATGCACGGCGAAGATGCCCATGGCGTAGCCGAATTTCTTCAGCGCGGCGTCCACCTCGTGCGGCAGTGCGCCGTCTTCCACCAGGAAGTGCGCCTCGCGCGTGTAGTTGCGAAACAGCGCATTGCCGATGAAGCCCGGGTAGATGCGTGCCAGCACTGCGACCTTGCCCATGCGCCGGCCGAGGTCCATCAACGTGGCGACCACATCGGGTTCGGTTTTCGCTGCGCGCACCACCTCCAGCAGTTTCATTACATGCGCGGGGCTGAAGAAATGGGCGCCCACAACATCCTGGGGACGTGTGGTCGCGGCCGCGATCTCGTCCACATCGGGGCCCGATGTGTTGGTGGCGAGGATGGCGCCTGGCTTGGCCAGGGCGTCGAGTTCACGGAAGATGCCCTGCTTGAGGCCCATGTCTTCGAACACGGCCTCGATCACCATGTCGGCCTCCCGCACGTCGGCGATCTGAAGCGAGCCCGTGATCAGCGCCAGGCGCTGTTCCCTTTCGGTCGGGCCGAGCTTGCCGCGCGAGACGCTGCCGTCGTAGTTGTCCTTCACGCGCTGGAGGCCGCGCTCCAACCCCTGGGGGGTGGCGTCGATCAGCGTGACGGGAATGCCGATGTTGGCAAGCGACATTGCGATGCCGCCGCCCATGGTGCCAGCGCCGATCACGGCCACCTTGCGGATCGGGCGCAGCGGCGTGTCCGAAGGAATGTCGGGGATTCTTGCCGCTTCGGCGGCGGCGGACTTGGCGTGGGCGGCCGCGCGTTCGCGCTCGGCATCGCTGACGGTGAACAGATCGGTGGTACTCATGGTGTCCAGCCTGGTTGTCCTGCAGTTTCTTGGCTTTGCCGTCGACGAATTCGCGCAAGCGCTGCTCGGCCTGGTCCCGGAACGGGAGACGCCCTCTGTGTTCAGCCCCGATGTCGTCCCAACCCGGCGAGGCGATGCAGGTCGACTACGGCGAGGGCGCGCCCACGCGCGTGAAGGGCACCGAGCGCTTCCGCAAGCCGCGCCTGTTCGTGGCCACGTTTGCGCTATTGCCGGTTCCGGCGTTTCGTGTGGTCCAGCCAGGAAGTCTGGGCCCAGCTGCATGCGCGAGTCGAAAGAGCAGCCGGCGGCTGCGAAGACGGGGAGGCGGGTCTCCGACTGCGACGCCCGAGGTTGCTTGGGAACACCTGGACAGGCGTGCGTTGGCAGAGCCAGGGCGGTTTCAGCATGGACAGGAAGAGGTCCGTCGGAGCGACCGGGCCGCACTTGCCTCCGGCAGCGCCGGCGCGCCCCGTCGGTTTGCAGTGGCAGTTGCGCAGTCGGCGAGCGGCTTGGCGCTGACGTGTGAAACATCTAGAATGTCCAAAATATCAGACATATTTTGAACTGTTGACCTACCATGAACCTGATGGATATCGGCCATGCAGTCCGGATCCGGCGCATGGATCTGGGCTTGTCGCAGGTGCAGCTCGCGCACCTGAGCGGCCTGTCGCGCCAGACGCTGGTGGGACTGGAGAACGGAACCTTGAACGATCTCGGCGTCAACCGGGTCGCGCAGGTGTTGGCGGTCCTGGGCCTGGACACGCCTGAGCCATCCACGCAGGCCCGCGACAAGAAGCGCGGTCTGTGGATGGCGGCCAAGACAGCGAGCGTCAGCTACGCGCGCGAGCTGGCTCCTGAAACCCTGGGCCAGGCCTTGGCCAGCGGTGCCGTTCCCACGCCATTCGCCGCGCACTTGACCCATCTGCTCGACGAGGCCCCGGTGCCGATCGTCGTGATGGCGGTGGAGGAAGCGGCTTCAAGGGCGCATGTGTCGCCACGGCAGGTATGGCGCAACGTGGCGAAGCTCGCCAAGGCGCTGTCCGTGCACCGCCAGGGACTGTGGGCATGAAGGTGCAGTTGCCCGGTGGGGCCTGGGAGGCACTGTTTCCCCGGGCGCTGGTGCTGATCGACGAGATCAGCAGGCACGGCGGGCTCAGCGACCCGTTCTGGACGTTCGGTGGCGGCACCGTGCTGATGTTTCGCTACCGACACCGTCTGAGCAAGGACATCGACATCTTCGTCCCGGATCCCCAGTACCTCGGCTTTGTCACGCCTAGGCTGAGCGACGCGGCGGCGGACTTGACGGCCGATTACGTTGAAATGGCGGGCTCTTTCGTCAAGCTCCAATTCGAGGARGGTGAGATCGATTTCGTGGCCGCCCCCAATCTGTTGGACGATGCTTGGGAGGAATGGGACATTGGTGGCCGCCTCGTCAAGGTGGAGACGGCTGCCGAGATCATTGCGAAGAAGATGTACCACCGTGGCGACCGCGCTACGGCGCGGGACCTGTTCGACCTGGCCTTAGTGGCCGAACGCGAGCCGCAGGAACTGGCGCATGCCAGATCGTTCCTGCTGCGCCACCGGCAAGCCTTCCTGGCGCAGATTCAGGATCCACATCCCAGCCTGCGCGCCGGATTCGATGCCATCGCCACGCTGGAATACACCCCGAGCTTCGAGCACTGCGTGACGGTGGCCACCGAATACCTGCGCGGGTTGTGACTACCGAAAGATCAATCTCCGGCCGAAAGCAGAATCCAGGTCTGCGCCCATCGAAGAAAGTGGGGAAGCATCGGGCCAGCCCTCGCGGGCGATGCGCACGACCTGTTCGTTGCGAAGCGGCCGATTGCTCCTGAGGAGGCGCCGGTTGACCCGCGCATGGAGCGCGGCGAAGCGGTTGATCGAAAGCGGATGGTGCTCGGGCACATCGCCCGCAAAACGCGACCGAGGCAGCCTTCTCGCCGGGCATCTCCATGGCTGCCGAATTCAACATCAATCCGGTGAAATTCGAATGAAGTGGCGCAGTCCGTTCGCCAATGCGATCCGAAGGCGATGCGTTGTCAACGCTGCTTTCAAATGTCGCAGCGCCAGCGAAGTTGAAATGTCGCATTTCTGGCTTCTTCTGATGGGCCCGACGAACGCCGTGGCTGCCTTGCCTCAGGCGATCCGCTCACTTTGTTAGTTGCCTGCTTCTCTCAAGTCACTCTTCGCGCCGGCAGCGCCAACCGCGGCTTGCCGAGCACTTGAGACGCAACCCGCGACGCGAACCGCCGCGTCAAGAAACGCACGCCGAAGCACGACAGCTTGTTGAACAGGCCGGGCACCACCGTGCGCTTGCCGCGCAGCATCGCGCGGATCGCGGCGTGCGCCACGAACTCCGCGCTTTTCGTCGACGCGTTCGCGATCCACGAGTAGTCGCCACCTCCGGACGCGGCGTGGAACGCGGTTTCAGTGCCGCCAGGGCAGATGCAGGTCACCGACAGCGGCGTGCCGCGGTGCTCGTCGTGCAGGCCCTCGCTGAAGTTGCGGACGAAAGCCTTCGACGCGGCGTACAGCGCCATGTTCGGTACAGACTGGTACGCGCCGGTAGACGCGATGTTCACCATGTGCGCGGGTCTGGTGCCTGCCTTGCGCGCGTCGACGAAGCACCGCGCGAGCGCGACGAGCGAGGTCATGTTGAGTTGGACCAGCTCTGCGTCGCGCGTCCAGTCGACCTCGTCGAACCGGCGGAAGTAGCCGAACCCGGCGTTGTTGATCAGGATGTCGATCGGGCCGCCGGCGGTTGCGGCATCCCACAGCGTGCGCGCGGCATCGGGCTTACCCAAATCTGCGATGACGATCTCGACCTTCACGCCTTTGCAGCTTGCGGCGACCGCATCGAGTGCGTCGCGGCGCCGAGCCGTCAGCACGAGATCAACGCCGAGCGCCGCGAGCTCACGCGCGATGGCCGCGCCAATGCCGCTGGATGCGCCGGTCACCAGCGCGCGCTTGCCAATGCTGCCGGTTGTTTGTGTACTCAAATCGTTCTCCTTGTCGTGTAGATCGGCCAAGGAACTCCAAAACCTGCGAGGTGCGCGCGTCGGCCATACGATGGCGTGACCAGCCTGAAAAAGGGCTTGATCGAAGACGCTGGCGGAGGCATGCGAGGCAGCTAGATCACTTGCACCACGACCTTGCCCTTGGCGCGTCCGCTGTCGACGTAGGCCAATGCTTGGTGGGTGTCCTGAAACGGGAACACTTTATCGACGACCGGGCGGATGGCGCCTGATTCGACGAGGGACGTGATCTCGCGCAGCTGCGCCCCATCGGCCCGCATGAAGACGAAGGTGTATTGGCCCCCTTTCTTCTTCGCTTTGTTCCTGATGCCGAAACTCAGCAGGCGCAGCACCTGTTGGAGCGGCCAAGCCAGTCCTCGCGCAGCTGCGGAGATGCCCGCCCGGCTTGAGAATCTGCAGGGACTTCTTCAGCTCGTCATTGCCGAGGCTGTTCAGCACCACGTCGTAGTCACGAAGCACGGTGGCGAAGTCCTGCTGCTTGTAGTCGATGACGACGTCCGCGCCCAATGCCTTCACCCAGTCGATGTTGGCCGTACTGGTGGTCGTGGCCACGAACGCCCCGAGATGCTTGGCCAGCTGGATGGCGATGGTGCCGACGCCGCCGGAGCCGGCAGGGATCAGCACCTTCTGCCCCTTTTTCAGCTTGGCGGTTTCCACCAGCGTCTGCCAGGCGGTCAGCGCCACCAGGGGAAGGGAGGCGGCCTCAAGCATGCTGAGATTCCTGGGTTTCAGCGCCAGCGACGATTCCTTGACGGCAATGAACTCGGCGAAGGTGCCGATGCGATCATCGTCGGGGCGCGCATAGACCTCGTCGCCGGGCTTGAAGCTGCGAACGCGAGCGCCGACCCGCACGACTGTACCGGCTACGTCGTTGCCCAGAATAAGGGGGAGGCGGTAGGGAAGAATCAGTTTGAATTCGCCGCTCTTGATCTTCGTGTCCAGAGCATTGACGCTCGCCGCGTGGATCTGGATCAGAACGTCATCGTCCCGCACCTCCGGTTCGGGCATTTCGCCGATGCGGCCAGCTTCTTTCTTTCCATAGCGGTCGATGATGAATGTTTTCATGAGAGCGCTGTTCTCCAGAGTTGTTGAATGATGGGTTTCGGGGGCTGCCCGCAGGGTGAACTCTTGAGCCTTGGCGCTCGAGTCGACAGTGTTACCAGTTCTCCTTGAACGGCCGCAGGTCAAGCTCCTGCGTCCACGCCGATGTCGGCTGCCGGTGCAGCATCCAGTAGTTCTCGGCGATGGCGTCATAGCCGAGGAGTCCTTCCGCACCGGCACGCTCCACCCTTGCTGGAAAGGCGCTCTGAAGCCGGTCGCCGAGGATGCCACCGTCGATGACGACATGCGCGACGTGGATCCCCTTCGGACCGTACTCGCGAGCCATGCTTTGCGCGATCATGCGCAGCCCCGCCTTGGCGGCTGCGAAGTGGGCGTAGCCGGGCTTGCCGCGCAGGCTGCCGGAGGCGCCCGTAAAGATCACCGTGCCGCGCCCCAATGGAACGAGCCGGCGTGCGGCCTCGCGACCGACCAGGAAGCCGGAGTAGCAGCCGACGCGCCAGAAATCCTCGAACTGCGCAGCGGTCAACTGCGTGAAATCGATGACGGCGTTGTTGCCCGCGTTGGAGACGACGACATCCGCTGGCGCGCGACCCGGCCCCGGGTTCATCGCGCGGTCGAACGCGGCGATCACCTGTGCTTCGTCGGTCACGTCCGTCCGAAGCGCTTCGGCACTGCCAACGCCCGACGCGGTGATCTCGGCAACCACCGCCTCGATCTTGGCCGAGGTACGCCCTGCCACGATGACGTGGTACCCCTCGCGCGCGAAGCGCTTGCAGACGGCACCGCCGACGCCGCGCACCGATCCCACGCCGAACACGACTGCAGTTGGCTGATTCATTTCTTCGTCTCCATTCTGTTGATGAAAGTGGCCGTGCTTGCGTCATCGCACAAGCGTGCCTTGAACTGATGCGTTGTATTGGATCGTTTCAGCATTGAGAAGGGACAGCGCCTCTGGAACGAACGCGCTGTGGTACTGGAAGATCCCGCCATGCCCGGCGTCTTCGTAGATGATCAGTTTCGATCCCGCAATGCGGCGCGCCATGTCGTTGCTGTTCACGGTGGGCACCATGATGTCGTTGTCGCCATTGGCGATCAGCACCGGAATGCGGATGCTGCCCAGATCCTGGGGTGCCTGCCGGCCCCAGGCCTTGATTGCTTTCAACTGTCGCAAGAAGGCGCTGGGCGTCGGCCCCTTGTCCCGATCCGCCTTGCGCTCTTTCAGTCGCTCCAGGAAGGCCTTCGCGGCTTGGCGACCATTGGGTGAGGACGTGAAGAACAGGTAAGTCTTCGGATCCCGCAGCGTCAGCAAGCCCTTGATCATCAGCGGCCAGGAGATCGCCCCGACCTCGTCAATGCCCTTGCCGCCTGCGGGCCCCGTGCCGGTCAGGATGAGTCGGCGCACCAGGTCAGGGGCTTTCAACGTGATGTCCTGCGCCACGAAGCCTCCGAGGGAGAAGCCGAGCAGATCAATTTTCTTGAAGCCGAGCGCGTGGACCAGCGCGATGGCATCACGCGCCATGGCATCGATGGTCACGGGCGCGGTTCCGCCTGATGCGCCGATGCCCCGGTAGTCGGTGGCGATGACGCGATGCCTGCGGGCAAGGCCATCAACGATCCGCGGGTCGAAGTTGTCCAGTACCGCGCCCCAGTGGTTGAGCAGGATCAGTGGCACGCCATCGCGCGGCCCCAGGTCACGGTATGCGAACACCGTCCCCTCGACGTTGATCGATCGGGTGGGGGCGTTGGCGTAAAAGCTGCCCGCCCCCCGTTGTTTGTCGGCGTTGGTCATTGTCTATTCCATGTGTCTTATGCGGAGCGAAAAATCATGAGGAGCGCATGGCCGCCGAACTGATGGTTACCCGTTCACATCGACGATGGTGCGCCCCTGGACTTTTCCGGCGAGTACCCGGTCGGCGATGCCAGTCACTTCGGCCAGGCCGATTACCTGGGTCGTGCGTGCGAGCTTGTCCAGTTCCAGATCGCTGGCCAGCCGTGACCAGGCCTGTAGGCGCACGTGCTGCGGCGCATTGACCGAGTCGATGCCGGCAAGGGTGACGTTGCGCAGGATGAAGGGTAGGACCGAAGCAGGCAGATCCGCGCCCTGGGCCAGACCGAAAGCCGCGACCACCCCGCGATACTGGGTCTGCGCCAGCACGTTGGCCAGCGTATGGCTACCGACCGAATCAATGGCTCCGGCCCAGCGCTCCTTGGAGATCGGTGCGCCGGGTTCGCTCAGGGTGTGGCGGTCGATGATGTCAGCCGCACCAAGAGCGCATAGGTAATCGGCTTCCTCGAGACGACCAGTGGACGCGATCACCCGATAGCCGAGCTTGGAGAGCAGGGCGATCGCCACCGAGCCGGCGCCGCCGTTAGCGCCGGTCACCAGGATGTCGCCGCGCTCCGGCGTTAGGCCGCCATGTTCCAGCGCCAGCACGGACAGCATCGCGGTGTACCCAGCCGTGCCGATGGCCATGGCATCCCGGCTCGAAAAGACCTCCGGGATCTTGACCAGCCAGTCGCCGCTCACCCGCGCCTTCTGGGCGAAGCCGCCGTGGTGGGTCTGGCTCAGCCCCCTCCCGTTGGCCAGCACGCGGTCGCCGGCCACGATGCCGGGGTAGGTCGAGGTCTCGACAGTACCGGCAAAGTCGATGCCCGGAATCAGCGGAAACTGGCGAATGACCGGTGACCGGCCGCTGACAGCCATCGCGTCCTTGTAGTTCACCGTCGAATAGTCGATCGCGACGGTGACGTCGCCCGGCATGAGGTCGGCTTCGTTGAAGTCGACCAAGGCCGTGGAAATCACTTCGCCGGTCTTGGTGGCCAGCAGCGCCTTGAAGGTCATGTTCACTTCTCCTTTGAGGTTAGGGGTTTCATATGTTGAGCATCATGCTGACGCGCAAAAAAAGGGCGGATGCAAACTCAATCCTCCCCAGGGGCGAGATGCTTTCGCGCCGCCTCCAGCACCGATTTGGACAGAGGTTCTTCGTCGACCGCGCGCGCCAGTACCACCGCCCCAATCGTGGCGGCAGTCGCCAGGGCGCGCTCGTGCGCACCGGGCTGGCCCCGGTCGGCCGATTGGCGGGAAACGACGTCGATCATGTCTTTGATGCGGCGCGTGATTGCGCGCCGCACCGCCGGCGCCTGACGTGGCATCTCCGTTCCCAGGGCGGCGACCGGGCAGCCGACCTCCGGGTTCTTCACATGATCTTCTGACAGATACGCGCGGACCAGTGCCTGCGAGGATCGCTCGGCAGGCACTGCGGCCGTGATGCGCAAGAAGGTGGCGATGGCCTCGGCACCTGCGCGATCCGCCAATTCGGCCAGCATGGCCTCGCGCGAGGCGAAATGCGCATAGAACCCGCCGTGGGTGAGGCCGGCCTGCTTCATGATGTCGGCAATGCCGATGCCGTCATAGCCACAGCGGCGGATCGCGCGTGCGCCAGCTTCGACGATGCGCTCGTGTGTGGCTTCCTTGGATCGGATTGTGGATCGTTTCATATGGCGTTCACCAGCGATGAGTTCTGATCTCAATCCCTTGGCACTAAAGTACGCACCCGCAGGCGCCGCGTGCGAAAGGTGCCCCAGCCGTTGTTGAGCGCGGACTTCAGGAATGCCGGCAGCCCACCTTCGTCGGAACGTGGCGCCTTGCCTCTTGCAATGCGCTTGAGCTGGCGCGTGTACCAGAGCACCTCCATGATCCCCATGCGATCGACCGCCTTGATGCCGGTGCTGATGGGGCGCACCTGCTGGAGGCTGTCCCGCGATTGGAGCAGGGCGGCTGGCGCGTCGGGGTCGATCGCCAGCAGTCGCGCGAGGCCCACGAGATCGAGCGCGCCGGAGCGCAGGGCCGCGTTCATGCCGGCGGCCGTGCGAAAGCCGCCCGTGACCATCAGCGGCACCTTTACGGCGGCGCGCACCTTGCCGGCAAACTCGAGGAAGTAGGCTTCGCGGGCCACGGTGGAAGCCTTCTTTGCTTCCTGCATCGCACCGCTCATGGCGGGTGCCTCGTAGGTGCCGCCAGAGATCTCGACCAGGTCGATGCCCGCGTCGGCCAACTCGCGGATCGTCTCGAGTGACTCTTCCTCGGTAAAGCCTCCGTGCTGGAAGTCGGCCGAGTTGAGCTTGATGCCCACCGCGAACTCCGGACCGACCTGACGGCGGATCTCCGCATAGACGGCGAGTACGAAGCGCTGCCGCTTCTGGGGGCTGCCGCCCCACTCATCGGTGCGGCGGTTGTGGTGGGGGGAGAGGAACTGGTTGATCAGGTAACCGTGCGCACCGTGGATCTCCACGCCGCTGAAGCCAGCCTTCTTGCAGATCGCCGCACTGCGGCCGAAGCGTTCGATGACGTCCTCGATCTCGCCCGTCGTGGCTTCGCGTGGTGTCTCGAAGAAGGCAGCCATGTCCTCGCGGAAAGGAACGGCCGAGGGCGCGAGGTTGAACGCATTCAGCCCCTTGGTCGACTGTTTGCCCGGATGGTTGAGCTGGGCCCAGATGGCCGCCCCTTGCTCAGTCGCAGCTTGTGTCCACTGGCGCAGGACAGCCAAGTCCGACTCGTCCTCGATGACGACGTTGCCAGGCTCGCCCAATGCGCGGCGGTCAATCATCACGTTGCCCGTCATGATCAGTCCCAGGCCCGAGGCGCCCCAGCGTCGGTACAACTGCACCAGGTCGGAGGTCGGACGATTGTCGTAGGTGCCCAGCGCCTCGCTCATGGCCGCCTTGGCGAGCCGGTTGCGCAGCACGCTGCCATTGGGAAGTCGAAGGGGTTGGTTCAACAGATCGGCTTCCATGGGTGGCTCAGAACGTGGTGCGGTCATAAGGGGAGACGGCCTTCGGCGGCTGCAGGAATGCCGTCAGGCCCTGGAACCACATCACCTCCAGGAAATTGCCGCTGATGGTCAAGTCCTTGCTGCCCAGGCCTCTCAGGAAAGCGGCCGGACTGTCCTTGGCCGAAAGGATCGAGAAGCCTTTGCCGGCATCCTTGAAGCTGAAGGTGAAGCGCGGCTGGTCCACGAGCCCGGCCACGGAGCGGATGGCGCCATTGCGGATCACGAAGGTGCGGCCGACACCCGCGTCGGTGCGGATCTGGAACACCAGTTCCTTGCCCGCGACGTAACGTGCGCAGTCGGGGTTGTTCTTGATCTGCCGCTGCAGCAGTTGGGTGAACATCCACAGCAGGAATTTGAACTTGAGCATGGTCGGTGGCTTCGGGACGATGGATCCGGGCTGCCGTTACTCACCGAGGAAGTGCACGGCGTGGTGCAGAAAGCGCTGCGGATACTGGAACTGCGCGCCGTGCCCGGCATCGGGGTAGATGAACAGCTGCGCGTTGGGGATGTTGCGCGCCATGTAAAAAGAATTGACCGTCGGGATCATCACGTCGTGCACGCCGTTGAGGATGAACGTCGGCTGCTGGATACCGCGCAGGTAAGCAAACGGATCGTCTTCAGCAACCTTGGGCAGGTAGTGCATGTTGGCTTCGATCTGCGCAGAGGCCACTTCGTGGGACGAAGGCGGATCCTGATCGGCGCGCCGGTGGCGGCGTTCCCAGAACTCGCGGGCGGCCTGTTTGGCGGCCTCGGACCGGCCGAAGAACAGGTACTCGAAGTCTTCGTACACCGGTACCGGTCGTGGCGCCGTGGTCAAGACCTTGGGTTCCATATCGGGGTCGCCGCCCCGCGGGCCGGTTCCAAGCAGCATCAGCTTGCGCACCAGATTCGGATGGCGCCAGGTCAGGTCCAGCGCCTGGAAGCCACCGAGCGAGAAGCCCAGGACGTCGATCTGCTGCAAGCCTAGCAGGCTGCTGAAATACCTCACCGGATGGTCCCCCGAAAGTGGGCCTGAGGCGTTGTCTTCGCAGACCCACGAAACCTGCTCCGATGCGCGGCCCTGACACATTCACCGAAGGTTTGTTTACCATGAGACGGCTGGACGATTTCGTTCCAGCGAATCATCCGCTACGCCGCATCCGGGTGATGGTCAACGAGGCTCTGGCCAAGATGGAT